>NZ_CP100448.1:1875731-2188353 GCF_024227715.1 Halomarina litorea | reverse complement strand
AGAACCGTTCGTTACGGGCGCGGACCGGTGGCGTTTACTCCACGTGTGCTGGACGGTCACTATGCCCTCTGTCACGGACCTCCGTGCGAAGGCGGGGTCTGCCCCCATCACGATGCTGACCGCCTACGACGCGCCCACCGCCGCCCTCGTGGACGAGGCAGGCGTCGACGTGATTCTGGTCGGCGACAGCCTCGGGAACGCCGTCCTCGGCCACGAGACGACGCTCCCCGTCACCGTCGACGAGATGGCGAGTCACACCGCCAGCGTGGCGCGGGGCGTCGACGAGGCACTCGTCGTCGCCGACATGCCCTTCCTCTCGGTGGGCGTCGACGAGGCGGAGTCCGTCAGGAACTGCGGGCGGATGCTGAAGGAGGCGGGCGCGGACGCGGTGAAACTCGAATCGGGACCGCACACCGTCGCCCTGACCGAGCGACTGGTCCAGTTGGGCATCCCCGTGATGGCCCATCTCGGTCTCACCCCACAGCGGGTGAACCAACTCGGCGGGTACACCCGGCAGGGAACCACCGAGGCGGCCGCCGATGAGATTGTCGACCTCGCGGGCGCACACGAGGCGGCGGGTGCGTTCGCCCTCGTCCTCGAACACGTCCCCGCGAACCTCGCGGCGGCGCTCACCGAGGAACTCGACGTCCCGACCATCGGCATCGGGGCCGGCCCGGACTGCGACGGGCAGGTACTGGTCTTCCACGACGTCGTGGGTCTCTCGACGTGGACGCCGCCGTTCGCCCGACAGTTCGGGGACGCCCGGGCGGAGATGACGCGGGCGGTCGAGTCGTACCTCGAGGCCGTCGAGTCGGGGGCGTTCCCCGCCGACGAACACAGCCACGTCGAGGCGGACCTGGAGGGCCTCTACTGAAGTGACAAGGCGAGTGCCTCGGGGCTTGACCCCGAGGCGGTTCACTGAAGGCGGCGGGTGGGGACTCCCACAGGTTCCCCGATTTTCTGACTCCCCAACCCCGAGGCGAGGACCTAAGTTGTGACCCGGTGTGGGTGACAGTATGGAACTGCGGGCGACAGAACCGTTCGACCTCCGGCAGTCGCTGGCCGTCCTCGCGCGGTCGCCGTGTTGTGCGGACGACGTCCGGTGCCGGGACGACCGACTCGTCACCGGCGGGTACGCCGACGGCTACCCGTACGTCGTCACGGTCCGGGAGGGGGTCGGAAACCGACTCGTCGGGGAGGTAGAGTGGCTGGAGTCATCGGGCGACGAGCGCATCGTCGCGGACGCCGTCGGGGCGTTCCTCTCGCTGGCCGACGACCTCGGTCCGCTGTACGCCGCGGCAGACGAGGACGCCGTGTTCGGCCCGGTCGTCGAGGAACTGTGGGGGTACCACCAGGTCCGGTTCCCCTCGCCCTACGCGGCGGCGGTGTGGGCGGCGCTCTCGAAGCGGACCCCGACGACGGTAGCTCGGGCCCAGAAACGCGACCTCGTCGCGGCCTGCGGGCGGATGGTCGACCGGGACGGGGGGGACAGGCTGGCGCTGTTCCCCGCCCCGGAGATGGTTCGCGCGCGCAGCGAGGCGGTCGGATCGCTTCTGGACGGGACGAAGGCGCGGACGGTGCTCGCGGCCACCGAGGCGTTCGCCGAGGAACCCCTCTCGACGCTCCCGACGTCGCGACTCGTCTCCCGACTGGAGGACCTCTGGGGGTTCGACGCGCGGATGGCCGAGTTCGTCGCCCTCCGCGGGTTCGGTCGGATGGAACGCCCCCCGGCCGACGAGTACGAACTCCGGTCGACCGTCGGGGACCTCTACGGGCACGGGGACGACCCGACGGCCGAGGCACTCGACCGACTGGCGGACCGCTACGAACCGCTGTCCGGGTACTGGGCGCACTACATCGACGTGTGGGCCGCGCGACGCGACGAGGACCTCGTCATCGACCGATAGGGGGGGTGGAGAGTTCGCAAGCTAGGCTCGTATCCGGGAGCCACGAGTGGGTAACGACGTGACTGTGGTCGGCGGCGGGTCCCGCCAACCGACCCGACCGGCAGACGACTGCCGACGCGAGCGACGTCACGACTACGGAGATTCATCTATCATATGGTAGGAGACAACGTCACGTCCTCCTCACGGGGATTCGGTGTCGCATCGGTCTCGGAGTTCTTCGAGAAGTACGGACTCGGGTTCGTCATGGTCGCGAGCTACTTCGGCTCGGGGTCCGTGTTCATCGCGAGTTCCGCGGGCGTGCAGTTCGGCTACGCGCTCATCTGGGCGGTCGGCGGGGCGGTCCTGCTCGGCTTCATGGCCCAGGACATGAGCGCCCGCCTCGGCATCTTCGGCGAACCGCTGATGGTGTTCGTCAGACGGAAACTGGGACGCGGCCCGGCGACGGGTATCGCCGTGTTGCTCTCGGTGGGGTGTGTCGCGTGGTGTCTGGAACTGACCGCGGCGGTCGGCAAGGGCATCGAGGTGCTCATCGGCGGGGCCGTCGGCTGGCAACCGCTCGCACTCGTCACCGGCGCGGCCGCCATCGTTGTCGGCATCGTCGGCTACGACTGGATCGAGAAGCTGATGACCGGCATGATGATCGGTCTGCTAGTCGCGTACGTCCTCGTCGCCGGCATCTCCGCGCCCGACATCGGCGGCATCGTCGCCGGGGCGGTCCCGTCGATTCCGGGACCGGGCGCGCTGACGCTCGCGGCGGCCATCCTCGGGACCACCGCGCTGTGGCCCAACTTCTTCCTCGAGTCCATCCTCGTCCGCCAGAAGGGCTGGGTGGACGCGTCGGCGATTCCCACGATGCGCCGTGACCTGACGGTGGGCTACATCGTCGGCGGCATCACGACCATCGCCATCATCGTGGCGACCGCGGCCGTCCTGCGACCCGCGGGCGTCACGCAACTGGACACGTTCATCACGCCCGGACTGGTGCTCGCGGAGATACTCGGCGAGTGGGCGCTCGTGCTGTTCCTCGTCGGCGCACTCGCCGCCGCGTTCAACAGCATCGTCCCCATCATGTGGACGCCCGCGTACATGATTCCGCAGGCGATGGGGATGGACGTCTCCGCCGACGACAAGCGCTTCAAACTCGTCTACGTCGCGCTCGTGGCCATCGGCAGTCTCTCGCCGGTGGTCCACGCCGTCTTCGGCCTGAGCGTGGTGGACATGATCATCCTCTTCCCGGCGTACAACGGCGTCGTCGGCCTGCCCATCACCGCCGCACTGTTGTTCTGGGCGGTCAACGACCGCGATACGATGGGCGAACACCGGAACGGCAGGTGGCTGAACGCGGCGAACGTCCTGCTGGTCGTGCTGTCGGTGTACCTCGCCGTCTCCTCGGCCGAGGGCGTCTTCAGCGCCATCCTCGGCGGCGGGTTCTAGATGACGCTGCCGCCCGCCCCCGTCGCGGTCGTACTGGTCGTCGTCGCCCTCCTCGGGGGAGTCGGCATCACGGCCGTCGGACCGGGCGGCGTCTTCGTCACCATCGCGCTCTACGCGCTGACGAGTGCCGACCCGGCGACGGTCGCCGGGACGGCCAGCGCCACGTTCGTCGCCACGGGCGTCCTCGGTGCCCTCGCGTACGCACGCTCGGGAGAACTCGCCGACCCGTGGGGCCGGCGGGCGGCCGTCGCCCTGAGCGTCGCGGGTATCGTCGGTGCCCTCGTCGGCGTCTGGCTCAATGGATTCGTCTCGACGGAGGGCTACGGCGTCCTCCTCGGCATCGTCGTGGCGCTCTCGGGGGTCCTCGTCTGGTGGCGCTCGCGGGTCTCGCCGGGGGGCGGGACCGACGGTTCGACGCCCGGGATGGTAGTCGTCGGCACGCTCGGGTTCGGCGTCGGCGTCCTGAGCGGTCTGCTCGGCGTCGGCGGCCCCGTCCTCGCCGTCCCCCTCCTCGTCGCCGTCGGGGCGCCGATGCTCCAGTCGGTGGCCATCGCGCAGGTGCAGTCGGTGTTCATCGCGGCGTTCGCCACGGCGGGCTATCTGGTCCGGGGGGCCGTCTCGCCGGAACTCGCGGTGCTCGTCGGCGTCCCCGAACTCGTCGGGGTGGTCGTGGGCTGGCGGGTGGCCCACTCGGTCGACGCGATTCGACTGAAGCGTGCGCTGGCGGCACTGCTGGTCGCGCTGGGGCCGTACCTCGCCCTTCGCTGAGGGCTGACCCTCACTCCAGCCCGGCGAGGAATCCGTCGACGGCCTCGTTCCACGACTCGCCCCGTTCGAGCATCGAGAGGTGTGCGGCGCCCTCGACGACGGCGAGTTCGCAGTCCGGGAGGTGCTCGGCGAGGTACTCGTGGTACTTCACGGGCGTCAGCCGGTCGTGTTCGCCCGTGATGGCGAGCGAGGGGGTGTCGATGTCGCCCACTCGGTCGCGCACGTCGAAGGCGTCACAGGTCAGGAAGTCCCGCTCGGTCACCTCGCGCCCGACAGCGCGCATCGTCTCCTTCGAGTCCGCGACGGCCTGCGGGCCGGCGTCGTGAAAGAGCATGTCGTCGCCGTGGACCATCTCGATGGCGGCGTCGAAGTCGTCCGCGAGTCGGCGTTTCAACTCGTCGTGGACGCCGAGTTTCGCGCCCGTGCCACAGAGGACGAGGGCCTCGGCGTCGAAGTCGCGTTCGAGGGCGACGTGCTGAATCACCGCTCCCCCGAGCGAGTTACCGACGAGAGCCGTCGCGCCCGTCTCGCGGGCGACGGCGACGACGTCCTCGGCGTACGCGTCGAGGGTCTCCGGCCCGGCGGGGGTGTCGACGTCGTCGCTCTCGCCGTGGCCGCTCAGGTCGAGGGCGACAGCGGGCCGGTCCCCCCGATTCCCGTACTGGTGGACCCATATCTCGTGGATCCCGCCGCTACCGTGGACGTACACCACCGGGTCGCCGTCGCCGAAGTCGGTCCGCCGGTACGCCGTCGTCCGCCCGTGGTGTGACACCGTCTCCATGCCCGGTCTGCGGCCACGACCGACTTAAACGCGCGGACGGGTCGCACCCCGTCGCGGGAGGGAACCGCACGCCGGAACTGCATTTCGACCGAAATTCGGCCGGCCCACCGCAGTCGTGCGGTTTGCGTGGCGAAGGTTTATATTCTAAGCGGACTAACATGGGGTTAGTATATGAGCAGTCAGCAGCGGTTCGTCGAGAGCGATGGGCCGATCTCCCGGTACGACTACGACGACACGGTGGTGTTCGCCATCGACCTCGGGTCGGCGAGCGACGCGCACGTGGACGTCGTCGACGGGACGGTCATGCTCGTGGTCGGCGACCAGCAGTACGAGTTCGAGGTTCCCGAGGGTGACGCGGAAGCGTTTATCAAAAACGGCGTCGTCACCGTCGAAGTACGACAATGAAGCTCACCGTCAAACCACTCAAGCAGAAGGACGCGGGCCGCGGCCTCGCCGCCATCGCGCGCGGCGCGATGGCCGACCTCGACCTGGAGAACGGTGACTACATCCTCATCAGCGGCGGCGACGGACGTGCCGTCGCGCGCGTCTGGCCGGGCTACCCGGAGGACGAGGGTGAGGAAGTCATCCGCATCGACGGCCGCCTCCGGCAGGAGGCCGGCGTCGGCATCGACGACCGCGTCGAAGTCGAGAAGGCCGACGTGAAACCCGCGAAGAGCGTCACCGTCGCCCTCCCCCAGAGCCTGCGCATCCGGGGCAACATCGGCGGCCACATCCGCGACAAACTCAGCGGGCAGGCCGTCACGAAGGGCCAGACGGTCCCCTTCTCGCTCGGCCTCGGCCCCCTGTCGAGCATGTCGGGCCAGCGCATCCCCCTGAAGGTCGCGGAGACCGAACCCAAGGGGACCGTCGTCGTCACCGACACGACGGAGGTTCACGTCAGCGAGAAGCCCGCCGAGCAGATCGCCGCGGGCCGGACCGTGGGCGGTGCGGAGGGCGGCCCCTCCATCACCTACGAGGACATCGGCGGCCTCGACGACGAACTCGAGCAGGTCCGGGAGATGATCGAACTCCCGATGCGCCACCCGGAGCTGTTCCGCCAGCTGGGCATCGAACCGCCGAAGGGCGTCCTGCTCCACGGCCCGCCCGGCACCGGCAAGACGCTGATGGCGAAGGCCGTCGCCAACGAGATAGACGCCTACTTCACGGACATCTCCGGGCCGGAGATCATGTCGAAGTACTACGGGGAGTCCGAAGAACAGCTCCGCGAGATCTTCGAGGAGGCAGCCGACAACGCCCCCGCCATCGTCTTCATCGACGAGATCGACTCCATCGCGCCCAAGCGCGGCGAGACGAGCGGTGACGTGGAACGCCGCGTCGTCGCCCAGCTCCTCTCGCTGATGGACGGCCTCGAAGAGCGCGGGCAGGTCACGGTCATCGGCGCGACCAACCGCCTCGACGCCCTCGACCCGGCGCTGCGCCGCGGCGGGCGCTTCGACCGCGAGATCGAGATCGGCGTCCCCGACAAGGACGGCCGCAAGGAAGTCCTGCAGGTCCACACGCGCGGGATGCCCCTGACCGACGACGTGGACCTCGACATGTACGCCGAGAACACCCACGGGTTCGTCGGGGCCGACCTCGAGTCGCTCGCCAAGGAGAGCGCGATGAACGCGCTCCGGCGCATCCGCCCCGAGATCGACCTCGAACAGGACGAGATCGACGCCGAGGTGCTCGACTCGCTGCGGGTCACCGAGGAGGACTTCCGCAACGCGCTGAAGGGCATCACGCCCAGTGCGCTCCGCGAGGTGTTCGTGGAGGTCCCGGACGTGACGTGGGAGGACGTCGGCGGACTCGGAGACACCAAAGAGCGCCTCCGCGAGACCATCCAGTGGCCGCTCGACTACCCCGAGGTCTTCGAGGCCATGGACATGGAGGCCGCGAAGGGCGTCCTCCTCTACGGCCCGCCGGGGACGGGGAAGACGCTGCTCGCCAAAGCGGTGGCCAACGAGGCGAACTCGAACTTCATCTCCATCAAAGGGCCCGAACTGCTGAACAAGTTCGTCGGCGAGTCGGAGAAGGGCGTCCGCGACGTCTTCGAGAAGGCCCGCGCGAACGCCCCCACGGTGGTGTTCTTCGACGAGATCGACTCCATCGCGGGCCAGCGCGGCCGCAACATGAGCGACTCGGGCGTCGGCGAACGCGTCGTCTCACAACTCCTGACGGAACTCGACGGCCTCGAAGAGTTGGAGGACGTGGTCATCGTCGCGGCGACGAACCGACCGGACCTCATCGACTCGGCGCTCCTGCGCCCCGGGCGACTCGACCGGCACGTCCACGTGCCCGTTCCCGACGAGGACGCGCGCAAGAAGATCTTCGAGGTTCACACGCGCAACAAACCCCTCGCAGACGGCATCGACCTCGATCAGCTCGCGCGGCGAACGGAGGGCTACGTCGGCGCGGACATCGAGGCCGTCTGCCGCGAGGCGGCACTCGTCGCCACCCGCGAGTTCATCCGGTCGGTCGACGACGACGACATCGAGGGCACCGTCGGCAACGTCCGCATCACGATGGACCACTTCGAGGAGGCGCTGGACGAAGTGCAGGCGAGCGTCACCGAGGAGACCCGCCAGCGCTACGCCGAAATCGAGGAACGGTTCAACCGCGGCGAGAGCCCCGAGGACCGCGAACAGGTCAGTCGGACCTTCCAATAGGACCGTTTTACGCCTCGGGTGGCGGCTTCGCCGCCACCGCTCGGCGCAAAACCCTCCACGAAAAAGGGCCGGTTCCTCGCTTACGCTCGGAACCGGTGAACCGCACTCACTCGCTTCGCTCGTTCGCGCGGACGCTGACTCCCTATCGAACCTGTCGGACGCTGGTATCGGACGATCGATCCCTTCGGGTCGTCCCGACCGAGTATCGGCCCGCGGGATTCTGATAGTCCGCGATTCGTTCGAGCCACTGTTGGACACGCGTTGAGAGTCGCTCGCCATTCGAGGGGCCGGGAGGAGGGTCCGACGACGGCAACTACAGTTTCACTTTCGCCCCGTCTGGCGAAGGTTGTCGTTTCGCCCGCGAGAGCGTCGACCGGAGATGCGATCACCGCTCGAAATCACCGAAGAGGGGGAGTACTGGCTCCGGAGTCGTGACGTCAGCGATTCGTCGACGGTTGGAGGCGAGGCGTACTTCGCCGAACACGACGTCACGCCAGCAGAGGAACTCACGGCCGAGGACCTCCCGCCGGCGGAGACCGAGGCCGTCCGGGAACTCGACCGGGAGGCACTCGACAGGGAACTCACCATCGGCAAGTGGCAGGTCACCGGGTCCGCGGAACGAGTCGACGAACTGTGGCCCAAACTCGTCGCCGACGCCGAAGCCGGCACCATCTGGGCGGTGAAAGCGATGACCGGGTTCGGGTACGAGGCGCTCTCGGTGTACGACGACTACGTTCTGACGGTCTATACGCCCAACTACTTCGACAGGGACGACGTCGGTCGAGTACGGGACCACCTCCGGGACGAACACCGGGTGACCCACAAACTGTGCTACAAACCCGACATCTACACGAAGAAGGGTGTCGTGGCGGAGTCGGCCGGCGAGTTCGGTCTCTCGCGTCCCGCCCGATACGTCGAATAGGTGGCTCGGAAAGCGGCGCCCGGGCTATCCAGCGGAAGTCCGCCGCTCAGTCCAGCCGTTCGGCGGCGTTCCGCTGGAGGAGAGGTTCGGCGTTGGCGCTCGGGAGCGTCACCACGTCCTCGCTCGCGAGGGTGTAGGAGCGCTCGTCGATGCCGAGAATCTCGCCGACGTCCTGCGTGATGCGAACCGTCGTCCGTTCGACGGCGTCCCGTTGGTCGGGTTCGTCCGAATCGCCCTCCACGTCGGGCGTCCGTCCGTCGTCGGGCGTCTCCGGCGCGGCGGTGGGCGCGCGTGCGGCGTCCGTCTCCGACGGCGTGTCCGGGGGCACCTGCCGGCTCTCGCTGTCGCGGGCCGCCTGCCCCGTCGGGTCGGCCCCCGCATCCGGCGGTACCTCGGCGGGGGACGGGTCGGTGCCTTCCTCCGACCCCGTGGGGTCGCTCGGCACGTCGCCACCCATCACGTCCGCCGCGCTGACGCTCTCAGTGGTCGGTTCGTCCGAGGGGTCCGCCCCGGCGTCGGCTCCGACGTCGCTCGCGTCGCTCGGCGTCTCGGGGGGCCGCCCGGCCTTCCGCGAGGGGTCGCCCTCCACGGAGTCGACCGGCGAGGTGTCGTCCGCCTCCGTCGCCGTCCCCTCCGACGACCGGTCCGTCGATTCGGTGGGGTCGCCCGCGACGACTTCGTCGAGGACGTGCGCGCGGTTGGCCTCGATGGTGTCGACCAGTCGCTCGAACACGTCCAGTTCCTCGGTGGTGAGTCCCGACGCGTCGGCGGCCATGCCCGCGGCGTCGAGGCTCGCCTGTTTGACGAGCTTGCCGATACGGCGCTCGTAGATGGCCTCGACGGTGCGCTCTGCGGTCTTGATGTCGTCGGTGAGCCGCCGCACCTCGGGGGCGTCGAAGGGGTCCTCGGCGGCCTCCGCGGCCCGCTCGCGCTCCTCGCGGAGCTGAGCGATGAAGCGGCCGGCCTCCTCGTAGAACGACTCGCGGAGTTGCTGGAGGCTGTCGGTCTGTCGCTCCCGGCTCTGGACCGATTGGAGTTCGTCGAGGTTCATTGGGTGTGGTACACTGGTTACTCCGCTTCGGTGGACTTCCGCGCGTGACCGCGTGCCATCAGGAAGACGCCCACGCTCTCCTTCACGGTGTTGATTCCCTCCGAGATATTATACGTTTCCCCGTCGAGTTCGACCACCCGCGCCGCGTCCGTCTCGACGGTGATGTCGTGCCCGCGGAACGTCTCGGGGACGGCGTCGACCAGCGGGTCGAAGTCGTCCAGTTCGTCGCGCTCGATGTGGCGCACCGCGAGGCCGCTCCCTCCGTGGAGGCTCCCGGGTAGGCGGATGAGCCGGTTGATGTCCGTCGTCACGGGCTCGTCGATGGGCGCGCCCTCCTCGGCGATGGCGTCCTCGAACAGCAGCCCCGCGAGCTTCCGGGTGTACTGCCCCGCGGCTTCGAGGTTGCCCGCTCGCAGCGCGTCGTAGTTGTCCGTCATCGCCTTCTGGAGCGTCGTCGCGCCCTTCTCGCCGATGCCGTCGTACTCGCGGAGGCGGGCGACCCCCTCGTCCTCGTCCAGTTCGCGCACCTCGTCGGCGACGGCGAGCAGTCGGCGGTGGACCCGCCGGCCCCACCCGCCGTCGGTGTGGAGGGTGCGCTTCTCGACGGGGTTCTTCAGGCCCATCCCCGACACCGTCTCGGTGCGGGTGAGTTGGGTCACGTCGTCCAGGCCGATGCCGCGCACGTAGTCGACGATTTCGCGGCGCTGGTCGCGACCCAGCCCCCGTATCGACTCGTCGCGGACGTGGACGTGGTAGCCCCGTCCGCCCGAGAAGACGACGGTGAGGTCCTCGAAGGCGAAGTCGTCCTCGAGGAAGTCCAGCAGGGCGTAGAGGGCGTCCTTGCACGTCGCGAGCATCGACGCGTAGGAGTCGGCCTCCGGGTCGACCCCCGGCAGATGGTCGGCGTCGAGGTCGAAGACGAGGTCCGACTCGCGCCAGCCCTTCTCGTCCATCGACCCGGCGCTCGGGTCGGCGTACCGGCCCGCGGAGAAGTAGACGTGGCGGGGGCGCTCGCTGGCGAGGAAGGCGTCGAGCGCCCCGATGTCGAGGTGCGACTGGTGGCGGACCATCGTCGTCCCCTCGCCCGCCGTGAAGGGGATGTGCCCCCACTCGCGTTCGTCGGCGGCGGGCGGCAGGTCGACCGAGCCCCGCCGGTAGTGGTCGCCGAAGCGTCCCCGGAGGTACTCGCGCGTCCGCTGGTCCATCTATCAATCCGTCCGGGCGAGGCGGTATGAAGGCGTCGGGTTCATAGCCGAAACATTCAGGAATCTGTGATTATACGATAGACCAATGATTCGTTCGGCGGCCACGTATCTCCTCGTACTCCTCCTCGTGACCAGCGGGGCGGCCGTCCCGGTGGCGGCGTCCGGCGCTGCCCCGGCGGCCTCCCCGCTCTCGAACGCGTCGACAGCTAGTGGCTTCAGCACGGCCGCGCCAGAGACGGCCTCGCTCGCCCCTGTCGGGACGAGCGGCGGGACAATCGCGGCCCGGTACGAGGTCACGCGGGTCGACGGCGGGGCGGTCCGCGTCCGCATGGTCGTCCGGACCCCGTCGAACCTCGCCAGCCTGACCGCGGACCTCCCGGACGGCGTCCGGGTCGAGTCGACCGACGGGTTCGGGCGCACGGGCGAGGGGACCTACGAGTGGTCCGGCGGGTCGCCGTCGTCCATCACGTACGTCGTCGACCTGGGGAGCGACCCGGACGTCCCCTCCGGCCCCGACTGGATGCTCGTCGACCGCTGGGACGTCAGCGGCTACCTCAGCTGGTCTTACTGGGGGAGCGCCCCCGACTACGACGCACAGGTAGCGCTCGGCCCGAACCAGTCCGGGACCGTCGGGTCGACGATGGCACTGCTCGGGGAGACCACCGAGACGAGCGACCGGTCGACCGACCAGGAGTTCCGCGTCGTCGTCTCGGACGAGGCCGGTATGCGACACGGGACCGACGAACTGTTCGACGTCCTGCACGCCGCCAACGAGGGGCTGGCCGTCGGAGCCCGCGACGACCGGGTGAACCTCTTCTACGTCCCCTCCATCCCCCGGTACGCGGGCTGGGCGAGCGGGAACCCGACCGGCGGCGAACACGACGTCACCGTCGAGGCCGGCGTCTGGAAACTGGTCACCGTCCACGAGTACGTCCACACGCGCCAGGCGTTCGCCCACACCGGCGAGATGGGCTGGGTCGTCGAGGGGAGCGCCGACTACTACGAGTACCTCATCGGCCTCCACAACGGTGACATCTCGTACGCGGAGTTCCACCGACGCGTGACGACCGACCGGGACGCGGGCGCGACGCTCACCGACCCGGACACGTGGGCGGACTGGCACACGAAGTACACCAAGGGTCGTCGCGTCGTCGCGGCGCTCGACGCCCGCCTCCGCGAGGAGACCGGGGGCGAGGCCTCCTTCCAGGACGTCTTCTACCGGATGAACACCCACGACGAGGTGCTCACCTACGACGCCTTCCGCGGCATCGTCGTCGACGTGGGCGGGGACTCCTTCGGCCCGTGGCTGGACCGGTACGTCGACGGGAGCGACGCCCCGCCCGTCCCCGACGACCGCTCGCTGTTCACCTCGACCGTCGTCGCGGACAGCGACAGCGACGGCCTCCCCGACACCGAGGAGCGCGCCCTCGGGACCGACGCACTGACGCCCGACACGGACGGCGACGACCTGAGCGACGGCACCGAGGTCGAGATCGGGAGCGACCCGCTCGTCGGCGACACGGACGACGACACGCTCACCGACCGCGACGAGTACGACCGCGGGACCGACCCCACCTCGAACGATACGGACGGCGACGGGCTGAACGACGGGAGCGAAGTCCGGATGGAACTGGACCCGCTCACGCCGGACACGGACGGTGACGGCCTCCCGGACGGCGACGAGGTCGACCGGGGGAGCAACCCAAGGAAGACCGACACGGACGGCGACGGTCTGGACGACGCGTTCGAGGCGGACGTCGGCACCGACCCGACCGCGGCGGACACGGACGACGACGGCCTCGACGACGCCGCGGAGTCCGCCGGCCCGACCAGTACGACCCGCGCGGACACGGACGGTGACGGTCTGGACGACGGAGCGGAACTCGACCGCGGGACGGACCCCGTCGTCGCGGACACGGACGGCGACGGCCTGCCCGACGGCGAGGAGGTCGACATCGGGAGCGACCCACTGCGCGTGGACACGGACGGCGACGGCCTCGACGACGGCCGCGAGGTGGACGTCGGCACTGACCCGACGGAGACGGACACGGACGGCGACGGCCTCGACGACGGTACCGAGCGCGACGGTCCGACGGACCCGCTGGCGGACGACACGGACGGTGACGGCCTCTCGGACGGTAACGAGACCACGCGGGGGAGCGACCCACTGCGCGTGGACACGGACGGCGACGGCCTCCCGGACGGCATCGAGGACGGCCTCGACACGGACCTCGCCGTGACTGACACCGACGGCGACGGGTACGACGACGCCCACGAGGACGACATCGGCACCGACCCGACGGCGGACACGGGCGGCATCGAGCACTTCTTCGCCGACCTCGCCGCGTCGCTCCGCGGCCTGTTCTGACCCTCGGCACCCTCATCGGCGCCAGCGGCGTCCCTCCTCGAGATGCACACCGTCGCACTCGCGGACGCCGAGGGGTACGCCCGGCCCGACTACGTCTTCAAGAGCCTCTCGGGTGCGCTCGAAACCGAGGGGCTCGCGCTCAACTCCCGACGAGGAAAACGGTGCGTTCTAGAAGCCCATGAACCGCGAGAGCTTGTCGCGGAAGCCGGCCTCGCCGAGGCTGAGGTAGTAGGCGTCGCCGCCGTCCTCGTAGTAGCCGTTGACGCGGCGCTTGACCTCGAAGCCGAGGTGTTCGTAGAAGTCGAGGGCGTTGTGGTTCGTGGTCCGGGCGTGGCAGGTCACCGAGGAGTGGTTGTCGGCGACGGTGGCCACGAGGCGTTTCCCGTAGCCGCTGCCGCGGTACTCGGGGGTGACGGCGAGAAAGAGGATGTAGCCGTCGCGACGGGTGGCGGCGAACGCGACCAGTTCGTCCTCGCAGACGTAGCAGTAGACCGTCGAGCGGCGGTAGGCGTCGGTGAAGAACCCGCGTCGCTGCTTGAGGACCCCCTCCCCCGTGCGAATGCGCTCTTTCAGGTCCCAGGCTTCGTCCACGTAGGCGTCGTGGCCGGGGGCGACGACGCGGGACTCGACGTTGACGCTCACTAGGATACGTATTCCGTCGCTCGAATATAATTCCACCGGGGTGTGGAACCCCGATTGCAGGCCCTACGACTTTTAGTCTGTGCACTGGAATACGACGTACATGGGGCTGGACGACGGTGATGTCGGGACTGTGGAGTTACGGAAGGGGATGCGCCAGCGCGTCCGGGACTGGATGGTCACGGGCGCGGCGCTGGTCATCCCGATTCTGGTGACGGTGGTCGTCCTCGCGGCCATCGTCAACTTCGTCTCGAAGACGATGGACCCGATGGTGAACGTCCTCGCGACGTCGCTCGGGTTTGTCAAGGCCGACACGCAGGTCGACCGGGCGTTCGTGAAGGTTGCCGCCATCGTCGTGGTGTTCGGGGCGACGCTGGTCGTCGGCGTCGTCGCCAACACCGAACCCACGAACGGCAGGTTCGCCGACGTGTTCCACGAGGGGATGGAGCGCATCCCCGCCGTCGGTTCCATCTACTCCGGGTTCCGCCAGATGAGCGAGGTGGTCGTCGAGAGCGACGTGGACAGCTTTCAGGACGTGAAACTCGTCGAGTTCCCCACCAAGGGGTCGTATACCATCGCGTTCGTCACGGCCGACACGCCGAGCAACGTCGAACAGGCGGCGGGTCACCCGGACATGGTGACGCTGTTCATGCCGATGGCCCCGAACCCGGTGATGGGTGGGTACGTCCTCCACGTCGACCGCTCCCGGGTCGTCGACATCGACATGACCGTCGAGGAGGGCGTCCAGTCCATCGTCACCAGCGGGGTGACCGTCAACGGCGACCAGTCGGCCCGGGAACTCTCCCCGGAACGCCTCCGGTCGATGGGGCTCTCGGCGGGGAACAGCGGCCTCGTCGGGCACGACGGCGACGCCGACGCGACCGACCAGGTCCCACAGCAGGACCCCGGCGAGCGAGCGGAGTAGCCCTACCGGTCGAGGACGGGGGCCTTCAGCGCGGCCACCTCCGTCATGATGGCATCGACGTTCTCCTCCCCGACGCCGTTGTCACGGAGTGCCCCTTCGAGGTACGTCGCGACGGCGTCGAAGTCCGCCTCCGCGATGTCGAGGTGGTCGTGCGCCTCGCGCATGTCCTGGCCGGAGTAGTCGGCGGGACCGCCGGCGACGGAACTGACGAACTGCACCTGGTGGGCGCGGAGTTCCTGCATGTCGTACCCCTCGAAGTAGCCGACGAGGTCGTCGTCCGACAGCACCCGGTCGTAGAAGTCGTCGACGACGGCTTCGACCGCCTCACGACCGCCAATCTCTCGGTAGATGGACTCTGCCATTCTCGAGTGGGACTCCGGGCGAGCGCGGCATACCCCCTGTCGCTA
Organism: Halomarina litorea; assembly: GCF_024227715.1. Lineage (NCBI taxonomy): Archaea > Methanobacteriati > Methanobacteriota > Halobacteria > Halobacteriales > Natronomonadaceae > Halomarina > Halomarina litorea. The sequence goes on along the minus strand of NZ_CP100448.1, from coordinate 2,173,277 downwards.
GCTCCTGTGGGTCTATAAGTGGGGTCACGCCTCCCGCGGCGCGTCGTCCGGCGTCCCCTCGTCGAGAAACTGGTCGAGGAGCTTCGCCTGCGCCGTCGCGAGGTGTTCGCCGAACGTCGCCACCGCGATGTCGAGTGCCGCCGCGACGTCGGTGGCGGTTGCCCCCCGAGGCCGGTCGAAGTACCCCATCTCGTGGGCGGTCCGGAACACCTCGTACTGGCGCTCGGTGAACGCCGAGCGGTCCACGACGACCAGTCTGCGGTCGTCGCCGTCGGTCGACCGGGTGAGCCGTTGCACCCGGACGCACTCACAGCAGGCCCGGAGGTCGGCGACGATGGGCCGTATCGACGCCACCGACGGGACGATGAACGAGAGGCGGAGCGTGCCGTCCTCGGCGCGCGTCTCGCGAACCGGACAGCCACGCGCCGGGAGTCGGGTACACGGGCACTCGCCGTCACTCTCGAAGCGGTAGACCGTCCGGTCGCCGTCTGCGAACACGCGTTCGACCTCGTTGGGAAGCGACTCGTCGGCGACGGGGCCGCGTACCGTCGCCTCCCCGACGCTGTCGCCCGCCGTCGTGCGCGCGGCGGTGGTCACCGACTCGACGGTGACCTCCTCGCTCAGCGCGGCCGCCGGGCAGGTCTCGACGCCGTCGACGGCGAGTTGGACGTGGATTCCGTCTCCCATGCCCCGACCGACGGGCCGCCCGGACTAATGTGACGTGGCTGCCCGTCCCGCGGGCCGACCGGTCGGGTCACCGCCGGAAGTCGAAGTTCGGCGCGTCCTCCGGGCGAAGGGGGGCGTCGCCGGGCACCTCACGGCCCTCCTCGTACCTGACGAAGCTCAGGTAGAACGTGTTCCCACAGCCCTCGCCCTCGGTCTCGCTGGCCCCGCAGACGAACTCGACGCCGTCGGCGTCCGGTTCCCCGTCGTCCACGTCCGTGAAGTCGTAGGCGGGGACGTACTCCCACCCCGTCAGGGGGTCCTCGGTGACCGACTTGTCCGCGAGGTAGCCCTCGCGGGCCAGCGTGACGACCACATCGCAGTAGGGACAGGTGTAGCGGACCGGGAAGCTCACGCCCGAACTACGACGTCGGGGGAGGTAAACCGCACGTCCGGAAGTCGGGTCAGTCGTAGGCGCTCACGCCGGTCAGTTCCTTGCCGACGACGAGTTGCTGAATCTCGGTGGTGCCGTCCGGGATGGTCAGCACACGGGCGTCCCGGTAGTAGCGTTCGAGACGGTTCTCGGTCTTCAGGCCCTCGCCGCCGAACACCTGGATTGCCTCGTCGGTCACCTCCTTGGCGGTTTCACAGCAGTAGCCCTTCGCCAGCGAGGAGAGGCGCCGGGCGTCGGAGTCGCCATCTTCCAGCGCCTCGGCGGCCCTGCGGGCCAGTCCGCGCGACGATTCGAGGCCCGCGTTCATCTCGTACAGTTTCCGCTGGACGAGCTGGTGGCCCGCGATGGGGCTCCCGAACGTCTCGCGCTCGGTGGTGTAGTCGAGCGCCTCCTCGAAGGCCGCCCGCATGATGCCGACGGCCATGAACGCCATCCCCGTCCGCATGAACGAGAACGTCGCGTTGAGCGGTTTCTGCTCCATGAACAGCTGGGTGACGCTCGGCGGGAACGGGACGATGTCGTCCATGTCGTTTCCCTCGCGGATGGCGTTCGACACCATCGTCGAGAAGCGGTTCTCGGCGGGGACGCGGACCCCGTCGAACTCCATCAGGGCGTTCGGGACGCCCTTCCAGCCGAGTTTCGAGAGCGTCTCCGTCTCGAAGCCGTCGTACTCGGTGTCGAGGAGGAACATGTCCTGTGCGCCCGACTCCTCGTCGTGGGCGACGACGAGGGCGACGTCCGCGATGCCGCCGTTGCCCACCCACGTCTTCGCGCCGTCGACGACGAACTCGTCGCCGTCGCGTCGGGCGGTCGTCCGGGGGCGCGCCGTGTCGCTCCCGCCGCTCGGTTCGGTGACGCCGAGACAGCCCAGACACTCGCCGGCTTCGAGTGCGGGGAGGTGCGCTTCGCGGGTGTGCTCGCTCGCGAAGCGGACGAACAGCGCGGGAAACGACATCTGGATGGCGACGTTGAGCGAGGGCCACACCCGCGAGAGTTCCTCGCTCGCGATGGCGAAGCGCCACACGTCCCCGAAGTACTCGGGGGCCGTCTCGGGGTCGAAGCCCACCCCGAGGTCCCGCAGGTCGTCGAGGTAGCCGAGCAACTCCGCACGGCTCATCGGTCCGTTCGCGTCGCGTTCGTCCACGACGGGGTCGATTTCGCGCTCCAGATACCCGCTGAGGTCGTCGCGGAACGCCCGCTGGTCGTCGGTCAGGCGCATTACCCGGACTGGGGGATGTTGTCGGCGAGGTCGTTCATGATGGGGGCGAGGCGGGTGCCCTTCTGGACCGGGCCGTCCATCTGGTACTGCTGGGTGAGGAAGCCCTGGATGGGGTCGACGCTCCCCGTGACGAGGCCGACGAGGACGTCAGCCGGGCCGTCGATTTCGAGCGTCGGGTCGTCGAGCAGCCCCGCACCGCCCGTGATGACCTGTTCGTCCCCGTCGACGGTGAGGTGGCCGTCCATCTCGCAGTCGGTCGCCCGGAAGTTGACGGTGATGTCCTCCCCGATGCTCTCCTGGACCTCCGGGGACTCCCGGACGAGCACCTCCATCCCCGTCCAGAGCAGTTCCTGGAACTGGTCTGCCACCTCGGGGTGGTCGTCGACGAACCCCGCGATGTCCATCGTCTCCATCCGGCGGACGAGTCGCCCGAAGATCGCGGGGTGCTCGCGCACCAGGTCCTCCGTCCGCCCCTCCATCGATTCGAGCAGGTTGGGCAGGTCGTCGGCGAGTTTCTCGTCGGACTGGTCGAGTGCGCTCTCGAGTCGCGTGACGGTGTCGTCTGTCATGGTGGGTCGCCGGACCCCGCGTGCGGTGGGGTTCCGACGACTGATTGTGGGGACGGGAGGGCCATCGGACTGGCCCGTCACATGAACGGTGGTTTAAGTGGCGGCCTCGGGTGCGGCGCGTCGGTCCTCGCCGTAGAGGCGGTCGATGCGGTCGGCGAACTGCTCGCGGACGTTCCGGCGCTTGGTCTTCATCGAGGGCGTGAGGAGGTCGTTCTCGGCCGTCCACTCCACGGGGACGAGTTCGAACGCCCCGATGCGCTCGTGTTTCGGGCGGCCCTCGTTGACGCGGTCGACCTCCTCGCGTATCCACGACCGGACTCGCTCGTCGTCACAGCGCGCCTCGGGGTCCGCGGGGAGGTCGAGTCCCTCCCGGTCGGCCCACCGCTCGACGGCCTCCCAGTCCGGGACGACCAGCGCACCGAGGAACTTCCGGTCGTCGCCGACGACCATCACCTGCTCGACCCGGTCGCTGGTGGCGAAGGCGCTCTCTATCGGCTGTGGCGCGACGTTCTTCCCCGTCGAGAGCACGAGCACCTGCTTCAACCGGTCGTGGTAGGTCAGGTAGCCGTCGGGGCTCCGCTCGACGATGTCGCCGGTCCGGAAGTAGCCGTCGTCGGTGAACGCCGCCGCCGTCGCGTCGGGGCGGTTCCAGTACCCCCGCGTCACGTTCGGTCCCTTCACGAGCAGTTCGCCGACCGGGTCGTCGGCCGCCGTCCGGCGCTCCTCGCCGACGACGGACTCGTCGAGTCGCACCTCGCAGCCGACGACGGGCGGGCCGAGCGTCCCGTGTCGGGGGTCCTCGGCGGGGTTCACGGCGACGACGGGCGACGTCTCCGTCAGGCCGTACCCCTGGTTGATGGGGACGGCCATCCCGTCGAACAGTTCGGTCAGTTCGCGGGCGATGGCCCCGCCGCCGCTCATGAACGCCTGAATCTCGCCGCCGAGGTCCTCGCGGACCTGCGAGTAGACGAGGCGGTCCGCGACGGCGTGGCGCGCCCGGAGGCCCACTCCAGGGTCCTCGGTGCGGGTGAACTCGCGGGCGACGTCCAGCGCCCACTCGACGACTCGCTCCTTCACGGCGGACCCGCTGGCCTCCTCGTGCACCCGGTCGTAGATGCGCTCGTACACCCGCGGGACGCTGGTGACGGTGTCGGGCGAGACGGCTTTCAGGTCCTCCGCGACGGTGTCGGTCGACTCGGCGTAGGCGACCGTGGCCCCCGAAGCCAGCGGGAGGAAGTGTCCCGCCGTCCGCTCGTAGACGTGCGCCAGCGGGAGGAAGGAGAGCGTCCGGCCGTCGCTGTCCACGACGGGCATGTCCGCGGGCTTGTCGGGACGTGGCCCGAAGCGCCTGCGCAACTGGTCGACGTTCGACTTGAGGTTGCGGTGGGTGAGTTCGACGCCCTTGGGCTTACCTGTCGTCCCCGAGGTGTAGATGAGACTCGCGAGGTCCCCGGGCGAGCGCTCGTCGAGCCACGACGCGTACGCGTCGTGGTCGAACGCCTCCCGGCCCCGTTCGTACACCGCCCGCAGCGAGACGACGTCGTCGCGATCGGACTCCTCGACCTCGTTCGCCTCGTCCATCACGACGACGAAGGAGAGGTCGAGGTCGTCCTCGACTTCGAGCACCCGGTCGAGCAACTCGGCGTTCTCCACCACCACGCCCGTCGCGCCCGGGTCCGAGAGGAGATATCGAGCGCGCTCGGGCGGCGACTCGGTGTACACCGTCGAGACGACGCCGCCCGCCGCGAGCAGGGCGAAGTCACACTGCGCCCACTCCACCCGGGTGTCCGCACAGAGGCCCACCCGGTCCCCGGACGAGACGCCCAGTTCCCGGAACCCCGCCGCGAGGTGGTGGACAACCTCGCCCATCCGCCGGTAGGTGAGCGCCGCGAACTCGCCGTCCGGGGCCGACGGGAACGCCACGTCCGCGAGCGACCGGTCGTACACCCCTCCCTTGTACCACTGGGCGTTCGCGCCGGCGTTCCGGTCGACGCTCGCCTCGAACATCTCGGGGAGGGTGTCGTCGCCGGTGACCTCGTCGGTGTACGCCCGTTCGGCGGCCCGCCAGTTCGCGTCCGGCGTCCGCCACTGTCGGGACGCCACGGTCAGTCCCCCCCGCGCGGGACGCCCGCCCGCGCCGTCGTGTTCGCCGTCGATTCCTCCCCCCGCCGGTCGGTACCGTGTCGCATCGTCGGTGAGTCGAGCGTCCGTGGCAAGCCGGTTTCGCGTCACATCTGTGGGGCTATTTACCGGCGACGGGGCGGGCGCGACAAGTACGCCCGGCTATCGGCGGCACCGGAGTCAACTCCCGCTGGCCGGACGGAGTACCATGCGGTTCGTCACCTACCTGCTCATCCCGCTGGACGGGGAACTCCATCCTATCGAGGGGGCCATCGCGGACGCCCCGGCCATCGAACGGCGCGCCATCCACCACTTCAGGATGCTCGACGACGGCACGGCGGTCACCCTGTACGAACTCGCGGGCGACCGGGACCGGGCCGACGCCGTCGTCGGCGGGTGTCCCTCCGTGCACGCACACGACGTCTCGGCGTCGGGCGACCGACTGTACTGTCACGTCCGGTTCGACCCGAACGACCTGACCGGACGCGTGTACGGCGTCGCCCAGACGAACGACCTCGTCCTCGACATGCCCATCCGCTACACCGACCGGGGGGCGTTGCGGATGACGGCCATCGGCGAACTGGCCACGTTCCGTGAGGCGACCCGACAGATACCCGACGGCGTCGGCCTGCGCCTCCTGCAGACCGGCGAGTACACCCCCGACGGCGGGGAGCTGTACGCACAGCTCACGGAGCGCCAACAGGAGACGCTCCGGGCGGCCGTCGCCGCGGGCTACTACGAGGAGCCACGACGGGTGACCTACCGGGACATCGCCGAGGAACTGGGTATCGCGCCGGGGACCGTCGGCGAACACCTGCGGAAGGCGGAGTCGGCGGTGTTCACGAGCATCACGCCCTCCACGGGGTGACGGGACGGGCAGACCCAGAAGGGCTTTCCCCCGAACGGGCGAGGTAGGCCCAATGATAGACGAGACCGTCGAGGAGATACGCGAGATGCAGACGCACAGTTCGTCCGTCGTCGCCGTGAAGGCCGCACGGGCGCTGGCGTCGCTGGTCGACCGCGAGGCCACCACCGTCGAGGAGTACGTCCGTGACCTCGAACGCAACTCCAGCGTCCTCCGGCGGGCGAACCCCTCCCACGCCTCACTGTACACGACACAGCGTGAAATCGTCGAGACCGTCATCGACGCCGACCCGGAGAGCGTCGAGGAGGCGAAGCGCCTCACCGCGGAGGCCGCCGAGGCGGTCGTCGAGCGGGTCGAGACGGCGAAACACCGCGCCGCGGAGAACGGTGCGGCCCTGCTCGAGGACGGGACGACCATCCTCACCCACGACTACTCCTCGACGGTCATCGAGGCCGTCGAACTCGCCGCCCGCGACGGGGCGCACTTGACGGTGTACGTCACCGAGGCCCGCCCGCGGTACCTCGGTCGGAAGGCGGCGCGGACGCTCGCCGGGATGGACCGCGTCGAGACGCACCTCCTCATCGACAGCGCCAACGGGTTCGTCCTCCCCGAGTGCGACCACGTCGTCATCGGCATGGACTGCATCGTCGGCGACACCCTCTACAACCGCATCGGGACGTTCCCGCTCGCCGCCACCGCGGAGGAGGTGGGCGTCCCCGTCACCGTCGTCGGGTCCGGCGCGAAGATCATTGAGGATGGCTTCGTCTTCGAGAACGAGTTCCGCTCGCCGAGCGAGGTGATGCGCGAACCCGCCGAGGGGTTCACCATCGAGAATCCCGCCTACGACGAGACGCCGATGCGCCTCGTCAGCGACGTCGTCACCGACTGACCCTCACCAGCTGACGCCCGCCGACGCCAGTGCGCCCGTCACTCGAAAACCGGCTGGACGGTCAGCGTCGTCCCGCAGACCGGACACTCGTAGGCGAGCGCACGTCGGTCGCTCTCGCGTCGGGGGCTGACCTCCCAGTCCCCCTCGTCGCCCGCGAGGCTCTCGTGGCCGCAGGTCGGGCAGAACAGCGTCGCCTTCGGCCGCCCGTCGCTGTCGGGGGACCGTCGGCGGAGGCGCGTCGAACTCATTAGCTCGAACTACGCCACGAATCGGTAAATGTCTGGTGACTCCACACGGTAATATCGACCATCATCGACCGTTAGCGACTCTCTCGCACGTGGTCGGCGTTCGCGTCACGGACCGTCTCGCCACCGGTTATCCCGACACCGGGTGGCGCGGGTCGGGGTCAGCGGGGCCTCCCGACCGGCGGCGGCCGCGCTTTGGTGTCGGGGTTGAGCGTGTTCTCGACGAGGCGCTTCACCCCGCGCCGGAACCGCTGTGAGGCCGCGGTGTCGGAGACGTCGAGTTCCCGCCCGAGGTCCTGAAGCGTGTTCTCGCGGGGGACGTCGAGGTAGCCGAGTTCGACCGCCGCACGGAGCGTCTCCAGTTGCTCCGTGGTCAGGCCGAACTGCTCGCCGTCGCGTCCGGGTCGCTCCTCGTAGACGCGATGGATGGTGTAGCCGAGGCCCGTCGTCCGGCAGTGGTCGAAGAAGTGGTCCACCGTGGTCTGCTCGGGGAAGGCGACCCGCGCCTCCCACCCCTCCGCGGTCCCCGCGAGTGACTGGAGGAGACAGCCCAGTTCGACCAGCAGCAGGTAGGTCCCGTCGAGGGCGTCGCCCACCATCTCCACCTGGTAGAGACGACGACCACCCACCTCGGCGGTCTCCGACCACCGGTTCACCGTCGGGTCCGACGCCATCCCCGCTTCCAGGATCTCGATGTCACCCCCTTCCGCCCACAGGAGCGTGACGATGCGGCCGTCCCCGAGCGCGTCCGTCTGCTCCCAGGAGAGCGTCACTCCGGGTGCCTCGTTCAGCGTCTCACGCAGGAGCGGGTGGTCGATGGAGAACTCGATGATTATCATGGTCAATGGCAGATTACGCCTTGATGCAAAGGTACAACATGCGCTATACATATAGGTTGGGAGCGATTCTCATCGAGGAGTGTTCCGGGGTTCGAATCGTGCTCACGCATCGCGGTTCGACGGCCGTGTGAGGGGGTGCAGGGTCGGCCTACGGGTCGTCACATGTACATCCGGTCGTCCGGCTGTGGCGTCGGGTCGTCCCGTTGCATGCGCTCGGCGAGGTCCGCGTAGTACCGCTGGACCTCGCTGGCGAACGACTCCAGTGGTTCGACGTCGACGTCGAGGTCGTAGACGGTCGCGGCGGCGTCGAGCAGGCGGAGTGCGGCCTCGACGTCCGGCGTCTGGGCGTGGGCGGGGGTTGCGAAGACGCCGACGCGGAGCGCGGTGTCGAGGCCGCGCTGGACCAGCGCCGCGTTCACTCCGTCGAGGAACCCGCCGCCCATCGGAGGGATGTCGTGGTCGGCCAGTCGGTGCTCGCGGTAGTCGTCGGTGGCGACGAAGTACGTCTGGTGTTCCTCGGGGCCGTGGGCGGTGGGGACTCCCGAGAGCACCGCGAGTTCCTCGACGGAGCGCTCGGCCCAGTCGAGGACGCTGTCGCTGAATGGTTTCGCCATCTGGCGCGGGATGAACAGTTCGCCGACGAGGACGCTGAGGTCGGCGTCGTCCGACGAGAAGATGCGCGTGTGGTGGCGCGGCCGCCCGTCCTCGAAGGGAGTGATGGCGGGCAGTTCACCGGCGGTGATGTGGCCCGTCTGTTCCAAGCCCAGTTGCTTGACGAGGTAGTCGGCGGCCGTGAGGCCGGCCAGTCCGTACTCGGCGAACCCACACAAGAGGACGTCGCCGGGCGTCTCCTCGTGGCGCACGTCGAAGGTCGACTGCTCGGGCGGAGTCGCGGGCATGCCTGAGAGAGCGCGGGCCGCGGCCTTAGTTTCGCGGGTCGCAACCCTTTTTCCCCCGTCGGGAGAGCGCCGAGTATGGGACAGGAGGGGAACGGTACCGCGACCGGGAACGGGACGGGGACGCCCGGGAACGGGTCCGGGGCAGTCACCGTCGAGGACCCCCCGAACGCCTCGGTCGGCGGCAACGTCACGGACGAGGTAAACCAGTTGCTCCCCGAGTGGTTCCAGATCCCCCAACTCGTCATCCAACTCGGCCTCTCCGCGCTCATCCTCCTGCTGGCGTGGTACGCCTCCCGGTACGTCAACCAGATGCTCGGCCGGCGCATCGCCCGCCGGTTCAAGCGGCCGAGCGTCTCGCGGACCATCCTGCGGCTCATCCGCCTCGGCATCTTCCTCGTCGCCTTCTCCATCATCTTCGGGACGGTGTTCGGACTGGGGCTCGGCAACGTCGCCCTCTCGGTGACGGTGTTCTCCGCCGTCATCGGTGTCGTCCTCGCGCCCATCGTCGGGAGCATCATCTCGGGGCTGTTCGTCCTCGCGGACCAGCCCTACGAGGTGGGCGACATGATCCAACTGGTCGACCGGGACACCACCGGGTTCGTCGAGGACATCACGCTCCGCTACACGAAGATATTCACGCTCGACAACACGTTCCTCGTCGTCCCGAACGGGTCGATGCGCGAGCGCGACGTGGTGAACTTCTCGGCGGAGGACCCCCGCGTTCGTCTCCGCCTCGACGTGCAGGTCACCTACGAGGGTGACTTAGACGAGGCGCGCAAACTCATCGAGGACGCCGCCCGCGAGTGCGAGAGCGTCATCGAGGGCGGCCCGGACATCCGCATCGGGAGCGCCCGCTACCCCGCCGCGCCGACCTGCTACATCGAGTCGTTCGCGGACCACGGCATCCTCCTGCGCCTGCGCTACTGGGTCCGCGAACCGTACAAACTGCTGACGATGCGCTCGCGCGTCCAGGAGAAGGTCTGGGAGCGCCTCGACGACGCGGACGTGACCATCGCCTACCCCCACTCGCACGTCGTCTTCGACGACACGAGCGGGCAGTTGCGGGTGGCGATGGACGACCGGAACGACGGACGGTCGCTCCCGCCGCGCCTCGACCCCTCCACGGAGGGCCTCCCGGCCCCGAACGGCGCGGGACGACCCGAGGGGGACGTATCGGACGAGCCAACGACGGCGGGGAGCACGCGAACGTCCGGTAGTGGGGACGACCGCGACGGGGAGTCGTCGGGCGGGTCTCGGTCGCCCCCGCCGAGTGCGACCGACCTCGGCGACGAGTGAGCCTACCCGACGGTGACGACCTCGCAGTCGAGGGACTCCTTCAGGAACCGCTCGACGTCGGGGTCGTCGGTCAGGCGGCGGAACATCCGCCGCCAGCGCGAGGCCTGCTTGCGCCCGATGACGACCACGTCGGCGTCCTCGGCGGCCACCTCGTCGAGGATGGACTCCTCGACGAGAAAGCCCGACCGGACGACATAGCGGGCGTGCGACTGGCGGCCGATGACCGCCTCGGCGGCGCGCTTCAGTTCGCTCCGGGTGACGTGTTCGTTGTTCTGATAGAGGTTGACGTGGAGGACGGTGAGTTCCGCGTCGCGCTCCTGGGCGATGCGCCACCCCTCGCTGAGCGTCTCCTTCGAGTGCTCCGACAGCGGGTACCGGACCGGGACGACGACGAGCGTCATCGTCCCTCCGTCCGGGGGGCCGGTTCGGCCCGCCCCGCGAGGTCGATGCGTCCCGACAGTTCGGGGTCGATACCCTCCTCCCGCGCGTAGGCGGCCAGCACCTCGTACTGCGTGTCGAGGGTCCCGATGCGGTGTTCGGGGACGAGCGTCGGGAACTCCGCGGGCGTCCGGAGCAGGAAGTCGTTCGTCGCGACGGTGTAGGTGGCGTCCGGGTCGAGGGGGTCGCCGCCGACGGTCACCCCGCACAGTTCGCGGGCGTCGGTGTCGTAGGTGACGGAACAGCCGCTGACGTGAGCCGTCCAGCGGTCCTCACCGTGGGGGGCGCGGTAGGCCTCCTCGAACAGGCCCCGGAGGGCGCGCCCCGAGAGTTCGGCCACGGAGACGGGTTCGCCGAACGGCACGACGCTGACGAGGTCGGCGACGGTCACCTCGCCCACCAGCGGTGGGCCGTCGCGGATGCCCCCGGCGTTGTGGAGGCCCACGTCGCTCCCGGCGGCCCAGCGGTAGGCGTCCGCGACGACGTTCCCGATGCGACACTCGCCCGACGTGCGCAGTTCGCGGGTGCGCTCGACGGGCCAGTCGGGGTCGACGTGTCCGACCACCTCGTCCAGTCCCGTCTCGCCCGCCAGGCGCTCGAACTCTGCGAGCAGGTCCGTGTCGGGCGTGGCGTCGGCGACGGGGTGGACGGTCGTCTCGCCGGTGGCGAGGTCGACTTCCATCACCCGGTGGCCGTTGGGGCCGGGTCGGGTACAGGGCGTCCCCGCCACTACCTCGGCCCGCTCGGCGTGGACGTGCCCGCCGAGGACGGCGTCCAGGTCGAAGCGACGGGCGAGTTCGTCGTCGCCCGCCCCGAGGTGCGAGAGGACGACGAGGTACTCCGCCCCCCGCTCTCGCATCCGGCCGATCTCGCGCCCCACCGCCTCGACGGGGTCGGTCGCGCGCACGGTGCCCACCTCCGTGGTGAGGTCCGTCGCGGCGGGGTCGATGACGCCCGTGAGGCCGACGCGCGCGCCGTCACACTCGACGACGACGGAGCGTTCGACGCCCGCCGCCGCACCGAACGGGTCGCCCTCGACGGAGAGGTTCGCGCTCACCCACCGCTGGGGGGACTCGCGGACGAGTTCGCGGGTCCTGTCCGGTCCGTAGTCGAAGTCGTGGTTGCCGAAGGTGTCGGCGTCCGGACGCACTCGCTCGAAGAACGGGAGCGCCTGTCGGCCCCGCGAGACGAGCGAGAGCACGCCCGGCGCGGTGTTGTCGCCGGACCCGCAGACGAGCGTGCGGTCGTCGCGCAGTTCGGCGATGCGGCCCGCCAACCGGGCGAGGCGGTCCGGGTGGTCGTAGACGCCCTCGATGTCCGAGTAGTGGAGGACCCGCGGAGTCATTGGCTCGTGCGACGGCCGGGGGTCCTAAAGACACATCGACCGAGGAGCATTTATCCCGCGGCGCGCGAGTGGGGCCATGGAGGCGCGTACCTACGACGGCGAGACGCTCTACGTGGCCCCGAACGAACCCGAACGCGGGTCGAAGGGACCCTTCTACGTGGTCTACCGAACCGACGACGCCCAGCGACGCTGGGGCTTCTTCTGCTCGAACTGCGACACCTTCGACACCGCCGTCGACGCGATGGGCCGCATCCAGTGTAACGACTGTGCGAACCTCCACAAGGCCGAGGAGTGGGACGCCGCCCACGAGTAGGTTCGCGGTCGGGCCCGTCTCCCCGCCACGTCGTCGCCTGTGAGAAAGAGCGTTCGAGTGACACGTCCGGCGGCGGCGAAGTCATGCCACACTGTGCCAAAGTATTTATCCAGGGATGTGGTATCCCCATACGAATGGGGGTCGTTAGCACACCGCTGTTGGACGAAGCGCGTTCGATCTTCACCGACCTCGGTTACACCGTAACCGAACTCGGGTCCGAACTCCGGGCCGAGCGCAAGTGGCGCATCGTCTATATCACGGCCGACGCCCCGGACGAGGTGTCCGAGGACGTCGACCTCCGCTGTTTCGTGGCGAGCGCGAATCGCGCGACACGTCTGCGCGACGACCTGCTCGATAGGGCGCCCGACTACGACTGGGCGGTGATGAGTCTCGACGGTAGCGGGACCTACGAGATACTCCACCCGCAGGCGAGTCAGGCGCTCCCGACATAGTGATACCATAGCGCCGTGTGAGTTCACGGCATGGCCACGACCGAGCAGTCGCTTTTCGACCGCGCTCCGGGCGACCCGTACCGCGTCCTCGACGAGGACGGGCGGGTCGTCGACGGTGCGACGGTCCCGGACCTCGCCGACGAGCAACTCCTCGCGATGTACCGCGAGATGCGGACGGCGCGACACTTCGACGAGCGGATGGTCAGCCTCCAGCGACAGGGCCGCATCGGGACGTACTCGCCGCTCGCGGGACAGGAGGCGGCACAGGTCGCCTCGACGCACGCCCTCCGCGAGGACGACTGGATCTCCTACCAGTACCGCGAACACGGCGCGGTGGTCGTCCGCGGCCTCACGCCGGAGTACGTCCGCTACTGGATGGGCTACGAGGAAGGGAACGCCTCCCTCGTCGACCAGCACATCGTCCCGCTGAACATCTCCATCGCGGGGCACATCCCGCACGCGACGGGGATGGCGTGGGCCGCGAAGCTGAAGGGCGACGACCGGGTCGTGGCCTGTCACTTCGGGGACGGCGCGACGAGCGAGGGCGACTTCCACGAGGGGCTGAACTTCGCGGGCGTCTTCGACACCCCCTCGGTGTTCTTCTGTCACAACAACCAGTGGGCCATCTCGGTCCCCCGCGATCGCCAGACGGCGAGTGCGACCATCGCCCAGAAGGCGGACGCCTACGGATTCAACGGTGTGCAGGTCGACGGGATGGACCCGCTCGCCTCCTACGCCGTCTCGCGCGCCGCGGTCGAGAAGGCCCGAAATCCGGCGGACGGCGAGGCCCGCCCCACCCTCGTGGAGACCCTCCTCTATCGCTTCGGGGCGCACACCACCGCCGACGACCCGACGGCCTACCGCGACGAGGCGGAGGTCGAGGCGTGGCGCGAGAAGGACCCCATCCCGCGCTTCGAGGCGTTCCTCCGTGACCGGGACCTGCTGGACGACGAGCGAGTCGCGACCATCGAGGACGAAATCGAGGAGGAAGTCGCCGCCGTGGTCCGCGAGGCCGAGGACGTGGAACCGGACCCAGCGGATCTCTTCGCGGACGCCTACGCCGAGGAGACGCCGCGAATCCGCGAACAGCGGGAGTACCTCGAACGACTCCGGGAGCGCCACGGCGACGACGCCCTCCTACGCGACGAGTAGCGTCCGACACCCGAGCCCGGGCGCGAGGGCTTTGCCGACGTGTCACCTCCGGTGGGTATGGGACGCGTCGAAGCGGTGTTCACCGCGAGCGAGGACTCGGCACCGATGGAGCGACACGAGCGAAGTGAGGCCGTCGAGGGCGGACTGGCGGGCGACCGCTACCTCCTCGGGACGGGCTACTACTCCCCGTTCGACGTCTGCGAGGTCACGTTCGTCGAGGGTGAGGCACTCGACGCCATCCGCGAGGAGTTCGACATCGACCTCTCCGACGGTCGGCACCGGCGGAACGTCGTCACGCGCGGCGTCACCCTCCACGACCTCCTCGGGACGACGTTCCGCGTCGGCGAGGTGGCGTTCCGGGGCACCCGCCCCCGCCCGCCGTGTGCGCACGTCGAGGACGTGGCGGACGAGGAGGGCGTCACGCGAGCGCTCTCGAACCGGCGCGGGGGTATCTGCGCCGACGTGGTGACGCCGGGCGTCCTGCGCGTCGGCGACGAAATCGAGATTCTGGAGGGAACGGCCCGCGAGGAGGGCGCTCGCGTCGTCGAACGCCTGCGCCGCGGGGAGTAGGGGGAACTCGACGACGGGTGAGCGGCGTGCTACCGCCGGACGCGGCGAGTGGCTTATGCTCCGGAAGTCGTTAGGGGAGCCGTGTTCCTCGGGCACGGACTGGTGGCGTTCGCGCTCGTCGCGGCCGCCGCCGCGCGGGTCGGGTGGCCCCGCGAGCGAGCGCTCGCACTCGGCCTCGTCGCCGCCCTGTTCGGCCTCCTCCCGGACGTGGACATGGTGTACGCGCCGGTCGGACTGCTCGCCGCCGACGGCGGGCCGCTGGCGCTCGCGGAAGGGTTCTGGGCGGCCAGCACGCTCGTCCACCGCGCCGTGACCCACTCGCTCCCCGTCGCCCTCGTCGCCGCCGTCGGGTTCGCCGCGTGGCGACGAACCGACGCCCCCGGACGCGCCGTCGCGCTGGCGCTCCTGTCGGCGCTGGTCCTCGTCGCCGGCGCCGAGAGCGGCTTTCTGGGTGCCGTCGCGATGGGGGCGTTCGTCGTCGCCGGCCTCCTCGTGACGGGCTACGCCGGACGGCTCGACGTCTCCCCGTGGCCGGTGTTCGCGGCGGGGTTCGTTGGTCTCGTCGGCCACCCCTTCGGCGACCTGTTCACCGGCCACCCGCCCGCCTTTCTCTACCCGTTCGACGCGACGCTGTTCGCGACGCGCGTGACGCTCAGCGGCGACCCGACGGTCCACCTGCTGGGGGCGATGGCACTCGAACTGGCGACGTTCTGGGCCGCCGCGGTCGTCTACTTCGACCTGACGGGCCGGGCCGTCCGGACCCACCTCGGTCGGTCGGCGGCGCTCGGCGTGGGCTACGCCGGGGCGGTCCTCGCCGTCCCCGCCCCGACGCTCGGCCTCTCGTACCCGTTCGTCTTCACCGTCCTCGGCCTCGGCGTGGGCTGTGCCGTCCTCGTCGCCGGCCACGGGCGGGTGTACGGCCGGGCGCGCCGGGCGCTCGCGCTGTCGGCGGTGCTGACCTCGCTCGCGGCCGTCACCGTCGCCACGTTCGCCTACGCGACGGCGTATCTCATCGTCGCGTGGCTTTAGTAGTCCGGCGCGCGGAGAGGAAGTATGGACCGGTCGGACATCGGGCGTATCGTCGAGGACGCCCGACTGAACGCCGCACTCGGCTGGATACTGGTGGCGCTCGTCCTCGTGGCCGCCGGCGTGAACCTCGCCAACGGTGACCGCCTCTGGGCCGGGTTCGCGCTCTGTGTCGCCCTCGTCGCCGTCGTCCCGGCGCTCTTCTTGCGCTCGCCGCGGTCGATGCTCCCGTGGGAGGTGCTCGTCCTCGCGGCCTTCCCGTTGCTCGCCCGCCCGTTCGGCGGCCCCGGCGTCAGCGACGTCGCCACCTACCTCTCGGTGGCGGCCATCGCGCTGCTCGTCGCCGTCGAGTTGCACGTCTTCACCCCCGTCGAGATGACCCACTCCTTCGCCGTCTTCTTCGTCGTCGTGGCGACGATGGCCACGGCGGGCATCTGGGCCGTCGTCCGCTGGACGGCGGACATCTACCTCGGGACGGGGTTCGCCCTCGACGAACGGGCGCTCATGCTGGAGTTCGTCGCCTCCACCGTCGCGGGCGTCGGCGCCGGCGTCGTCTTCGAGTTCTACTTCCGGCGCTACGTCCACGGCGAGGAGCGACTGGAGGTGGAGCTGTGAGGGTCCGCGAGGCGCTCGGGCTGAGCGAGCGGGCGCAACACCGCCTGACGTGGGCGATGGAGGTGGGACTCGTCGCCATCCTCGCCGCCGGAATCTGGCTCGGGAACACCGGTATCATCGTCAACGCGGGTATCGCGCTCCTCGTCGCCCAGTTGCCCCCGATTCTCGAACGGGACTACCACATTCCGATGGACGTGGGAGTCACGCTCTGGATAACGACGGCCGTCTTCCTCCACGCGCTCGGGACGGTACCTCTCCCGGCCTGGTTCGTCGAGTTCGTCGGGGCTGCCCCCGAAGGGGTGGCGTACGCGACGCTGTACAGTTCGGGTGGCTGGTGGGACCACCTCACTCACTCGCTGTCGGCGTCCATCGTCGCCGGTGTGGGCTACGCTACGGCGCGGGCGTTCGACGAACACTCCGAGGGCGTCGACCTCCCACCGGAGTTCATGTTCGTCTACCTGCTCCTGTTCGTCGTCGCCTTCGGCGTCCTCTGGGAGGTCATCGAGTTCGTCATCGGCGAGGCCGCCGTCCACTTCGGGATGGGGTCGGTGCTCACCCAGTACGGCCTCGCGGACACGATGCTCGACCTCGTGTTCAACCTCCTCGGCGGGCTCGTCGTCGCCGTCTGGGGCACCGCCTACCTCACGGACGTCGCCGACGCCATCGGCCAGCGACTCTCCGCGTCGGGCTGAGCGATAGCGGCGAGCCAGTCCCGGGGCGACCACACTTATGGGTCGTGCGGGAGTACCGCCGGTGCGATGGTATACAAGAAGATCACGCTCATCGGGTCCAGTTCAGAGAGCTTCGACGCGGCGACCGACGACGCCCTCGACCGGGCGAAGAGCACGCTCGACAACGTCGCCTGGATGGAAGTGAAGGAACTCGGCGTGGAGGTGGCGAGCGCCGACGGTCACGAGTATCAGGCGACCGTCGAGGTGGCGTTCCGTCTCGAAGACCACGACGAGTAGCCCACCCGTAGAACAGCCGATTTTTCCGGACTACGTCCTGAACGACTCGCCGCAGCCACACTCGCTGACGACGTTCGGGTTCTCGACGTGGAAGCCCGCGCCCTGCAGCCCCGACTCGAAGTCGAGGCGCGACCCGCCGATGTAGTTCATGCTGGCGGGGTCGACGAACACGCGCAGGCCGTGGTGTTCGTAGATGGTGTCGTCGGCTTCCGGTTCGTCGTCGAAGCGCATCCCGTAGGAGAGGCCCGCGCAGCCTCCCTGCTGGACGAACAGACGGAGACCGGCGACGCCCGAGTCGAGGCCCTCGCCGTCGAGAAGGTCGAGAGCTTGCTGGGCCGCCGTCTCCGTCACCTCGATGGTCGGGTCGGCGGCCTCGGCGGTCGTGCTACTCATACCCGGACGTACCCACTCCGACGTGTTAACCCTGACGCCGATCCGAGGAACTCGTCGCTCACGCGGCGACGGGTTCCGATTCGAGGCGCGCCCTCAGTTCCACCAGTTCCTCGCGCAGGCGACGGGCCATCAGGCGACGCATCAGGGCCGGAGGACGGTGAACATCGCCGCCGTCGCCCGACCGTCGGGGGCCGTGTCAAGGGCGTTCGTGACGCGCGTCCCCGTGGCGGTGGGTTCGAGGGTGAGCACCCCCTCGAAGGGGAACGGCCCCTCCACCGACCGGATGCCGTACCGGGTCGGCGGGTCGTAGGCCGTCACCTCGTAGGTCATCCGGTGAGTGCCCGGCCCGTAGGTGTACTGGCTCTCGTAGCGCGCGCCGACGCCCGCCTCCTCGCTCAGTCGCCGCACGTCGCTGACGCCCACGATCCACTGGTCCATGCGCTCGGCGTCGGCGACGAACGCGAACACGCCGTCTATCGGCCTGTCGATGTCCACGGTGGCGGATGCTCTCACGGTCGGAACAAGTTGGCGAGCCGAGGGGATAACCGTTCGTACGGGTCGGGGTGGTCGACAGTCCAACCCTCGAAGCGATGGGCCTCCGCCCCCTCACGCCGGTATGGCCGCCGTCACGGAACTCAGGACCGAGGCCGACCGACAGCGGGGGTTGCCGGTCATGCGGGACCTCTTCCCGCACCTCACCGCCGAGCAGTATCGGTCGTTCTTCGAGGACGACCACCTGTTCGCGCGCACGCTGTCGGGCGAAATCGTCGGCCTCGCGGGCGTCTCGGTCCGGTCCGTCCTGCACCGCGAGCGGCACGTCTGGGTCCACGACCTCGTCGTCGCCCACCCGCACCGGGGGGAGGGCCACGGGCGACTGCTGCTCGACCACGTGGAGGCGTGGGCGAGAGCGCAGGGCTGCGATCTCGTGGCGCTGGCGACCGGGGCGGACCGCGACGTGGCCCGCCTGTTCTACGAGAGCAGGGCTACGAGGAGTGGGGGTCGGTGTACGAACGACGGCTCTGAATCGACTACTCGCCGTCGCCGGACTCGAAGCGCTTCTCGACGCTCTCGGCGTGGGCGTCCAGTCCCTCCGTCCGCGCGAGGGCGGTGACGGTTTCCCGGAGGTCCGACAGGCCCTCCTCGGAGAGCCGCTGGACGGTGGTCGACCGGAGGAACGTCTCCACGGAGAGGCCGCCCGTGACGCGCGCGCCGCCGCCCGTCGGGAGGACGTGGTTCGTCCCACTGGCGTAGTCGCCCGCCGCGACGGGCGTGTGCGGTCCGAGGAAGACGCTCCCGGCGTTCGTGATGCGTTCGAGGAGGGCCTCGTCGTCCTCCGCGAGTATCACGAGGTGTTCGGCGGCGTACTCCTCGGTGAACAGCACCGCCTCGGGCATCGACCGCGCGAGGAGGACGGCGCTGGCGTCGTTGGCGAGTGCCTCGCGGATGGTGTCCTCGCGGTCGCGTTCCGCAGCCTGCTCGTCTACCTCCTCGACCACCGCCTCCGCGAGGTCGGTGTCGTCCGTCACCGCGACCACCGACGCGTTCGGGTCGTGTTCGGCCTGCGCGACGAGTTCGGCGGCGACCAGCTCGGGGTCCGCGGTGCCGTCGGCGAGGACGGCCACCTCGCTCGGCCCGGCGAGGAAGTCGATCTCCACGTCGCCGCGGACGGCGGCCTTCGCGGCGGTGACGAAGCGGTTTCCCGGCCCCACGATCTTCTGGACGCTCGACACCGTCTCCGTGCCGTAGGCGAGGGCGCCGATGGCCTGTGCGCCGCCGACCTGGTAGACGGCGTCGGCCCCGGCGACGTGAATGGCCGCCAGCGTGGCGGGGTTCAGTTCGTCCGCGGGGGGCGTACAGACGGCGACGTGGTCCACCCCCGCGACCTTGGCGGGGACGACGCCCATCAGGGCGCTGGAGGGGTACGCGGCCGCCCCGCCGGGGACGTAGACGCCGACGCGTTCGATGGGGCGAAAGCGTCGGCCCAGTTCGCGGCCCGGCGAGAACTCGCGCCGCCAGTCCTCGGGCACCTGCGCCTCGTGGAACTCCCGGACGTTCGCGGCGGCCCGTTCGACGTGCGCGAGGAGGTCCTCGTCCAGTTCCTCGGCGGCGCGTTCCACCTCGTCGGCGATGTCGAGGTTCCCCACCTCGACGTCGTCGAACTCGCGGGCGAACTCACGGAGGGCGACGTCGCCCTCGGTCCGGACCCGGTCGACGATGTCGCGGGCCGTCTCGGCGGCGTCCTCGACCCCCGCGTCGCGCTCGAACAGCGCGCGCCGGGCGTCGGGACCGAGGTCCGCCAGTTCCTGAATCTCCATACGCCGACTGCGGGAGGCGCGCTGAAAACGGTTTCCGACCCGCGCTACCGGGTGGCGTACAGCACGCCGAGGCCGACACAGAGGACGAACAATCCCCCGAGGAAGAACGCGAGCGCGGGATCGAGCGCCATCGCGGCGTCGACGGCCCCCTCGCTCGCGGTTCGCGTCGCCTCGGCGGTGGCCTGTGCGGCCCCGCCGCCGTCGACGTCCTGCGCCCCGATGCCGCCCCCTCCGTCCCCAGACTCGGTCGGCGCGGTGTCGGCGCTCCCGGCGTCCCCGTCCGCGCCCGTGAGACCTCCGAGGCTCCCCTGCAGGTACGTTCGCAGGGCGACGGTGGCGAGGCCGAGTGCGAGGACGACGCCGAACACGCGCGCGAGGAGCGAGCGCAGCGCGGAACGCTGTGACTCCCGGCCCGCGAACAGGACGACGGCCTCGCTGGTCGGCGCGTACACCGTCATCTCGGTGCCCTTCTCGGAGTAGCCCGTCCCGGCCCCCTCGATGAGGTCGGCGTCCTCCAGTTTCCCGAGGTGGTAGTGGACGTTCTGGAGCGAGGTGCCGATCTCGTCGCGGATCTCGGCCGGCGTCGACGGCTGTTCGTAGAGGAAGGCGAGGACGCGGCGCGTCGTCGAGGAGGAGAGCGCCTGAAACGTCTCGTCGGCGTTCTCGTCGTCCAGCCCGACCACCCACGGCTCGTCGGGTTCCGCCACCGACTCGCCCCGGAGCGGCAGTAGACTCATCGTGTGTCCCTATCGCACAGGCAGATAAACCCCTTCCCATGCCTCAAAGCGAGCTTTGAGCCTCCCGGACTGTCGCCTCGGATGGGACAAACCCCCGTTTGAGGTGGGTCAAACGACCCGTTGACTCACTCCAGCGGGCGCAGGCCCGACCACGCCAGCAGGCCGCGGACGAAGAGGAGACAGACCAGCGAGGCCGCGAGCAGCGTCGTCGGCGCGGCGAGCAGTCTCGCCGTCCTGAAACCCACGATTGCACGGGTGAATCCGAGAATCACGAAGCTCACGAGGACGAGAGCGAACGCCAGCACGGCCAGTTTGCCGTAGGTCTGGTGACGCATGGGCGACGCTGGTGGGCGTACGCGGCGGATCACTAAACCGCTCGCGGTTCCCCGGCGACGGCCGCGGGTTCCGTCACCCCTTTGCTCGGACGGCGGGAAAGGGGGACATGGACGAGACTGACGGGATGGAGGGGACGAGTGACACGGAGGACCGAGACCAGACGACCGAACGCGACGTGAGCGTCGAGGTCGAAGTCGACGTCGAGGTGGACACCGACGAACTGGAGTTCGAAGTCGAGGACAGGAAGACGGCGGAGGCCGTCCTCGAAGCCGAGGGCCTCACCATCGAGGTGGAGGCGGAAATCGAGGTCGACGAGTAGGGCGCACGCGCAGCGACAGCATCTTTTAGGCCCGCCGAAAAATAGGGGGAGTATGCGCGAGGGCATCCGCGTCTCGGTCACGACCGACGACGAGGACGAGACGGTCACGGTCCACGACACCGAGGGCACGGTCCGCGCCGGAGACGCCACCTTCCGGTTCGCGGTCGACGACATCGGGACGTCCACAGGGGACGACACGGGAGCGGGCGACGACGGCCCGAACGAGGACGCGAGAGGTCCCGGGGACCCGAGCGACGACCCCCGGTACGTCGCCCCTCTCGACGACCTCCCCGAGGACGGGACGAAGCTCTACGAGGCCCGCGCGGGCAGGCGCGGGACGGAGTTCATCGTCCGCCGCGAGGGTGACTCGGCGCTGGCGTGGCGCAACTCCTGCCCGCACGAACCGGACGTGCGCCTCGACGAGGGCTTCGGCGCGCGGGTGACCGACGACCACATCGTCTGTCACAAACACGGTGCGCGCTTCGTCCGCGGCGAGGGCTTCTGTACCCGCGGTCCCTGTCGCGGCCAGTCGCTCGACGCCATCCTCGTCGAGGTGCGCGACGGACAAGTTTTCCTCTCCGACGACCGCTTCGACTCCTGCCGGAAGATTGGGTTCTGAGGGACCGAGCGCGGCCCGCCGTATCGGTCGATAGCACCTCGACCACCGAACTACTATGTGGTAGCCGACCTCCGTTCGTGGTGATTGTCATGAAACAACATACTGTGGCAGGTGGTAGTGGCATCGACATCCACGTGGACGAGACCGGGTCCCCCGGCGGACGGCCGATACTGTTCGTCCACGGCTACTCGCAGTCCCGACACGCGTGGGCGAACCAGATGAACTCCGACCTCGCCGAGGAGTTCCGTCTCCTCGCGATGGACAACCGTGGGCACGGGCTGTCGGACAAACCCCGCGACGCCTACGGCGACTCCTCGCTGTGGGCCGAGGACGTCCGGGCGGTCATCGAGACGCTGGACCTCGACGACCCCGTTCTCGTCGGGTGGTCCTACGGGGGACTGGTCATCTCGGACTACCTCGGCGAGTACGGTGACGACGACCTCGGGGGAATCAACCTCGTCGGTGCCATCTCGAAACTCGGCACCGACGAGGCGACCGCGGTCATCGGCGAGGCGTTCCTCGAACTCGTCCCGGGCTTCGAGTCTACGGACACCGCCGAGAGCGTCGAAGCGGTACGGAGCCTCGTCGAACGCTGCGTGGCCGGAGGCATCGACGAGGAGGACCTCTACTTCGCCCTCGGATACAACGTGGTCGTCCCCCCGTACGTCAGGGAGGGTCTCCACAGCCGAGAGGTAGTCCACGACGAGGACCTCGCCGCCGTCGACGTGCCTGTCCTCGTCACACACGGCGAGGAGGACGTCGTCGTCCTCCCGGACGCGGCAGAGGACCACGCCCGACGGATCCCCACCGCGGAGACGTCCTACTACGGCGGAGTCGGACACAGTCCGTTCTGGGAGGCCCCCGACAGGTTCAACGAGGAACTCCGCGAGTTCGTCGCGGGACTGTAGCGCCGTTCGAGAACCGCCGGCACGCTTTTCGTCACTTCCTGTGTCTGTAGGAACATGAACGGGACCAGTACCAACGGCCTGCGGGAGCGACTCGACGGGGGGGACGTCGCCCTCGGCGTCCTCGACAACGCGTACAGTCCGACGCTCGTGGAGTTCTACGGCGAACTCGGGCTGGACTTCGTCTGGCTGGACTTCGAACACGGCGGCCCGAGTCCCTGGCACGGCCCCGCGGTGGAGGACCTCCTCCGGGCCGCGGAGCGAACGGGCACCGAGATTCTGGCGCGCCTGCCGACGACGGAGCCGACGCTCGTCCGCAAGGCCCTCGACCTGGGGGTCAGGAACCTCTTCCTCCCGCGCGTCGAGGGGGCCGAGGAGGTCCGCGAGGCGGTCCAGTCCGCGCGGTTCCGCTACGACGGTGGGGCGGGCGAGCGCGGCCTCGCGGCCCCCCGCGCCCGGCGCTGGGGTCTCGCGGACGACTACGTGGCGGGCGAGGATCGCGAGACGGTCGTCGGCGTGACCATCGAAACCCGCGAGGCGGTCGCCGACATCGACGCCATCCTCGACGTGTCGGAACTCGGCTTCGTCTTCGTCGGCCCGTTCGACCTCTCGGTCTCGTACGGCCACCCCGGCGAACTCGACCACTCGGAGGTCGAGGAGGCCGTCGAGACGGTTCGCGCCGCCGCCGTCGAGGCGGACGTCCCCCTCGGCGGTCTCGGGTTCGGCATGGACGACGTGAACCGGAAGGTGGCGGACGGCTACCGGCTGTTGAACCTCGGGAGCACGACGGGGGCGCTCCAGGGCGTCGTGAACGGCTGGTTCGACGACTTCGACGGCGACCGGTAGCGGGGCCGAGAGGGGCGCGCCGATGCCCCCGGAGTCGCGAGCGGTGCGGTCGTGCGAAGCGCCGACTCCCGCCGTCCCGTCAGTCGCTCGCCGCCCCGGCCCGTGGCGCGTCGAGGTCGGCGAGGAGGTCCGCCAGCGTCTCGTCGAACGCGGACGGCGCGTCGAGGTTGACGAGGTGGCCCGCGTCGGGAATCTCCGTCACCGACGCGCCCACTTCCGCCGCGAGCCGTCGCCCCTGGTACTTGACCAGCGGCGCCTCGTGGTCGCCGAAGACGAGCGCGACCGGCGTCTCGACGTGCGAGAGGTCCGGCGGGTCGAACCGGTAGAGCGCCGCGAACACCTTGTGGAACTCGTCGGGGTCGACCTCCCCGGCGGTCGCTATCGCCGCCCGCCGGACGGACGGGTCGATGGAGAGCCACCGGCTACCGGTCGTCACGGTGATCCCCGCGAGCATCGACCGGAACGTCGCCTCCGACCCCATCGTCGCGAGCGAGCCAGCGAGCGCCGGCAGGGGCGAGCAGAAGGGCTTCACCCACGTCGGCATGTCGACCGGTGGCATCGAACGGACCGGTCCGGCGAGCAGCGCTCCGGCCGCCCGGTCGGGGTGGCGGTCGAGGTAGTTCTGGACGACCATCCCACCGAGCGAGAGGCCACAGAGGAGGGGTGATTCGACGTTGAGGTGGTCGAGGAGGCGTTCGAGGTCGTCCGTGAAGAGGTCGATGGAGTAGCGCTCCTCGTCGGTCGCGCCCGTCCGACCGTGTCCCCGGACGTCGAGTCGGATGACCCGGTACTCGTCGGCGAACGACTCGACCTGCGGGGTCCAGGCGTGAGCGTTGCTCCACCCCCCGTGGACGAACACCAGCGGCCGTCCTTCACCAGTCTCGTCGTACCACAGCGTCGTGTCGTCGAGCGCTACCGTTGTCATCGTCTCCTCTTACAAAGTGCACACACGTCAATTGACCGGGATCCTGACCGGACGAATGACGCTCTCCGGGCCGCGACGAACTTCCGGCCGGGAGCGTCATCGTGGCACTGTAACTCGACGTCCCACGGTACGTGTTATCTCCTCCGATGCCCTATCGTACCCGCGATTCGCGATGGTGAACGTACTCATCAGGCACACGGTCGAGGACTACGAGCGGTGGAAACCCTACTTCGACGACCACGCGGGCGTCCGCGCGGAGGGCGGCGAACGGGGCTATCGGCTCTTCCGGACGTTCGAGGACCCGAACGAGGTCGTCATTCTCTTCGAGTGGGACACGGGGGACAACGCGCGGGCGTTCCTCGAATCCGAGGACCTCCGAGAGCGGATGCACGAGGCGGGCGTCCTCGGCACGCCCGAAGTCGCCATCCTCGACGAACTGGAGGCGAAGACGGCGGGCGAACCGGTCGCCTAGCCGGACGCGGCGCCCCGGCGCTCTCGCCACTCGTCCCCGCGGAGGCCGACGTACCCCACGTCGACTCGCTCGGCTCCACCGAACGCCGCCGTCTGTGGGCCGCTGTCGCCGCCGTGAGGCCGGCGAGTTCATCTCCTGTCACGGCGTAGTACACAGATGAGTTCCGAGGCGTACGTCGACGCGAACCCGGTCGTCCGTGAGTGCTACGAGCGACTGGGGTGCCTCCTCGAGGAGGGCGACGACGCCTTCGTCGGCCGGGGTCCGGCCCTCCTGCAGGCGGCGATTCGGGACCCGGCGTTCTTCGACGGCGTCGCCACCGACCCCGCGCCGCCGGGGTCGTACACCCGTCGAAGGGTCGTCGGCGACCCGGGGCGACACGTCGTCCGGTTCATGGAGTGGCCGCCGGGGTTCTCGTTGCTCCCCCACGAACACCACGGCCGTCCGTGCTTCGAGGTGCTGGTGGAGGGCCTGCTCGCAGTCGTCGACATGCGGGCCGACCCGGTGAGCGACGGTCTGTACGAACTGACGCCCCTCGGGACGACGGTGGCCCGCCCCGGCGACGCCGCCGTCGTGGACCCGCGGGTCAACGGCGTCCACGCCGTCTACAGTCCCGTCAGGAGTCGGTCGCTGCACGTCTACCCGAGCGACGAAGCCCACGCCTACGGCTACTGTCTCGTCGAGGACGGCTCCGACCGGTACTCGCGGGAGCGGTTCGACCTCCGGCGGGAACCCCGTGAGTGAAGTCGCCGGTCCGAAGACCCCGACGCCGTCGCTGTCGAAGCGTGAGTGTCGCCCGGAACACTAACGTCCGACCTCATCCCGTGGCGGCGTGCCGCGTCGGTCGGGAAACCCTCGTGCCGGGCGGGTCGCGCTACGCGCGACCGGATGCTGAGGCGGCCGAAAGACGCGGAGCGTCTCTCGAGCCAACCAGACATCTTCGATTTCTGGTGATGGCGCAAGCCGCCGAAGCGCGAGGTCCGTCGGGACCTCGAAGTACCGCGCCGGTTACGCCGGCCAGGCGGAGGCACCGTCGCCTCGAACTGTCGCGCACCAGGGTTCGCCGCACCCTCATTGCACCCTGTCGGGTCTACTCGGGGCGGGGACTTGTGGTACGCACCCGGAGTAGACGACTGCTCCGGTTAAGCGTGTCCCTACACCGCGTAGGCGTCCTCGCGGATCTGGACGTAGCGGTCGCTCCGGAGGCCGAACTTGATGCGGCGGTAGCGTCCGAACAGGCGCGCCCCGGAGAGACCCGCCATCAGCGAACTCGCGAGACCGTAGTCGGTGCCGCGACGGAGGATCTTGTCGGCGGTGGCGAACGTTCGGTCCCAGTCGCGCGGGCCGTGCCCTCGGACGAGTTCCGAGAGGCCGACGTTCCGTCGGACCTCCTCGCCGATGGCGCGTTTCCACTCGTCGTTGTACGCGCGGAGGGCACCGAGGGCGGCCAGTCGCCCGGCGATCTTCCCCGTCCGGACGGCGACGTGGTCGCCGCCCTCGTGGAAGGCGCTGGTCGCGCCCATCGCGCCGCCGACGACGGCGATGTTGGCGGCCGTCGGGGAGTCGATGGGTCGGGTCGAGGAGATGGGGTACGTCTCGGTGCCGCCCTGTTTCCCCCGGTCGGTCACGAGCGGGAAGTCATCGAGGTCGTACTCGGGGTGGAGGCGGTCCAGCAGGCGCCGGATGTACACCTTCCCCTGCGGGATGCGCTCGTCCTCAGGGTCGATGAGGGCGTACTCGTCGCGGTGTTCGACCGTCGAGAGGTCGAGACCGATGGGCATCGTGAGGCCGACGCGGGCGACGGTGCCGTCGTTCGGGAACACCCATGGATAGGCGGTGTGGCCGGGCATATAGCCCCACCAGAACTTGAGCCGGTCGGGTTCGAACAGTTCCTCGGGGAACTCCCGGAATTCCTGGTAGGCGATGTGGTTGGCCCGCGTGGACGCGAGGTTCTCGACGGAGCCGTCCGGGAGGAGGGGGTCGAGCACCTTGCTGGTCACCGTGCGCTGGGGGCCGTCCGCGAGGACGAGGTACTCCGCCTCCAGTTGGGACCCGTCGCGGAGCGTGAGGACGTGCGAGCCGTCGATGAAGTCCGTCTCCACGTCGCTGACGGCCGTCCCGACGCGGTACTCCGCGCCGGCGTCCTCCGCCCGCACGCGGAGCCAATCGTCGAACTTCGTGCGGTGCATCGTGAACCCGAAGTTGGGGTAAGAGGACTCGATGCCCGTCGACTCCATGGTGAACGACTCGTTGGGGCCGATGAACTCGGTCGCGTGGAGTTCGCGGGCTTTCACCCACTCGGGGATGGGTTCGTCGAGGTCCATCAGGTCGACCCAGTAGTCGAGGATGCCGGCGGCGTCCGTCGAGTCGGGACCGAGTCCCTCGCGGTCGGCCCGCGGCACCCCCTTCTCGATGACCACCGCGTCCGCACCCTCCACTGCCGCCGCCCGTGCTGCCGAGGCCCCGGCAGGGCCGCCACCGACGACGGCCACGTCCACCTGTTGCATACCCATAGCCCCGGGGCAACGGACTTAAACGGCGTGACTTCACCTCAGGGAACCGACCCGTCCGGACCCACGGTGGACCGACAACCGGGGTGCCCCGGCCCGCTCAGATGCGCTGTTCGAAGGGTCGGTCGCCGTACTGCAGGAGGTAGGCGTAGGCGGCCAGCGAGACGACGAACACGGCCGCGACGGTGTACATCCCCTGCTGGACGAACAGGAGCGCGAGGAGGACGGCGGCGACGATGATGGCGCGGGTGAGCGCGAGCCCGGCGAGTGTCATACCGTCACTAGTTCACCCACGGGGATAACACCCCGGAGGGATGTGCGCGCCTCTCGCCCACCCGAAACGTTGTTTGTTTCTGTCAGTTTGTGGGTTGCAGCCACCGCTAGATTTTTGACTGGTAGTAGATACCTAGGGACGAGTCCCGTGGTAGCACGGTACGGGGCGACAAATGACGGACGTGTGATGACATGACGGGCGATACACCAATGGACGAAACAGACGTCGAAACCGACGGGGGTGTCGTCAGCGAGGACGACGACATCTACACGACGGCGGAGGTCGGAGAACAGTATCGGGAGTCGGTCTATCGCGACCAGAACTACGAGAGCCTGGAGTCGGCACCACAGAACGCGGACCACCCGAAGACCGGACGGCTCGGGCGGTTCAAGGTGACGGACCTGCCGAAGGTGCCGAAGGTCAGCCACATCGTGGGGCCGAGCGCAATCATGCTCGGCGCGTCGCTGGGCAGCGGCGAGACGATGTTCTGGCCGACCATCATCGCCGACTACGGCTGGGCGCTCTACTGGGCGTTCTGGATCGGCGTACTGACGCAGTTCTTCATCAACACGGAACTGCAGCGCTGGACCATCGCGACGGGCGAGAGCATCTTCCGCGGCTACGACCGCATCCACGCCGTCTGGCCGTGGTTCTTCCTCGTCGCCGGGTTCTTCCACCTGGGATGGCCGGGGTGGGCGGCGGGCGGTGCCGAGGTGTTCGCAGCGTGGACCGGCATCGTCCCGACGGGGGACTGGTGGATCATCGGCGTCGTGTCGATGGTCGTCATCTTCCTGTCGTACCTCGCCGGCCCGGTGATGTACAACATCATCGAGAAGATACAGATCGGCCTGATGTTCCTCGCCATCCTGTTCGCCGTCGTCCTCATCTTCATCGTGGGGTCGGCGGGCCAACTGGCGAACGTCCCGGCCGGTGCCGTGCAGTTCGGCACCCTGCCGCCCGCGGACGAACTCGACATCGCCACCTTCCTCGGCGGCCTCGCGTACGCGGGCGCCGGGGGGTACATCAACCTCGCACAGGGCGTCTGGGCCCGCGAGAAGGGCTACGGCATGGGGACCTACCAGGGTCGCGTGAAGAACCCCCTGCGCGGGGCGACCCCCGAGGAGGTCCACGACGGCTACAGCTTCGAACCGACCGAGAAGAACCTCAAGCGCTGGCGTGGCTGGTGGAAGGTCACCCAGCGCGAGCACTTCCTGACGTTCGTCATCGGTCTCCTCGTGGTCGCGACGGTGGCGATGACCATCTCGATGGAGTTCGCACAGGGCGCCTCCTTCGACGGCGGCATCGACATGTGGCTCAACGTCGTCATCCCGCAGTTGCCGGGACTGACGGCGACGATGCTGTACGCGACCATCTTCGTCGCGCTGTTCAGCACCCAGTACGCCATCGTCGAGGCGTTCGTCCGCAACAGCGTCGACATCCTCTTCCAGGGGTACGGCCGCCGGGCCGGCTGGGACCTCTCGAAGGTGTTCCTCGGACTGCTCGCCGGGTTCACCCTCTGGGGCATCGCTATCATCGTCGCGAGCGGTACCCTCGAAGGGTTCGGTCAGCCGTGGCTCCTGCTGGTCATCGGCGCGGCCATCGCCGGCGCGATGATGTGGCCGTACAACGCCCTGACGACCATCCTGAACACGACGCGACTGCCCGAACACACCCAGCCCGGGTGGGGCCGCGTCGTCGCCATGTGGTGGGCGACGGGCTTCTTCGGCTACTTCACCGTCCTGCTCATCGGCGGCGTGCTGAACAACCCCGACTACAACTTGAGCTTCCCCATCATGCAGACGACGGTCGACGTCGTCAGCAGCAACGCGGGCGGCTACGTCCTCTGGGCGATATTCCTGCTCGTCCAGATCTACGTGATGGTCGTCTCCGCGCGGGCGAAGATGGACGCGAGTGGAACCGTCGCCGGTGCCGACGAGGCGTCCGGCTTCCTCTCGTAATCGGCGGACCCGAGGCTTTTTCTTTGGCGGTGCGAAGCGAACGGTCATGAACGCGAGAGCGCGAGCGCTGGGACTGCTGGTCGCCCACCGATTGGTGGTGTACCTCGGCGGGTTGCTCGTCATCGCCGCGCTCTCGCTCGCCTCCCGGACGGGCGTGGCGGTGCCCGTCGAGGCCCGCACCGCCGTCGTCGTCGTCGCCCTCGGCCTGATGGTCCTCACCTACGTTGGCGAGCGCCGGTTCCAGGGGCGCGAGGGGGGTATCGACACCGTCGGGAACGGGCGGGCCACCTACTCGTGGCGCACTCGCTTCGCCGCCGTCATGACCATCCTCGGCATCGCCGCCGGCATCTACGTCCTCCTCGCCGTCGACCTCGCACTGGGACTGCTGTTCGTCGCTGGGGCGTTGCTGTTCGCCCGCGTCGCCTTCGGCGGCGAGGAGGTGGAGGCGTGAGCGACTCGCCGCCCTCCGACGCCGGGGACGACGAACCCTCCCGCGGGACCGACCCCGGCGACTTCGGCGCGGACCCCGAACCGGAGGAGTTCGAGCACCTGCCCACCTCGGACATCGAGGTGGACCTGCACGTCCACTTCGGGATGACCGGGTCGTTCCCGCTGCGCCTCGCGGAACTGTTCTTCGCGGACGACGGCCTCCACGTCGCGGAGTACGCCTACCTGACGCCGATGTTCGGCCTCGGGATGAAGAAACACGAACGCGAGGCAGACGCGATGGGCCGAATCTTCGACATCCACGGGGTCGACGAGGTGCTCCTGCAGGCCGACACCGTCTTCTGGTACGGCTACCCCGCCGTCGAGCGAATCGTCGTCCACGACGGCGGGCGGACGGGCCGGCCCCGCCTCGCCGTCCACACCACCGAACGCCCGCCCCACGCCTACCGCCTCCACGACGTCGAGGGCGACGAGGACGAGTTCGACGAGTTCGTCGCCTCCCTCGAAGCCTGCGGGGAGCGCCACGGCTTCGCCGTCGACCGGAAGTCGGGCGTCGGCTTCTCGCTCAGAGAGAGCCTCGCGCGCTTCTTCGTCCGGTACTGACCGGGCTACTCGACCTACTCGACTCGCTCCCGGACGCGAATCAGCAGGTGCCCGGCGAGCGCCAGCGCCACCCCGACGACGTACAGGAGCGTCAGGAGCACGGAGAGGGCACGCCGGGCGAGTCCCGACTGCGCCTCTCGGCGACGCGCCAGCGTGGCACAGCGCTCGACCAGCCACTGGACCGTCCGGGCGGTCCGCGAGTCGGGGTGTTCGGCGATGGTGGTGGCGATGGGGGGACTGACGCGCTCGTAGACGGCGACCAGCGCCCGGCCCGTCGCCGTCGGCGTCATCGCCCCGTCGCGGAAACCCCGGAGGGCGTCGAGCGTCGGTCCCTCGCCGGCGGCGGCCGTCGTGACGAAACACGCCGAGTGGTGCTGTTTTATCTCGGCGCGCAACAGGTCCGCCTTCGCGTAGCGGTGGGAGTCGTCGTCGGGGAACTCGAAGTCCGGCGAGACGACGAAGGCGTCGACGGAGTGCTTGAGGTACACTTCGCCGTGTTCGTGGCGCCGACCGTCGCTGGTGACGACGGTGAGGTGTTTCTTCCGCCCGTCGCCGACGAACCCCTCCTCGAACTCCTCCGCTGGCATGGGGTGCGCTACCGGGTGCCGGTACAAAGCGGTTTCCCGTCGCGGCGGTCGGCGGGCGGGAGGCAAGCCTCGTCGCGGCCGTCGGGGACTATGTGGGGTGGGGGCGAAGCGCCCCGCATGAGTCAGACGCCCGATGTCGTCGTCCTCCGCGACGGCGTCCACGGGATGCCCGTCGACGACTACGCAGACGCCCTGCGCGAACGCCTCCCCGACCACGAGATTCGGGTCGGCTACACCCCCGCACAGGAACGGGAACTGCTCGCGGACGCCCCGGTGGCGACGGGTCGCCTGCTGGACGCGGACTTGCTCGCCGACGCCCCCGCCCTGCGCTACTTCGCGTGTGCGTACGCCGGCTACGGTCACCTCCCGGTCGACGCCCTCGAATCGCGCGACGTCGCCGTGACCACCGCCTCGGGGGTCCACGGGCCGAACATCGCCGAACACGTCGTCGGGTCGATTCTCGCGTTCGCCCGGCGGTTCCCCGAGGCGTGGCGCCGCCAGCAACGCCGCGAGTGGCGACACATGCAGTCGCACGAACTGACCGGCTCGACGGTCACCGTCGTCGGCCTCGGGGGAATCGGCGAGACGGTGGTCGGCCGTCTCTCGGGGTTCGACGTGACCACCCTCGGCGTCCGCCACAGTCCCGAGAAGGGCGGTCCGACGGACGAGGTGTTCGGCTCCGACGACCTGCACGAGGCGCTCGCCCGCACCGACTACCTCGTGCTGGCCTGCCCGCTGACCGACGAGACGCGCGGGATGATAGACGGGGCAGCCTTCGAGACGCTCCCGCCCTCCGCCGTCCTCGTGAACGTCGCCCGTGGTCCCGTCGTCGACACCGACGCACTCGTGAGCGCGCTTCGAGGCAGCGAGATCCGCGGGGCGGCCCTCGACGTGACCGACCCCGAACCCCTCCCCGAGGACCACCCCCTGTGGACGCTCTCGAACGTCCTCCTCACGCCACACAGTTCGGGCCACACCCCGGAGTACTACGAGCGACTGGCCGACATCGTCGCGGAGAACCTCCGGCGGGTGGCCGGGACGGGGTCGTACACCGACCTCCGCAACCAAGTTCTCTCGCCCGAGTAATTCTCCTGTCGGGGAGCTAGGGTTTTGTCGCGGGCCTCGTCACGTGTGACCGTATGACGGAACTCCCACCGAACGTCAGGCCGCCCACGCCCGAGGAGATTCGCGAGCACGCGGCGACCCACTTCATGTCGCTCTCGGAGGCCGAGGTGGAGGACTTCGCCGCCGCCATCGAGGGCACCCTCGACGGATACGAGCGACTGGACGCACTGCCGGAACCGACGCAGGACCGCCAGTTCACGGAGCGCGACCCCGGCTACCGGCCCGACGACGAGGAGGACCCGCTGAACGCCGTCGTCAGGAAGTGCCGCGTTCCGGGGGCCTCGACGGGACCGCTGTCGGGGTACGAGGTCGGTCTGAAGGACAACGTCTCGCTGGCGGGCGTCGAGATGACCTGCGGGTCGAAGCTGTTCGACGGGTACGTCCCCGAACGCGACGCGACGGTGGTGACCCGACTGCTGGAGGCGGGGGCGACCATCACGGCCAAGTTGAACATGGAGGACATGGCGTTCTCGGGGAGCGGGGAACTCTCCGCGACGGGTCCCGTCCTCAACCCGCACGACGAGGACCACATCGCCGGCGGGTCGTCCAGCGGTTCCATCGCGGCCGTGATGAACGGCGACGTGGACGTTGCCATCGGCGGCGACCAGGGTGGGTCCATCCGCATCCCGGCGTCGTGGAGCGGCGGTGTCGGCCACAAACCAACGCACAGTCTCGTCCCCTACACGGGCGTCGTCGGCCTCGGCCACACCTACGACCACGTCGGGCCGATGGCGAGGGACGTCACGGACTGCGCGCGGGTCCTCGACGCGATCGCCGGGAAGGACCCCGACGACCCGCGACAGGGGGCCGTCCCGACGGAGGCGGGCGGCTACCTCGACGGCCTGGGCGACGACCCCTCGGACGTGACCGTGGGCGTCCTCGCGGAGGGGTTCGGCCACGAGGCCAGCGAGGAGGGCGTCGACGAGCGAGTACAGGATGCACTGGACGACTTCGAGGCGGCAGGGGCGACGGTCGAGGAGGTGTCCGTCCCGATGCACGACGACGGCCTCGCCATCTGGAACGGCGTCGTCATCGAGGAGACGCGGGCGCTGGTCCGCGACGAGGGCGTCGGTCACTTCGGGAAGGGCCACTACGACACGCAGTTCGCGGAGACGTTCGGACGCGCCCGTCGAGCGGGGGCGGACGACTACCTGACGACGCTCAAACTCACGCTCGTCCTCGGCGAGTACCTCGCGGAGCAGTACCACGGGCGCTACTACGCGAAGGCACAGAACCTCGCTCGCGAACTGGCCGAACGGTACGACGAGGCGCTCGCGGACGTGGACGTACTGGCGATGCCGACGACGCCGCAGACGGCCCACGAGCGCCGCGACCACCTCACCCGACTGGAGGTCATCGAGCGCGCACTGAACATGCTCGACAACACCGCGCCGTTCGACGTGACGGGCCACCCGGCCATCTCGGTGCCCGCGGGCGAATCGGACGGGTTGCCGGTCGGACTGATGTTCGTCGGGGAGCGCTTCGAGGACGCGACGGTCCTCGGGGCCGGACGGGCCTTCGAGGCGAGCGTCGGCTGGGACTGGCAGGAGGACTAACCCTCCCGTCCCGCCGGTTCTCCCACCCGAGCGTCGTGGCGCTCCTCACCACGGTGACTGGTACCGATACCCGTTCGATACATATCCAACGATAATGTAGATTACCGAAGATAGGGGATACCGTTGCCGCGAAAAGTGTGCTACTGAACGGTGATTGCCGCGAATGTCAATCGCTACCACAAGTTTAACCCTATCGACCCTGTGGGTCCAGTCATGGCTGTCGAGGACCGGTACTACGACCCTGACGATTTGAACACGTCTGCGGACTCCCTGGGGCACGACCGCCCCGACGTCGAGGAGTATCGCGACCTCGCGGCGGACCTCCGCCGCGACGTGAAAGGCGGCGTCGAGTTCGACGAGTACGCCCAGATCCTGTACGCTACGGACGGGAGCATCTACCAGGCCCGGCCCGCCGGCGTGGTGTACCCGATGGACACCGCCGACGTGCAGTCGACGGCCCGCGTCGCCGCCGAGCACGGCGTCCCCCTGATGCCTCGCGGCACCGGGTCGTCGCTCGCCGGACAGGCGGTCGGTCCCGGCTGCATCGTCATGGACATGACGCGGCACATGGACGACGTCGTCGACATCGACCCGGACGAACAGTTGGCGACGGTCCAGCCCGGTCTCGTGCAGGACCACCTCGACAACGAACTCGCGGAGTACGGGCTGAAGTTCGCCCCCGACCCGGCGTCGTCGGGCCGGTCGACCGTGGGCGGCGGCATCGGCAACAACTCGACCGGCGCACACTCCGTGCGCTACGGTATCACCGACGCCTACACCGAGGAACTGCGCGTCGTCCTCGCGAACGGCGACCTGATTCACACCCGCGAGGTCGTCCTCGACTCCGAGGAGTGGGACGACATCGTCTCGCGCGACACGCTCGAATCTGCCATCTACGAGACCACGCGCGAACTGGTCGAGGACAATCGGGAGGAGATCGAGGACAAGTTCCCCACCCTGAAACGCTCCGTCTCGGGGTACAACCTCCACAAGGTCGTCTACGAGAACGACGACGGCGAGGAGGTCATCAACCTCTCGAAACTGTTCGTCGGCGCGGAGGCGACGCTCGGCACCGTCGTCGAGGCCACCGTCTCGCTGGTGACGAAACCCGAGGAGACGGCGCTCGCGCTCTACTGCTTCGAGAACCTCGTCGACGCGATGAAGGCCGTCCCCGAGGCCCTCGACCACGGGGCCAGCGCCGTCGAACTGATGGACGACGAGGTGTTCCGCCTCGCCCTCGAATCGACCGAGTACGCCCAGTACGCCGAACCCATCCCCGAGGGGACGGCCGCCGCCCTCATGCTGGAGTGGGACTCCGAGGTCTGCGACGACTTCGAGGAGGCCGTCGCGGAGGCCAACGCCCACTTCGTCCACAGCGGCGACGCCTTCGACGTCCTCGAAGCGTACACCGAGGAGGACCAGGACAAACTCTGGAAGCTCCGAAAGGCCGCGATTCCGCTCCTGATGGGCCTGCAGGGCGACCCCAAGCCCTACCCGTTCATCGAGGACGCCACCGTCCCGCCCGAGGAACTCGCCGAGTACGTCATGGAGTTCGAGCAGGTGCTGGAGGACCACGACACCTCCGCGGCGTACTTCGCGCACGCCGGAGCGGGGACACTCCACATCCGGCCCATCCTCAACCTGAAGGACGGCGAGGGCATCGAGAAGATGCACTCCATCACCGAGGACGTCACCGACCTCGTCCTCAAGCACCACGGGTCGTTCTCGGGCGAGCACGGCGACGGGATGGCCCGCACCGAGTTCAACCCGAAGATGTACGGCGACCAGCTCTGGACGGCGTTCAAGGAGCTGAAGACCGCCTTCGACCCCGACTGGCAGATGCACCCCGGCAACGTCGTCTACCGCGACGGCCCCGAGGACGTCGGGCCGGAGGGCGACCGCGGCGTCGGCGCGGACATGCGCGAGAACCTCCGCTACGGCACGGGCTACCAGTCGCTCGAACCGCAGACGACGATGGACTTCTCGGACGAGGGCGGCTTCTCGCACCTCGTCGAACTCTGTAACGGCTGTGGGACCTGCCGGACGACGACCACGGACACGATGTGTCCGACCTACCGCGCCTCCAAGGAGGAGATTCAGACCACCCGCGGGCGGGCGAACATGCTCCGCGCGGCCATCTCCGGCGAGATTCCCGAAGAGGAGATGTACTCCGAGCAGTTCCAGGAGGAGGTTCTCGACCTCTGTGTCGGCTGTAAGGGCTGTCAATCGGACTGCCCGACGGGCGTCGACATGGCGAAGCTGAAGACCGAGGTCAAACACCAGTACCACAAGGAGAAGGGCGCGAGCGCCCGCTCGCGGATGTTCGCGGAGATAGACACCCTCTCGAAGCTCGGAAGCACGTTCGCGCCGCTGGCGAACCTCGCGCCGAAACTGCCCGGCGCGCGCGAGTTCATGGAGGACACGCTCGGCATCGCCGCCGACCGCGAACTCCCACACTTCACGCGCGACACGCTGGAAGACTGGCTCGAGGCCCGCGGCGGGTCGACCGTCCCGCTCCGCGACGCCGAGCAGAAGGTGCTGCTGTTCCCCGACACGTACACGAACTACAGCTACCCCGCACCCGGCAAGGCCGCGGTGAAGGCACTCGAAGCCGCCGGCTGTCACGTCGCCATCCCGGACGACGTCGGTCCCTCCGGTCGGGCGGCCCACTCGAAGGGCTTCCTCGACAAGTCCCGCGCCCGCGCCCGGCACAACGTGGACGCCCTCCACGCCCGGGTCGCGGACGGCTGGGACGTGGTGTTCATCGAACCCTCGGACGCCGTGATGTTCCAGGACGAGTACCTCGACCTGCTGACCGGCGACGAGGTGGTCGACGTCGCGGGCAGCGCCTACGGCGTCTGTGAGTACATCGACACGCACCGGCTGGACGAGGAGATGGACTTCGCCGGCTCCGCGACGTCGCTGACCTACCACGGCCACTGCAACCAGAAGGCCACGAACAAGGACCACCACGCGGTCGGCGTCCTCCGACGCTCGGGCTACGACGTGGACCCCCTCGACTCCGGGTGCTGTGGGATGGCCGGGTCGTTCGGCTACGAGGCCGAACACTACGACATCTCGCAGGCCATCGGCCGCATCCTCTTCCGGCAGGTCGAGACGA
Organism: Halomarina litorea; assembly: GCF_024227715.1. Lineage (NCBI taxonomy): Archaea > Methanobacteriati > Methanobacteriota > Halobacteria > Halobacteriales > Natronomonadaceae > Halomarina > Halomarina litorea. The sequence continues at coordinate 2,136,294 of NZ_CP100448.1, read as the reverse complement.
GCGACGGCGAGCAGGTGACCGCCCCCGGCGCGTCCTGTCGCTCCCAGCTCGGCGACCGGCCCGGTGAGGAGCTGCCGCCCCACCCCATCGAGATGGTCGCCGCGGCCATCGACGGCGAACCGGTGGCGACGACGAACTCGGCCCAGTCGCAGTCCGTCGCCGCCAGCGTCGCGTCCGTGCTCGGCTTCGGGAAGTAACGCCGCCCACGACTGCCGACTGTTTTTCACGCTCGCCCGCGACGCTCCGGCGATGTCCGACCTCAGACTCACCGTCGACGGCCGACAGCTGACCGCGCGGTGGACCGACGAGAACCCGGAGACGCGCGCGGCCATCGAGGAGGCACTCCCTCTCGCCGGTGACGCCTCTCGCTGGGGCGACGAACTGTACTTCGACGTGCCGGTCGACGTACCCACCGAGAACGGCCGCGAGGCCGTCGAGGTCGGGAGTGTGGCCTACTGGCCCGGCGGCTCGGTGCTCTGTCTGTTCTGGGGGCCGACGCCCGCGAGCGAGGGCGACGAACCGCGGGCCGCCTCGCCGGTGAACGTCGTCGCGCGAATCGACGACGTGAGCGCACTCTCGGAGGTGGACGGCGGCGCGTCGGTGCGGGTGGAACTCGACCCGGGACGGTAGGATACTCGCCTCCGGTCCCCTTCCTGACTGGACCGGGCGCTTGGTGGACGCCGCGAAACAGGGTCGAAGAAGGGGCTTCCCTCAGTCGTCCAGCGGCTGGACGAGTTCGACGACGTGGCCGTCAGGGTCCTCGAGGAAGGCGGTGCGCGCGCTCGCCGCGGGCTGGTCGGCCGGCTCCTTGATGACGCCGTGGTTCTCGATGTCCTCGAACGCCTCGTCGACGTCCTCGACGCCGATGGCGAGGTGGTCGAACTGGTCGGCCTCGCTGATGACGTCGACGCCCTCCTCGTCGGTCAACTGGAGTTCGAAGCCGTTGCCGTCGGCGACGTAGACGTGGCGCGCGCCGTCGCTCTCGAACTCCCACGAGCGCTCGAAGTCCAGTTGCTCGACGTACCAGTCTGCGCTCTCGTCGGCGTCCGCGACGTGCAGTCGGACGTGGATGAGGTCCATGGTCGTGGACCGGACGGCGGAGGGATAAGCAGGCGGGTGACGGCGGATTCTGCGCGAGCCGTTATGTCAGAAGACGGGGCCCCCGACGGCGTGGTCTGACTGACGTGACGGGTCGGTCCGAGTAGGCGGGGCGTCGCGCCCCGGCACCGTCGGCGTCGCCCGAGGGTGTGCGACACGTCGGCCCGTTGGCGGAGCGTGTCGCCTGTTCGCCACCCTACGAGTCACTACTCCTCTCCCTCGTGTCCGCTCGCTGGTGTTCCGTGGACTCGTGGAGTCGCTGCCCGTTTCGGACCGCCCTACTCACGGCTCCCGCTGGTCGCCGCTCGCTCTTCCGCGGTCTCACTTCGTTCGACCACGCTGCTCGCGGGTCGCACCGCTCCTCGCTCGCATCGGTCGCGGTTCTCGTGCCCTTCGGTCACTCGAACCGCGCTACTCTCGCTCCTGTGCGTCGACCACCGCCACCCCGGCGAGGTTGACGATGTCCTTGACCTCGTCGCCGCGCTGGAGGACGTGGACGGGCTTGTCCATCCCCGCGAGCATTGGCCCCGTCGCGTCGGCCCCACCCAAGCGCTGGAGGAGTTTGTAGCCGATGTTCCCTGCCTCCAGATTGGGGAAGACGAGGACGTTAGCGGGTTCGTCGAGGTCACAGAACTCGTAGGTGCCGTTGAGCATCTCCTCGACCACCGCGGTGTCGGCCTGCATCTCGCCGTCGACGGGGAAATCGACGTCCGGGTCTGACCGGAGCAACTGGGCCGCCCGGCGCGGCTTTCGGGTTCCCTCGTTGTCGACGCTCCCGAAGTCCGAGTACGACAGCAGCGCCACCTGCGGGTCCACGTCGAACCGGCGGGCGACCCCGGCGGCGTGCCGGGCCACCTCCGCCAGCGCGTTCTCGTCGGGGTCCTGATTGACCGTAGCGTCCGCACAGAAGACGACGCGGTTCTTGAACGTCAGCATGTAGACGCCCGCCGCGTAGTCGGTGTCGCTGGCCGTCCCGACCACCTGCAGGGGCGGGCGGAGTGCCGTCGGGTAGTGGTGCGTGAGGCCGGTGAGCATGGCGTCCGCGTCGCCCATCTCCACCATCACGCTCCCGAGGTAGTTGCCGTCCTCGATGAGTTCCGACGCCTCGCCGCGCGTGATGCCCTTTCGCTTTCGGAGTTCGTGTAACCGGTCGGCGTAGGGTGCGAGGCTCTGCTCGTCGGGGTCCACGACGGTCGGGAACACCCCGAGGTCGAGTCGGTCGATGGTGCGCTCGATGTCCCGCCGGTCGCCGACGAGGATGGGTTCGGCGATGCGTTCCTCGTGCATCTGGACGGCGGCGCGAATCATCTTCTCGTCGTCGCCCTCCGCGAGGACGACGCGTTTCGGGTCGCTCTTGGCCTTGTTGAGGACGACGCGCATCATCTCGCGGGACTTGCCGAGGCGCGCTTCCAACTGCTCGCGGTAGGCGGTCAGGTCGAGTTCGCGCCGCGCCGCCCCCGACTCCATGGCCGCCTCCGCGACGGCCCCCGCCACCTCGAACAGCACCCGCTGATCGACGGGCTTGGGGATAATGTAGTCGGGGCCGAACTGGAGCGGCTGGTCGCCGTAGGCCTTCCGCACCGCGTCGGGGACGTCCTGTCGCGCGAGGTCCGCCAGCGCCTCCGCCGCCGCCACCGTCATCGCCTCGTTGATCTCGGTGGCGCGCACGTCGAGTGCCCCCCGGAACAGGAACGGGAAGCAGAGGACGTTGTTGACCTGGTTGGGGTAGTCCGAGCGCCCGGTGGCGACGATGACGTCGTCCTCGCGGGCGTCTTTCGCCTCGGGGTAGGTGATTTCGGGGTCAGGATTGGCCATCGCGAAGATGATGGGGTCGTCGGCCATCGACCGCACCATCTCCTGGGAGACGATGCCGCCCACCGACAGCCCCACGAACACGTCCCGTCCCTCGATGATGTCGGACAGCCCCGCATCCTCGGGCGTATCGACGGCGAAGGGTTCGGTCTGCGGGGTCAGGTCGCCCGCCTCGGCGCGGTCGGTCGTGAGCACGCCGTCGATGTCGCACATCGCGATGTTCTCCGGGGGGACGCCGAGCGAGACGTAGAAGTTCGCCGTCGCGGTGGCGGCCGCCCCCGCCCCCGAGAAGGCGACGGTGAGGTCTTCTATCTCTTTGCCGGCGATGTCGGCGGCGTTGAGCAGCGCCGCCCCGGTGATGATGGCGGTGCCGTGCTGGTCGTCGTGGAAGACGGGGATGGACATCTCCTCGCGCAGGCGTTCCTCTATCTCGAAGCACTCGGGGGCCTTGATGTCCTCTAAGTTGATGCCCCCGAACGTCGGCTCCATCATCTTGATGGCCTCCACGAGACGGTCCGGGTCGTCCTCGTCGAGTTCGATGTCGAAGACGTCGATGTCGGCGAAGCGCTTGAACAGCACGCCCTTCCCCTCCATGACCGGCTTGGAGGCCTGCGCCCCGATGTCACCGAGGCCGAGGACGGCGGAGCCGTTCGAGACGACGCCCACCATGTTCCCCTTCGCGGTGTACGTGTACGCCTCGTCCGGGTCGTCGGCGATTTCCCGGCAGGGGGCGGCCACGCCCGGCGAGTACGCCAGCGAGAGGTCTCGCTGGGTGTTCGTGGGCTTGGTCGTGCTGATCTCGATCTTGCCGGGTGGGTCGCGTCGGTGGTACTCCAGTGCGTCGTCGTCGAGGCTCATCGCGTCCCCCCCGTCGGCCCGCGGGCTATCGATTCCACGCGTCGCTGGCTCTCGCTTGTCATGGTCGAGGGTTCGGAAAAAGCGCGCATAAAACCCGCGTCCGCGGCCGTTCTTCGCCCGTTCCCGTTCAGACCCAGCCCTTCTCGGCGAGGAGTTCGCCGTTCAGGACACTCGCGCCCGCCGCCCCGCGCAGGGTGTTGTGCGCGAGGCAGTTGTACTGGACGCCTCCGCTGGTCTCGCGGAACCCGCCGGCGGTGACGGCCATCCCGTCGCCGTGCATCCGGTCGAGTCGTGGTTGGGGGCGGTCGGGTTCCTCGAAGACGTGGATGAGCGGGTCCGGCGAGGACGGCAGGTCGGGACTCGGGAACTCGCGCATCGCGTCGGCCGCCTCGCCCGTCGAGACGTCCCCCGAGAGGTCGGCCCAGACGTTCTCGAGGTGCCCGTCGAGGGTGGGGATGCGGTTACACGAGGCGGCGACGTCGGCGTCGTGCCACTGGACCTCGGCACCGTCGAACGACCCGAGCAGTTTCCGGGCTTCCGTCTCCATCTTCTCCTCCTCGCCGCCGATGTGCGGGATGGCGTTGTCGATGATCTCCATCGAGGAGACGCCGGAGTAGCCCGCGCCGGAGACGGCCTGCAGGGTGGAGACGCGGACGGCGTCGAGACCGAACTCGCGGTCGAGGGCGGCGAGCGTCGGGACCATCGTGATGGTCGAACAGTTCGGGTTCTTCAGGAGTGCACCGTCCCAGCCGCGTTCGTCCTGCTGGACTTCGAGCAGGTCGACGTGGTCGCCGTTGACCTCGGGGATGACGAGGGGGACGTCGTCAGCGGTTCTGTCGTTCGAGGAGTTCGAGGAGACGACGTAGCCCGCCTCGCAGAGGCCGGGTTCGACGGCCTCGCCGACCGAGGAGGGCAGCGAGGAGAACAACAGGTCCACGTCGTCGGGGATGTCGTCGGCGTCGGTTCGCCGGACGGTCATCTCCGCCACGTCGTCGGGGATGGCCATCTCGATTCGCCACTTCGCGGCCTCCCGATACGACTTCCCCGCGCTCTCGTCACTCGCGGTGACGCACGCGAGGTCGAAGTCGGGGTGCGGGTCGAGCAGTTGGATGAGGCGCTGGCCTACGGCACCGGTCGCGCCGAGGACGCCGACTCTGACAGCCATTGCCCTGCGTGGGGGTGAGACACGCAAAACGGTTGTGATACGCGCAACGTCGGCCCGCCGTCGGCCGACGAGGTCGCCGTCCCGGACTCAGTCGTCGTCGGTCGCGGTGTACGTCTCCTTCGGTCCGCGGGCGACGTCCGCGCCGCGCCACGTCCCGCGCTGGTACCACGCGTAGGCCAGTATCGCCCCGAGGACGTTCGAGACGAGAAACGAGAGCCAGATGCCCGACGACCCGAGGCCGAGACCGACGTCCTGCGAGGCGAACCACGCGACCGGGAGACGGACGACGCCGAGCATCCCGACGGCGATGACGGCGGCGGTGAGCGTCTTGCCCGCCCCGCGGAACCCGCCGGTGTACGAGCGCATCACGCCGATGAACGCGAAGGAGGGGGCGACGTAGCGCAGGAACGTCGCGCCCACCTCGACCACCTCGGGGTCGGGCGTGAACACGCCGACGACGGCCGGCGCGAACACCCACGTCACGACGCCGGCCGCGCCGAGGACGACGAACATCGTCTTGGCGGCGAAGCGACTCGTCGCGGCGGCGCGGTCCTCCTCGCCCGCGCCGATGTTCTGGCCGGCCATCGTCTCCACCCCGCGGGCGACGGCGATGGCGGGCATGAAGATGACCGAGAAGACGCGGATGCCGATGCCGAAGGCGGCCACCACCGTCGTCGGGAACAGGCCGACGATGAGGAGGAGGGCGTTGACAGAGACGGCCCGTCCGGTCCCCTCGATGGAGGCCGGCACGCCCAGTTTCACTATCTTCCCGAGGTAGACGGGGTCCGGGCGCATGTCCGCGAGGTGGATCTCGACGCCCCGCGTCCCCGCGAACATGATGGCCATGCCGACGACCATCGCCAGTCCCCGCGAGACGACGGTGGCGACTGCGGCCCCCTCGACGCCGAGTGCGGGGAACGGTCCCCACCCGAAGATGAGGAACGGGTCCAGCACGATGTTGAAGACGACGGTGCCGAACATGACGAGCATCGGCGTCACGGTGTCGCCGTACCCGCGCATCAGCGAGATGAAGATGAAGAACCCGAACATGAACGGCAGGCCGAGCGAGATGACCTGCATGTACTCGGTGGCGAGGGGGAGGACATCGGCTGAGGCGCCGAGGACAGCCAGCAACGGGCCGACGCCGAAGTAGCCGACGACGCCGAGGGCGACGGAGACGAGCAACGAGAACGTCACCGTCTGGGAGGCGGCGTACTCCGCGGCCTCGTCGTCACCCGCACCCGTGTTCTGTGCGACGAGGATGCTCCCCGCCGTCGAGAGGCCGATGCCGAGCGAGATGAGCAGGAACACCATCGGGAAGGCGAAGCTGATGGCCGCGAGCGCCTCCGTGGAGTACTGCCCGAGCCAGAACGTGTCCGCGAGGTTGTACGCCGTCTGGAGGAGGTTCGTGATGACGATGGGCAAGGAGAGATAGAACAGCGGCTTGCCGATGCCGCCGGAGGTGAGGTCGAACTCGTCGCGTCCCTTGAAGACGACGGAGAACAGCCCCGAGAGCCGACCGCGGATGCTCATCCGGCCACCCACGGCTCGGCCGCCTCACGGAACAGGTGCGTCTCGAAGCGCGTGGCGAGGAGTTCGCGGGCCGCCGCGGGCGACTCCCCGAACGTGACGGCGCGGACGTGCGCCCCGTCGATGACCGTCGCCGTGAGGTCGGTCAGCGCACAGGGGTCGGCGTCCTCGGCGAAGACGCCGGACTCGATGCCGTCCTCGACGATGTCGCGCAGCGTCTCCCGGAGGAGCGCGTCGAGCGCCGCCAACCGGTCACGGAACGCCTCGTCGTAGGGGGCCTGCGCCTTCAGTTCGAGGAGGGCGGTGCGGAACTCGCGGTGGCTCCCCCCGTCGGACGGCGAGAGCGTCGCGTCGAGGAAGCCCTCCAGCCGTTCCTCCGGCGGGGCGTCCTCGTCGGGCAGTCGCCCGCGGAACCGCTCGACGAGGTGGTCGAGGAAGCCGAGCAGGAGGTCCCGCTTCGTGTCGTAGTGGTAGTGGAGGTTCCCCTTGCTCTGTTCGTACTCGACGGCGATGTCGTGCATCGTCAGGTCCGCGTAGCCGTGCTTGCAGAGGGCGCAGTACGTCGCAGACATGATGCGGTCGTCGGCCTCGGTCACTACTGACTGGTTAGTCAGTCAGGCTCCAAAAGGGTTCGGAAGGGGGCGACAGATTCCCGAGGGGCGGCGTCGCCACTGGCCGGCGTGGTCACTGGTCGGCGTCGAATGCGATGCGAGAAGCGTGTCTTACTGGGCCGTGCCGCCCTTCTTCCGGGTGATGTAGCCGGCGACGCGGTTGCGGACCCCCTTCGACTCGATGTTGGTCAGTTGGGTGACGATGTCCTTGTTGCGCTCGAAGTCCGAGTTGAACGCCTTGTCGTACTTCTCGAGTAGGACCGTCGCCGTCTTCTTGACGTACGCGGGTTTGATGGCCATACGGGTTGGTCAGGACGGCGCGGCTAAAAGGATTCGTTTCCTCGACGGAATCCGGCCACGAGGCCGTCTCGGGAGGGTGGTGGCGCGACGGGTCGTCCGGGAGCGTCGACGGACCGTGAGCGTCCGCGCGGTCGGACGGTAGCGGGACGCGGACGGTTATCGTGATAGCAGTCGAACATAAGCTCGTCCGTGCGAGTGTATCAGACAATACCAAACCGGCGTGACGTACTCAAACTCGGTGTCGGTGTCGCAGCCGTCGGGGCGCTCGGGGGCCTCGTGAGCGCGGACGAGGACTCCCGGACGGAGGTGGGAGCGCTGTTCAGCAGCGGACGGCTCCTCGGTGCGAACGAGGTTCCGCCGGTCGACTCCCCCGGTGACGGGGCGGCCGTCGTCGCCGTCTCCCCCGACGGGGACGAACTCCAGTACTTCCTGTACGCCCGGAACACGGAGCGGGTGACGCAGGCGCACATCCACGTCGGCGGGCCGGACGAGAACGGATCCGTCGTCCTGTTTCTGTTCGGCCGCGAGGACGAGGACGGCCGGTTCGTCGGCGCCCTCGACCAGGGGGTGACGTCGAACGGCCTCCTCGCGAGTGGGACGCTGTCGGCCGACGACCTCGTCGGCCCGCTGGCGGACGCGGACTCGCTCGACTCGCTCCTCGAGGAGATGCGTTCGGGCAACGCGTACGTCAACGTCCACACGGCGGCCACCCCCGGCGGCGAGATTCGCGAGCAGGTGCGACCCGTCGACACCGTCGAGGTCGAGTTCGAAGAGGAGGTCACCGTCACCGGGACGAGCGGGCTCCTCGACTTCGAACTGGAGACCGAACTCGAAATCGAGGAGGACGGGGAGAGTGTCGGTGGCGTGCCCGACTCCGGCGACGGCAGTTCTGACGACGGCGAGTGAGACGTCCCGGTCGGGGCGACTCCCGGTCAGCGGGAGTCGCCGTCAGCCCCGTCGTCGAGTTCCGACTCCTCGGCCGCGAACTCCCCCGTCGCCACCGACGATGCGGAGGGGGACTCCTCGCGTTCGCGGGCCAGTCGACGCTGGGCGGCGTCCCAGTCGGTCATGAGCCCGTAGTCCGTCATCGTCTCCAGGCCGGCCAGCGCCGCCCTGAGTTGCAGGCCCACGAGCGGGATGTCCGCCACGCTGATGACGACGTCCGCCTGAAGGAGGACGCCCTCCTCCAGAATCACGTCGAGGAGGTCCACGACGGCGTCCTGCTCGGTTCTACTCGGTTCCATCGTCGAAGGAGGGGGCGAAGGAGTACGGCGGCCACGGGCCGGTGAAGCGGACCTCGACGCCCGTCTCGGCCGCCACGTCGTCGAGGACCTCGCCGATGGCCGCCTCGTTCGATTCGGGGGCGAGGACCGTCAGGCGGGCCTGCGTCTCCCGGTCCTCGCGTTCGACGCCGAGCGCCGTCGTCCGGGAGCCGAGGCGCTCGACCTCGTCGGCGAGGTCCGTGAGGCGCGACTCGAGCGACGAGGTCCGCGCCTCGCGGGCCGTCCGTTTGACCTCGCGTAGTCGGTTCTCGTACTGCTTGTCGACCATGAACGCCGTGCCCTCGCCGACGCGTTCGCGCTTCTCGGCGAGTTCGCGCAACTGCTCGTCGTCCTCGGCGAGGCCCGCCCGGAGCGTCTCCGGATCCACGAGCACCTCGATGCGGTACTCCCAGCACCCGGCGAAACGGCCCAGGTGGCGTTCGAGGGTGTCGCGGTGGTCTTCCAGCCACGACCGGACGCCCTCGTCGCCGCCGCGCAGGACCGTGTCGAACCGGACGGGGAGCGGCGTCCCGAACCGCTCGCCGGCGGCGTCCACGACCGACTGGTGGTCGAGCAGCCACGACTGGACCTGCTGGGGGTCCTCGGAGTCGTACAGCGCGTCCGTGTCGTGGACCACCGCTCCGAGACCCGCGAACGCGACGACGCGGACGGCCACGGAATCGACGCCCTCGGCGTCGAACGCCGACGGGTCCTCCTCCTCGTCGAGCGAGACGACGCAGTAGAGGTATCGACCGGCCTCGATGTCGGGGGCGGACTCCGACTCGGTGTCACTCACGACGGCTCACCTCCCCGTCCGGGCGCTCGCGTGCCGCCTCCGAGGCCGGCGGGCGACCGAAGGGAGTCTCGAGGCCGCTCACCACGTCGCGGACGAGGCCGTCGAGGTCGTCCCGGATGCCAGCGACGTGGTCGCCCACGTCGTGGTCGTCCTTCATGCGCTCTACCTCGGCTTCGAGGGCGGCGAACTGCTGGCCCAGTCGCTCCACCTCCTCGTCGGTCAGGTCGCCGGACTCCATCCGCCGGAGGGCCTCGCGCTCCATCGCCTCTACGAGGAGTTCCACGACGGCGACCACGAGGGCGACGAGGCCGTCGGCGGCGTCCTCCCCGTCGATGTCGATATGGGTCACGCGTCCTCGCCCCCGCTTTCGCTCTCGGCTTCCTGCTCGCCCCCCTCGTCGTCGGACGGTGCCTCCCGCTCGTCGTCAGCGTCCGGGTCCTCTGTTGCCTCGCCGTCGTTCGGGGTCGTCTCCTCTCCCTTCTCCTCCGGCGACGAAGACTCGCCACCGTCGGAGGCCCCCGTCTCCTCGTCGTCTTCGTCGCTACCGTCGTCTTCGTCGCCGGGACGCTCCCCGCCGCGCGGCGCGGGCGAGATACCGGTCGTCCCCGGACTGCGCACCGAGATGGGCGACCCGCCCTTGGAGTGCATCTGGGAGCGTCCCGAGGCCTCCTCGACGCGGCGCATGTCCGTCCCGTCGGGGAACTGCAGGCCGTACTTCGCGGCCGTCTCGAAGGAGGCCAGCGCCGCCCGAATGTGGATGCCGAGCAGTTCCGTCTCGCCGACGGTCACCGCGATGTCGGCGTTGATGACGATGCCCTTGTCGAGGAGCATCTCGACGACGTCCGCCAGACTGTCGCCCTCGCGGGTCGGCCCCGCCGTCCGCGTCGGGCGGTTCGGCTCGTCGTCACTCATCGTCGTCACCCCCCTCGCGGGCGTCGGCGTCCTCGAACCGGTCGCCGTAGATGCGCTTGCGGTTCGGCGCGGTGGAGTACTTCGTCTCGCGGGGCACCGTCGAGTAGCGCGTCCCGCGACCGACGCTCGGGCCGGACGACGCCGAGGCGAGCGTCGAGTACGCCGTCGGGTTCCGCGAATCGGGCTGGGTCGCCCGTCCGGTTCGCTCCTGGTTCTCCTCGCGGAGCGTCTTCAGGCGGTCGTGGGTTTCCAGCAGGCCCTTCCGAAACTCGTCGACGGCGTCCCGAAGCCCCGACTGGATGGCCGCCTGGAAGGCCTCCGTGTTGGTGTCGTCGGGGATGCTCGCGAAGTCACCGTCGTCGTCCCCGTCCATCATCCCCTCGCCCGCGCCGTCCATCGCGTCGTCGAAGGCGGACTGGAGTCGCGAGAGGCGGCTCTCGTCGTCGTCGATGTCCTCGCCGAGCGCCTCCTCGAGGGCGGTCTCGAACTCGTCTTTGTTGCGCCAGAACTCCCGGACGTCGACGGTCGACCACAACTTCCCGAGTTCGACGACGTCCAGCAGTTCGCGCGACTCGATGGCGTCGGTGGGGTCGCCGCTGGCGACGGCGTCGGGGATCGACTCCACGTCGACGATGTCGGGTAGTTCCTCGACGTTGATGGCCTCCGGTAACTCCGAGAGGTTCACCGTCTCCAGCAGTTCCTCGGCCTCGAGTGCGACCTGCCGGAGGTCCTCCAGCGCCGTCTCGGCCTCCTCGACCGATTCGTCGAGGACGAGCGCCCGGAGGAAGGTGAGGACGTCGCCCTCGGCGCGCTCGACGAGCGTCGCGATGTCCTGTGTCCCCTCGTCTTGCGTTCCGCCGTCGCCAGCCTCGGACGCGTCGGGATCGTCGCTCATCGCTTCACCTCCACCCGGCCGCTGAGTTGCTCGCGGGCGCGCTCGGCCACGTCGAGTTGCGCCTCCAGTTCCGCCCGCCGCCGTTCGTACTCCTCCTCGGAGTACTCGCCGAGTTCGTACAGCAGGCGGTTCTCCTTCATCTCGTCCCGGATGGCGCCCGTGTCGTACATCTCCTCGATGGCCATCGAGTGGATGACGTTGAGCACCGTGACGAGCGGTTTGAGCAGGAGGTCGTCAACGATGAACATCAGCGCTTGGCCCCGATTTCGATGTCGACGAAGTTGTACGGTGCCCACGGTCCCGTGTACTGTACCGTGAGGTCCTCGCCATAGTCGTCGTCGATGGCGCTGACGGCGTCGTCGAACGCCTCGCGGTCGGCGCGGTCGACGAGGTACGACCGGTTGAACACGAGGCGGTCGCTGAAGAGGTCGTTCTCGGACTCCTCGTCGCTGACCGCGCGCAGGCGGTCGGCGACGTCCGCGACGACGGCCTCGCGGTCGAGGGAAGCGCCCTCGTCGGCGACGAGTTTGACGCCCATCTCGACGGCCCCGTCTATCTCGCGGAGCGACTTCGTGAACGCCCGACGACCCCCGCGGAGGACGGACTTCAGCGCCCGCCCGTTCTTGAACGTCATCCCAAAGCGCATCGGCACGATGGTCCGCCCGGTCTCCAGAACGGCCTGCAACACGTCGTCGTGCGCGCGGGCGTTCTCGTCGGTCCGTTCGGGGTCCATCGTCCCGATGTCGGTGACGACTGCCGCCAGCGGGCCGTGGCTGACCGTGTAGACACGGTCGGCCCCCTCGACGCCGTCGACGGAGAGGTCGAGGGGGTCGTCGTCCTCGACCACCCCGTACGTGTAGAGATGTGAATCGCTCATGGTGGGCTGGGGTGTATCGCGGAAGCCTTCTCCGTTCGCGGATAAAAACCCCCGGCCCGCAGATGAAAGCGGGCGAGGAAATAGACACCCCAGAGAACTGTACTCGTCCGCGACTAATCGTACTGTGCAGGCAGAACTACCATCCCGGTTCTCCGTCACTCGGACAGTGATGGTACAGCAGACACCGGGGACGGCGAGTCTGGCGGAGGTACTCGACCGCATCCTCGACAAAGGCATCGTCATCGACATCTGGGCCCGCGTCTCGGTGGTCGGCATCGAGATTCTGACCGTGGAGGCCCGTATCGTGGCGGCGTCGGTCGACACGTTCATCCACTACGCGGAACAGATCGCGAAGGTCGAGCAAGCGAGCCAGTCCGGGGAACTGGAGGACCTCCAGGACCTCGAGACTGGCACGCAGGCCATCCCGCCGCGGGCGGCCGAAATCGAACACTCGGCACAATGAGCCGACCGCGGGCGGCCTGAGCGATGGCCGACGACACGGAGCAGTGTCGGGCGCTCACGGAGGGCGGCGAGCGGTGCTCCCGTCCCGCCCGCGAGAACGGTCTCTGCCACCAGCACGACGAGGACGACCCGACCGTCGACGACGAGTCCGACGGGTCGGAGGAGTCGAGCGAGTCCGGTGGCGCCGACGGGACCGATAGCTCCACGGACGAGGAGCGCGAGAGTGAGGACATGAACGAGGACACCGACGAGTCCGATACCGACGAGTCCGATACCGACGAGTCCGGCGACGCGGACGGCGACGTCGGCCTCATCGAGATACGTGACACCGTCCGCGCCAACGCGACGGCGCTCATCGGCCACCCCCTCGACGCCGTCGTGGCCATCGGGGCCGACGGCGACGACGGCTGGCGGGCCGTCGTCGAGGTGGTCGAGCGCTCGGCGGTCCCCGACACCGAGGACATCCTCGGGCGATACGAGGTGTACCTCGACGACGGGGGGAACTTCCAGCGCTACGGGCGACTGGACCGCTACCGGCGGGCCGACACCGACGTCGAGGCCGTCTAGCGCCAGTCGACCAGTTCCTCGAAGCGCTCCCACGCGGCGCGGTGGCGCGCGCCGCCGCACCGTTCGACGACCTCCCCGAAAAAGCGGATGCGCTCGCGGAGTTCTTCGCTGTCGTACCTCGGTACGTCGAGCCGTGAGGCCGCGACGGTCGCTTCCACCACCGCCCCGTGCGCCCGGTTCGTCACGGGGACGACCCGTCGCTCGATGCCCGATTCGACCGGCGAGAGCGCCCACTCCTCCCACGTCGTCCCGCCGTCCTCGCCCGAGTCGACGGAGTCGACGGTGACGTGCGCCCACGCGTCGGCACTCGGGAGCACCGGGTCGTCCGCCTCGCGGACCGAACACGCGGCCTCTACGAAGTCGACCGGGTCGCGCGTGAACTGGACGTAGCCCTCGCCGCGGTCGCGGAAGTTGCGCCACGTCCGGGTGCGCCCCCACGTGCGCGCCGTGGCGGGACCGTCAGCGTCGGGTGCGTGCAAGCCGAGGGCGGCGACGTTCCAGCGCCCGTTCGGGCCGAGCGTCGTCACGACGGACTCGACGACCCCCTCGAACGCGACGGGCCACCCCGCGAGCGCGTTCGACTCGCCGTCGGTCATACCGCCAGCCCCCGTTCGAGGGCGACGTAGAGGGCCGCCGCGATCAGATCAGCCGTCGTGCCGGGGTTGACGCCCTCGGCGACGAACGCCTCGGCCAGTTCCTCGGGGTCCGTCTCCCCCGCGAGCGCTGCCCGTGCCCGTTCGGTCGCCTCGCGGGCCGTCGCCGCGTCGCGCTGTTTCTCGACGAACGTGTCCGGCCGGTCGGCCAGCAGTCGGAGGAACGCTCGCGCGGCCCGGTCCGGGACGGGTCTCTCGTCGTCGAGAATCCACTCCGCGGCCTCGAACGTCCGGGGAAAGCCCGCCGCCCACTCCTCGGCGACGCCGTCCACCTCGCGGCTCTCGGCCATGAGGTCCGAGAGGGTCAGGCCGCGCCCCCGGAGTGCCGGAATCGCCTCGCTCCCGCGTCGCACGTCGAGGGCGGCGAGGTCTCCGGGCGGGTCGCTCACGGCCACGTCGACGTGCTCGAAGGCGCGGTAGAACTCGCAGGCGTCGGCGACGGTGGTGGACTCGACGACCCGTTCGACGCCCTCTCGGTCGAGCGACCCGCGACTCGCCGCCCGGACGAGGGGGACCAGCAGCAGTAATGCGCCGAACTGCGTGTTGCCGGCGGTCTGGTCCGCCATGCCGAACACCCCGCGCTCGAAGGCGAGGCCGAGGGAGGCGTTCCCCGCCGCGAGGCGCAGGCCGGGGGCGCTCCCCACCGCGCCGGCCACGAAGTGCTCGAAGCGCAGGTCGTCGTGGTCGCGCTGGCGGTCCACGTTGCCAGGTTTCGGCGTCCCCGTCACCTCCAGCAGGAGGGCGAGTTCCGCGTGCTGGGCGTGGCTCCGGCGACTCATCGGGTCGCCCTCGGCCCCCCTTCGTTCTCCCCGTCGGCGCGCTCCGCGAACCAGTCGTCGGCCGCCTCTCGCACGCGCGAGAGGACGCGCGGGTCGTCGCTCGGCCGCCCGACGCTCACCGCGTCCGCGCCGTGGGCGAGGTACTCCCGGACGGTCGCGCGGTCGCGGACGCCGTTGTTGGCGACGACGAACCCGTCGAACGCCTCCACGATGTCACTGACTGTCCACTCCGAGTCCATCGCGTCCACGTGGAGGACGCTCGCGCCCGCGTCGTCCAGTCGCCGGGCGAGGGCGGGGAGGTCGACGCCCTCGACTTCGGCGCGGACCTTCACGCTCACCGTCGCGCCCGCCTCGCTGGCGGCGGCGACCTGTTCGCAGAGTTGGTCTGTGTCCCGGAGGAGGGTCTCGCCCGCGCCCGCCGCGCACATCTCGTCCTGTCGGCAGTGGGCGTTCACCTCGAGGAGGGCGTCGTGGTCGTCACAGACACGGGCGACGTCGCGGAGTGGCGCGAGCGTCGTCGTGCGGACGTTCACCCCGAGGGTCATCGGGAGGTCGTCGGCCGCGGTCAGTTGCGCGTCGACGAACGCGACGGGGTCCTCGGGGAGGAACTCGTCGCGGTCGCGGGCGACGAGTGCGCGTGCGGCCTCGCGGGTCGGACCGTCGAGGGAGAGGCCGCCGAGGAACGCACACCCCGCGTACTCGCTC
The DNA here is from genome assembly GCF_024227715.1 of Halomarina litorea. Lineage (NCBI taxonomy): Archaea > Methanobacteriati > Methanobacteriota > Halobacteria > Halobacteriales > Natronomonadaceae > Halomarina > Halomarina litorea. The sequence goes on along the minus strand of NZ_CP100448.1, from coordinate 2,121,012 downwards.
GCGGCGCGCGCCCACGCGGCGTCCGCGGCGCCCGAGAGACTGGCGAGGGCGACGCGCGGCGAGAAATCGACCCCGCTCATCGCGCGACGACCTCCAGTGCGCCCGCGACGGCCCGCGCCACGCGTTCGGAGTCCTCGCCGTTGTCGAGGGCGGTGTCGGTGCGGACGATGGGTCGGTCGAGGTCGGTCGGATCGTCCTCGTCGAGGACGAAGGCGTCGGCGAAGGGGTACGCCTCGGCGACGCCCGCCGTCGACGCCTCGTGACCGGTCGCCTCCATGAGTTTCGCGGCGGGTCCCGAGAACACCCGGTCGCCCACGAACGGCGAGACGGCGACGACTGCGGTGTCGTCGAGGGCGGCCCGGAACTCGTCCATGGCGGTCATCGGCCCGATGCTCGTCACGGGGTTCGAGGGACCGACGACGACGGGGTCCGCGAGGGAAGCGAGGACGGCCTCCGTGGGGGTGGCGTCGTCCGCGCCCCGGAACTCCACGTCCTCGACTGCGGGTTCGCCGCCGCGGGCGACCCACCACTCCTGGAAGTGCATGGGCCCCTCGGGGGTGTGGACGATGGTGGCGACGGGGTCGTCGCTCATCGGCAGGAGGTCGCGGTCGAGGCCGAAGGCGTCGGCGAGCGTCCGGGTGGCCTCGGTCAGCGTGTGTCCCTCGTCTACGAGGCTCGTCCGGGTGATGTGGACCGCCCGGTCGCGGTCGCCGATGTACATGAACTCGCCGACGCCGGAGAAGCGCCGCCAGCGGGCGATGTCGCGGCCCGCGGTCTGTGCGTCCTCCGGCAGGTAGCGCGGGCCGACGCCGAGTCCGACCTCCTCGGCGAGGCGGCGGAGTTCCTCGTGGGTCGTGCCCCCGTCGTCGGCGATGCCCCACCACGTCTCCCGGTCGAGGACGCCGCCGTCCATGAACAGGATCGTATCGAGATCCGGCGAAACGAGGTGCCCTCCCAGTTCCACGTCGTCGCCCGTGTTGCCCACCACCGTCGTCCCGGTGGGCGGGAACACCTCGCTCGCCCCCGCGAGCAGTTTCGGTGTCCCCGTCCCTCCGGCGAGGAACGTCGTCATTGGAGGTGATTTCGTCGTGGTGGGTTTGTATCTGACTGTCGGCCGTGGCAGGCCACAGAACTACCCGTCGGACGCGAGTCCCGGCGTGCATGGCACTGCGAACCTACCGACTGGTCGTCGCGGAGACGGAGACGGGCGAGGACATCACCGCCGACGTGTACAACGAGGAGGGGACGCTCGCGGAGTCTGCCCGCATCCCCTACGAGGACCACGGCCTGACCGTGGACCGCGAGGGCGACGCGCCCTCGGAACGCGAACACACCTTCCAGGCGGACGTGACGACGATGCAACTCCAGACCCAGCGAGTCGACGGGGCGTTCGACGTGTCGGTCCTCGGTGACGGCGAGACCGTCCACAGCGAACGACTGACCGACGAGGAGTGGGGGCTGACGTCGTCGTAACTGAACTATTCTGAATACATGACTGTGTGGTTAATTTAGTTGTGTGGGCGACAACTTAAACCACCGGGAATAGCCCCGTGAAGCGTTACCGTGCTCTGGGGAATCATTCACGGTAGACCATGCCACTGGACAAGAAGCGGTTCGCGGTCGTGTTCCTCGCGGCGAACGTGCTACTGGTCGGCGTCGGTGCCTCCATCGCCCTCGGTGGAGTGGCGGTGGCCGTCCCGACGGCCGGCGTCGGCGGGTTCACCGTGACCTTCGACGAGTTGCAGGGACAGGGGTTCACCCAGTACGCGACGATAGAGAACAACAGCGACTGTGCGGCCTACCCGGCGACGGTCGCACAGATCGAGTCGGGCTACATCAAGGGTCTGCACCTCTACAAGGACGTCACCATCCCGGAGGGGATGCCCGGGGGTGGTGACACCATCCGGCTGTCGGTGAAGTCCGACCAGAAGGCCGAGTTCACCGGCCTGACCCAGAAGGCGACGTACATCGGCGCGGACCTCACCTTCAAGAACGGCCAGCGAATCGAGGCTGGCGCGCCCAGCGCGAGCGTGCAGGACGCCCTGAGTATCACCTCGCCGAGCGTCGTCATCGCCGACGCGAAGATCAAGGCACAGAGCCAGTTCGTCCAGTCCATCACGCTGCCGGGAACCGAGGTCACCACCACGGTCAACCCCGAACAGCGCGCCGACTTCCCGCAGGCGGCCTGCGCCGCATCCAACGGGTCCTGACATGAGTACCATCTCCGACACCATCGGCGACAACCGGGCCGTCCAGTCCGTCTCGAACTACCGCTCGCGGTTCGGGGCGTGGAAGCGCCAGCGGCCGTTCTGGGGGGGTTCGCTGCTCGTCCTCTCGGGACTGATCATCGCCATCATCCCGCTCGACCTCGCGTTGAAGTTCGCGCTGGTGCCGACGGACTTCGCGTTCGTCGGCCTCATCTTCGCCGTGTTCGTGGTGCTGTCGGGGGTGTTCGCCCTCTACCAGCCACAGTTCGCGGGCTTCTTCGGCGCGGCGGGGATACTGGTCGCCATCATCTCCATCTTCGGGGCGCTGGGCGGCTTCGTCGTCGGGACGCTCGTCGGCATCCTCGGCGGGTCGCTCTGCGTCGCGTGGGAACCACCGCGAGAGGAATCGGCGGGCGCGACTGCGACGGACGGGAGCGCGACGACGAACGACGGAGCGGCGGCGGACGACTGAGCCGACGCCTCCCCGTCAGCCGAGCAGTCCGGTGAACAGACGCGATTCCGCTTTTCTGAGGTGCTCGTCGATGGTGCTCGACGCGACGCCGAGCTGTGCGGCGATGTCGTTGTGCGTCGCCTCGCGCGGGATGGTGTAGTAGCCCATGTCGACCGCCGTCTGGAGGACCTCCCGCTGTCGGTCGGTGAGCGCGGAGAGCAGTTTGTCCTCGCCGGGCGCGTAGTCGCCCGCCTGCTCGATGGAGACGTCGACGCTGTCGGGGAACTCCTCGTAGGCCTGCCGGAGGTTGGCCTGCGTCCCCGCGACGGTGACGAGCAGTCGGCCGTCGTCGGTGTACTCGAGCGGGGTGTCGATGATGAGGGCGTACTTCTGGGCGACGTACATCAGCGTCCCGGCGGGCGACCCCGGGCGAACGTAGATGTAGAGGTCCGTGGCCCCCTCGTGCGTGTCGATGACGTCGTGGGCGATGACGTCCGGGTGGTCGGCGAGTTCCTCGCAGAGGGGCCCGACGTCGCCCCGGAGACGGTAGAACAGCACGCCGTTGCCGTTGAAGAGGGCGTCGACGTGGAGGAGTTTCTCACGGACGACCCCGTCGTGCTGGGCGATGAGCGTACCGACGGGGTGGATACCGCCCTTCTCGGGCCTGATGGAAATCGTGACATACCGCATGCTATCACAATTCTGTCGGTTCGCGGTATCACTGTGGTGGCTAATCCTTCGGGGTCGTCAGTGACGGATATAAATACCCGGTCATACCTCACGCAATCGCCATGCACCGTCACGTGGTGTCATGGATAGAGAGCCGTGAGTTCCCACATCACCGCCATCGGTGTCGTCGTGGTCGTCGGGGTGTTGCTCGTCGCGTCCGTCCCGGCGGCGGCACAGCCCCAGCCCGCGCCGACAGCTCAGGAGGTACCGCCGGACGGCGCGGCGAACGACGGGTCGGACAACGGGACGGACGAGGGATCGGGGAACGAGTCGGTGCTCGACCTCCGGGAGGCGTTCGGCTGTTTCCCCGCGGTTCCACTCAGTGACGTGGAGATGGACGCCTACCGGCAGGAGGCGTCGAACCTGTTCATCCGGGCCGCCGCCGAGCAGTCCAAACCCGTCACGACCGAGGGGACGTTCTCCATCGCCGCCGAGCGCATCGAGTCCTCGACGCTCTGCGTGGAGTCGGCCGGTCCCGACCGCGTCCGCCTCCGCATCGAGGACGCCACCATCTCCACGGGGTCCATCCGCGGCGGGGGCATCGACCTCGCCTTCGAGGAGGCGACGGCCGACTCCATCACGCTCGTCATCCCGCCCGACCAGGTGCCGCGCATCATCGTCGAGCAGTTGCTCGCCCCCGCTGCCGAGAACGGCACCGCCGACCCCATCGACGAGGTGACCGCGCCGGTCGAGAACGTCACCGGCGACGTGGGTGACGTGGTGAACGACACGACGGACCTCGTCAACGGGACAGTCAACGACACGACGGACCTCGTCGACAACACCACTGACACCGTGCGCGATACGGTGAACGACACCACCGGGACCGTCGGGGACGCGGTCAACGACACCACCGGGACCGTCGGGGACGCGGTGAACGACACGACGGACACGGTTGGTGATACGGTCAACGACACCACAGACACCGTGCGCGACACGGTGAACGACACCACCGACACGGTGGGAGACACCGTCGACGACACGACCGACGCCGTCGAGAACACCACCGAGGACCCGACGAGCGCCCCCGACGAGACGGCGGACCTCGTCAACGACACCACCGGGACCGTCGACGACACGGTGAACGACACCACGGACACGGTCGACGAGGCGGCGAACACGGTGACGAACACCACCGACGGGGCGACGGACACCGTCGACGAGACGGTCGACGACACGACCGACGCGGCCGACGAGACGGTGAACGAGACGACGGAGGCGGTCGACGACACCACGGAGACCGTCTCGGAGACGACCGACGAGGTGACCAACGACACGTCGGAGGCCGTCGACGGGACGACCGACACCGTCGAGAACACGACCGACGGGGCGACCGACACGATAGAGGAGTCGACGGGGGCTACCACGGAGACCGTCTCGGAGACGACCGACGACGTGACGAACGCGACCGGCGACGTCACGGACGCGACCAGTTCGACGGTCGAGACGGTCACGGGCGACGAATCGACCGACGAGCAGACCGAGACGGCGACCCCGGAGCCGACCCCGACGGCCACAGCCACACAAACTGCGACTCCGACGGCTACGGCGACACCGACCGCGACGCCAACCGCAACGCCGACAGCCACACCGACTGCCACGCCGACCCCCGACGCGGGTGACACGGTGGAGACCGTAGTCGACGGCGCGTCGGAGACGGTGGACGACACTGTCGGGTCGGTGACGAACTCCTCGGGCGAGGACGACGACTCCGACGACGGCGGAATCCTCTGATAGCGCCCGCCACGCGGCCCGCGAGTGCTGACCCTTTTATCCGAACGCGCCGAACCCGACGTATGAACTCCGTCAAGGACAGCGTCCACGACCACATCGAGGTGGAGGGCGTCGCGGAGGCCCTCCTCGACACGCCGATGGTCCAGCGACTCCGGCGCATCCGGCAACTCGGGACCGTCTCCTTCGTCTATCCCTCCGCGAACCACACCCGCTTCGAGCACTCCCTCGGGGTGTACCACCTCGCCAATCAGGCGCTCGGGCACCTCGGCATCGACGGGCGCAACGCCGAGCGTATCCGGGCGGCGGCGCTCCTCCACGACACCGGCCACGGTCCCTACTCGCACAACCTGGAGGACCTCATCTACCGCCACACCGGGCGCTACCACGACGAGATTCACGACCTGCTGGGGGAGGGGGAGGTGGCGGCCATCCTCGAAGCCCACGACCTCGACCCCGAACGAGTGGCGGACCTCGTGCGCGGCGACGGGCGCTACGGACAACTGGTGTCGGGCGAACTCGACGTCGACCGGATGGACTACCTCGTGCGCGACGCCCACCACACGGGCGTTCCCTACGGCACCATCGACCACGGGCGACTCGTGCGCGAACTCCAGTTCGTCGACGACGAACTCGTCCTCGCGGAGGGGAACATCCAGACCGCCGAGTCGCTCCTCCTCGCGCGTGCGCTGATGAACCCGACCGTCTACAACCACCACGTCGCCCGCATCTCGAAGGCGATGCTCCGCCGGGGCGCGCAGCGACTCCTGCGGGCGGGCGCGACCGACGCCGGGGCCCTCCGCCGGATGGACGACCGGGACCTGACCGTCGCGCTCCGCCAGTGTGAGGCGACCGCGGAGTACGCCGAACGGCTGGACACGAGGAACCTCTACAAACGGGCGGTCTGGGCGGAACTGGACGCCGTCGACGACGACTTGCTGATGGCCGACTCGCAGAAGATACGCCGCTTCGAGGAGGACATCGCCGAGGCGGCGGGCGTCGACCCCGAGGCGGTCGTCCTCGACGTGCCGGGCAAGCCCTCCATCCCCGAATCCACCAGTCGCGTCGTCGTCAACGGCGACATCCGCAAACTGGAGAACCAGTCGACGCTCGTGCAGGCCGTCCTGCGGGTGCAAGAAGACCAGTGGCGCTTCGGCGTCTACGCCCCCGCCGGGGAGATGCAGGCGGTCGGCCACGCCGTCGAACGCGTCCTCGGACTGGACCTCGACGCCCTCGTCAGCGACATCCGCGTGGGGCGGCCAGCCACGCTGGACGAGTTCGCCGGGAACTAAGCCCTCCCCGTCCGCCTCTCGACTATGCCCACGCACGTCGAGGGGACCGTCCTGCGCGGCCCCGACTTCGACCCCGTCGAGGGGCGCGTCGTCGTCGAAGACGGGCGTATCGCCGACGTCGAGGAGACCACGACCGACTCGACCGATATCGTCTGCCCCGCGTTCGTCAACGCCCACACCCACATCGGCGACTCCATCGCCAAAGAGGCCGGCGGCGGCCTCTCGCTCGAAGAACTCGTCGCGCCGCCGGACGGTCTGAAACACCGCCTCCTGCGCGCGGCCGACCCCGACGAACTGATCGAGGGGATGCGACGCTCGCTGTCGTTCATGCAGGCGGGCGGCACCGCCGCGTGCATCGAGTTCCGCGAGGGCGGCGTCGACGGCGTTCGCCACATCGAACGAGCCGCCGACGGACTCGCAATCGACCCGGTCGTCCTCGGTCGGGAGACGGTCGAGGCGATGCACGCGAGCGACGGCTTCGGTGCCAGCGGGGCGAACGACGCCACCTTCGACGCCGAACGCGAGGAGACCCGCGAGGCGGGCAAACTGTTCGGCATCCACGCCGGCGAGGTGGACGACAGCGACATCGGCCCCGCGCTGGACCTCGACCCGGACTTCCTCGTCCACCTCGTCCACGCCGACGCGGACCACCTCGACCGCATCGCGGAGATGGAAATCCCGGCGGCGGTCTGCCCCCGGTCGAACCTCGTCACGGACGTGGGCCTCCCGCCCGTCGAGGACCTCCTCGACCACACGGACGTGGCCCTCGGGACGGACAACGTGATGCTCAACTCGCCGTCGATGTTCCGCGAGATGGAGTTCACGGCGAAACTGTACGACGTCACAGCGAGGGAGGTCCTCGGGATGGCGACCCGCGCGGGCGCGGACGTCGCGGGACTGAACTGCGGCCTGATAGAAGAGGGCCGCGACGCGAAACTCCTCGTCCTCGACGGCGACTCGGACAACCTCGCGGGCGCACAGGACGTCGTCCGCGCCGTCGTCCGACGCGCGGGCGTGAGCGACGTGAAGGATGTCGCCCTCGAATCGGCCGACTGACCCCGGCCACTACTCGACGGGGCGGAGGTGTTCGCAGTCGCCCGCCGTCACCCGCACGTCGCCGTCTGCGGTGCGGACCACGAGCGTCCCGGGCCGTTCGACGTCCCTCGCCTCTCCCACGACCTCTCCGCCGGGCGTCTCCACGCGCACCCGCTGGCCGAGCGTGAGGGCGTGCTCGCGCCACGCGTCGAGAATCGCGTCCGGGTCGCCCCGGAGTCCGTCGAAGGATTCGAGCAGTCGCTGGGTGAACACCCGCCGGTCCACCCGCTCGCCCGTCTCGACGCGAAGGCTGGTCGCGCCCGCCGGGAGGTCATCGCTCCCGGCGTCGGCGTTGACGCCGATGCCGACGACGACCCACCCGACGCGGTCGGCCTCGCCGCGCATCTCCGTGAGGATGCCCGCGAGTTTGTCGTAGTCCGGTCCATCACGTGGGACGACGACGTCGTCGGACTCCGTCCGACTGGCAGTCATCCCGCGTGGGACGACGACGTCGTTCGGCCACTTGATGTGCGCGTCGACGCCCGCCTCGCGGGCCGCTTGCGTGGTGGCGACGGCCGCCGCGAGAGTGTAGAGCGGGGCGTCCGCGAGTGGCAGGTCCGGCCGACAGACGAGACTCAGGTAGACGCCGCCGGGCGGCGACTCCCACTCGCGGTCCAGTCGCCCCCGTCCGCCGGTCTGGCGGTCCGCGACGACGACCACGTCGCTCGCGCCCGCCTCCGCGAGTTCGCGGGCACGGCGGTTCGTCGAGTCCAGCGTCTCGTGGTGCGCTACCTCGAAGGGGGCGTCCAGTCCGAACGACAGCGCGAGCGCTCCCGACTCGGGCACCGTCGTCAGGGAGTACCCCTCGGTCTCGCTCTCGACGCCGAACCCGGCCTCGCGGAGGGCCTCGACGTGCTTCCAGACCGCGTTCCGGGAGATGTCGTGCGAGTCGGCGAGCGTCGGCCCCGAGACGGGGCCGTCGGCGAGTGCCTCCAGTACCCGCAGGCGCGTCTCGTTCATATCGGGGGTACCGGGCGTCCGGGCTTGAGGCTGTCCGTCCGGCGGGGCCGTCGCTCGCGGGGGCGAAGCGAGACGAACGCGGCGCTCAGAAGGGGACGGTGTCGCGGTCGAACCCGGCGGGCGTCTCGCCGAAGGTCGCGCCCGTCTCGGCGTGCACCTCCGTAATCTCGGGAATCTCCTGCACCAGCCTCGTCTTCAGCGCCTGAATCGTCATCGGGGAGATGCCGCATCCCGAGCAGGCGCCGCCGAGGGCGACGGTGACCGACCCCGCCTCGGGGTCGAGGTCGAGGATGGAGTGGCTCCCGCCGTGCATCTCTATCTGCGGGAAGTTGCGCATCAAGAATCGAGAGACTCGCTCGCGGAGTTCCTCCTCCGTCGGGGTGGCGTCGGCGCTCATACCGGAGACGACGTCCGGGGGCGATATAGCGTGCGCGGTCCCGTCGAACGGGACGTGAGTGACCGGAGTCAGTCGATGACGACCAGCACGTCGCCCATGTCGACGCTCTGGCCCTCCTCGATGGCGACTTCGGTGACCGTGCCGCCGTGTTCGGCGACGATGTCGTTCTCCATCTTCATGGCCTCCAGCACGCAGAGGATGTCGCCCGATTCGACCTCGTCGCCCTCGCTGACGCCGACCGAGAGGATGGTCCCCTGCATCTCGGCGGTGACCTGTTCGCCCTCTGCGGAGACCGACGAGCCACCGTCGTCACCGCCGCCCCCGGACCCGCCCGAAGAGGGGCGTCGGCCGCGACTCTGTCCGCCGCCGCCCCCGCCCCCTGCGGGGAGCGTCGGGCCGCCGCGCTCTTCGAGCGAGACCTCGAAGCGCTTGCCGTTGACCTCGACGGTGAACTCGCGTTCGGTGACTTCCTCGTCGTCCTCGTCGTCGTCGGTCGCCTTCGGCCCCCACTTCTCCTGGGCCTCCTCGATGCGCGTGCGGTCGAGTTCGTTGTCGAGGTAGTTCGTCGTGTGCGTGCCCGCGACGAACGCCTCGTCGGTGAGCATCAGGCGGTGGAACGGGATGATCGTCGTGACGCCCTCTATCTCGTACTCGGCGAGCGCCCGCTTCGACCGGGCGATGCAGGTGTCGCGGTCCTCGCCCCAGACGACGAGCTTCGCGATCATCGAGTCGTAGTCCCCGCCGATGGTGTCGCCCTGTCGGAGGGCGTCGTCCATGCGGACGCCGATGCCGCCCGGCGGGTCGTACGTCTTCAGCTTCCCGGTGGCGGGCGCGAAGTCGTCGGCCGCGTTCTCCGCGTTGATGCGGAACTCCATCGCGTGGCCGTCGAGTTCGACCTCGTCCTGCGCGAAGCCCAGTTCCTCGCCGGCGGCGACGCGCAGTTGCCACTTCACGATGTCGATGCCCGTTATCTCTTCGGTGACGGTGTGCTCGACCTGAATGCGGGTGTTCACCTCGAGGAAGAAGAACTCCCCGTCCTCGACGAGGAACTCGACGGTGCCCGCGTTGTAGTAGTCGGCCTCCGCGACGCCCTGTCGGGCGGACTCGCGGATCTCCTCGGCGAGGTCCTCGGCCAGGGCCGGCGAGGGGCCCTCCTCGATGACCTTCTGGTGGCGGCGCTGCAGCGAGCAGTCGCGCTCGCCGAGGTGGCGGACGTTGCCGTGGTGGTCGGCGATGACCTGCACCTCGATGTGGCGTGGGGCTTCGAGGTAGCGCTCCAGATACACGGAGTCGTTGTCGAAGTAGGCCTCACCCTCCCGCTTCGCGGAGGTGAGCTGGTCTTCGGCCTCGTCGGGTTCGTGGACGACCTTCATCCCGCGGCCGCCGCCGCCGCCCTCGGCCTTGATGGCGATGGGGTAGCCGTACTCCTCGCCGAAGGCGTGGACCTCCTCGACCTCCTCGACGGGATCGGTGGTGCCGGGGACGATGGGGACGTCCGCGGCCTGCATGACCTTCCGTGCCTTCGTCTTCTCGCCCATCTGCTCCATCGAGTCGCTGGAGGGGCCGACCCACGTGACGCCCTCGGTCTCTTCGACGAGTGCGGCGAACTCTGCGTTCTCGGCGAGGAAGCCGTAGCCGGGGTGGACGGCGTCCGCGCCGGCTTTCTTCGCGGCGTCCACGATAGCCTCCTGGTCGAGGTACGAGTCGGCCGCTCGCGCGGGACCGACGTTGTACGCCTCGTCGGCGTAGCGGACGTGACCGGCGTTCTTGTCGGCCTCGCTGTAGATGGCGACCGTGTCGACCCCGAGTTCTTCGCAGGCACGCATGACGCGTACCGCGATTTCACCTCGGTTGGCGACGAGTACCTTCTCGAACATGCCCGTGTCTATCAGCACTCGCCCAATAAATCTAGTACCTTCGATTCGGCCCCCGTGTGTCGCTCCCGTGGTCCGAAGCGGCCATGTGGGTGGCGGGCGGAGAGAGAGTATGCGATGTATCGCTCACCGGGGCTGTGCGGCCCGCGCCCCGGAGAACACGGTCCGGGCGGTCGAACTCGCCGCCCCCCACGTCGACATGGTCGAAGTCGACGTCAGACGCTGTGGGTCCGGCGAACTCGTCGTCTTCCACGACGAACGCCTCGGCCGACTCACCGACGGCCGCGGGCGCGTCGCGGACCGGTCGTACGACCACCTCCGGCGACTCTACGTCGAGGGCTCCGACGAGCGAATCCCCCTCCTCCCGGACCTGCTGGCCGCGGTCCCGCCGGACGTGGGCGTCAACGTCGAGTGCAAGCACGCGGGCGTGGCCGCCGACCTCCTCGCCGCCCTCAACGGCGTCCCCAACGAGGTGCTCGTCTCCTCGTTCGACCCCGACGCCCTCCGCGAGGTGGGCGAGGCGAGCGACCTGCCCCTCGCGTATCTCTTTCACCGCGAGGTCAGACGGTTCGGCCGCGACTGGACGCGGGCCATCGAGCGCGCCCGCCGTCTCGGCTGTTCGTACCTCCACCCGGAGTACCGCCTCTGTCTGGAGCGCCCGGAGCGAATCGACCGCGCGCACGACGGGGGCTTCGAGGTGAACACGTGGACGGTCAAACACCCGCGGACCGTCGAGCGACTCCGCGAGGCGGGGGTCGACGGCGTCATCGTGGACGACTGGGCCATCGTCTGACCTGACCGCGACCCTCACCGTTTTCCCCTCCCTCGCCCATCCTCGGCCATGACTGACTCCGGGACCGTAGCGGCCGTCCACGTCGCCCCCGAATCGGGTGCCCCGGTGGTGGAACGGGCCTCGGTCGAGGCCGTCGCGGGCCGCGGCCTGCGCGGCGACCGCTACTTCGAGGACCGAGGGACGTTCTCGCAGTCCGCGAACGACATCCCTCGGGACATCACGCTCATCGAACGCGAGACGCTGGAGCGCGTCGAACGCGACTACGACATCGCGCTCTCGCCGGGCGAGCATCGGCGCAACGTCACCGTCTCGGGCGTCGCCCTCGACCACCTCGTCGGCAGGCGCTTCCGAGTGGGCGAGGTGGTCTGCGAGGGCGTCGAACGCTGCGAGCCGTGTTCGTACCTCGAACGGTCGCTGGAGAAACGCGGAATCCGGGAGGCGATGGTCCACCGCGGCGGCCTCCGGGCGCGAATCGTCGAGTCCGGAACTATCGCTGTCGGCGACGCCGTGGAGACGGACGAGTAGTCAGAAGCGGTCGGCGCGACCCGCGGCGGACCACGCGTCTGTCGGCGCGCCGAGTGGGACACGCTGGCGGGGGCCGTCGAGTCGCGCCCGCCCGGCGAACGCCCAGCGGAGGCCCTCCCACGTCTCCTCCTCGCCCTCGGCGGCGGCCAGTTCCTCGGCGGCGAGGTGGGCGCGTACCGCGGCGGCGATGGCCGCGGCCTCCTCGCTGTCTGCGTCCGCAGGCACGCGGAGTGAGGTCATACCCGGGGGTTGGCGGAGTCGGGACTTGAGTCGTGCGGTAGCGACAGCGCTTCGGCCGCGCTGACCCGGGGGACGGCGCGGGCGGCCTCCCGCCTCAGAGCGGGATGTTCCCGTGCTTGCGCGAGGGCTGGTCGACGCGCTTGCTCCGCAGCATCTTCAGGTCCTTCACGAGGCGGCGGCGCGTCTCGGTCGGTTCGATGACGTCGTCGACGAACCCGCGGTCGGCGGCGGTGTAGGGGTTCGCGAACTCCTCGCGGTACTCGTCGATGAGTTCCTCGCGGCGCTCCTCGGGGTCGTCCGCGCCTTCCAGTTCCTCGCGGTAGAGGATGTTGACCGCACCCTTCGGGCCCATGACGGCGATTTCGGCGGTGGGCCACGCGTAGTTGACGTCCGCGCCGATGTGCTTCGAGGCCATGACGTCGTACGCGCCGCCGTAGGCCTTGCGCGTGATGACGGTCATCAGGGGGACGGTGGCCTCGGAGTAGGCGTACAGCAGCTTCGCCCCGTGTTTGATGATGCCGCCGTGTTCCTGGTCGGTGCCGGGCATGAACCCGGGGACGTCCACGAACGTGAGGATGGGGACGTTGAAGGCGTCACAGAAGCGCACGAAGCGCGCGCCCTTCAGCGAGGCGTCGATGTCGAGGGTGCCCGCGTTCGCGCGTGGCTGGTTGGCGACGACGCCGACCGAGTGGCCGTCGAGGCGGGCGAACCCCACGACGAGGTTCCGGGCGTACCGGTCTTGCACCTCGAAGAACGACTCCGTGTCCACGACGCCCTCGATGACGTTCGTGATGTCGTAGGGCTTCTGTGGCTGGTCGGGGACGACGGATTCGAGTTCCTCGTCGGCGCGCTCGGGGTCGTCCCACGGCTCGACGCGCGGGGGGTCCTCGACGTTGTTCTGGGGCAGGTACGACAGCAGGCGGCGGACGTGGTCCAGCGCCTCCTCCTCGCCGGGTTCGGCGAAGTGGGCGACGCCCGACTCGGTGGCGTGGGTGGTCGCGCCGCCGAGTTCGTCGAAGCCCACCTCCTCGCCCGTGACCGTCTTGATGACGTCCGGCCCGGTGATGAACATGTGGCTCGTGTCCTGCACCATGAAGACGAAGTCCGTGATGGCGGGAGAGTAGACCGCGCCGCCCGCACACGGCCCCATGATGGCCGAAATCTGCGGGACGACGCCCGAGGCCATCTGGTTGCGGTGGAACACGTCGGCGTAGCCCGCGAGGGCGTCGATGCCCTCCTGGATGCGCGCGCCCGCCGAGTCGTTCAGGCCGACGATGGGCGCACCGACCTCCATCGCGCGGTCCATCACCTTACAGACCTTCTGGGCGAACACCTCGCCGAGCGACCCGCCGAAGACGGTGAAGTCGTGGGCGAAGACGAACACCGTCCGACCTTCCACCTCGCCGTAGCCGGTGACGACGCCGTCGCCCTCGACCTGTTTCTCCTCCATCTCGAACTTGTGCGTCCGGTGGGTTCTGAGCTGGTCGAACTCCTCGAACGTGCCGTCGTCGAGGAAGTAGTCGATGCGCTCGCGGGCGGTCATCTTCCCGCGGTCGTGCTGTGCCTCGATGCGGTCCTCGCCGCCGCCGAGCGCCGCCCGCTCCTTGCGTTCGCGCAACTCCTCGATCCGCTCCTGCATCGTCATTGGTTGGCGTGGGTTTCTCACACCCTCTGCAAAAGGATACCGGGAACGGACGGAGGTAGGCCGAAGCCCTATCCGGCAGTCGCGAGTACCGCGACCCATGGCACGAGAGCACGACCTGCCGCCACTCGTCGACTTCGGTGACGCCATCGACAACATCGAACGCGAGGTAGACACCGACGACCGTGGGGGAGACGACCCGGACGTGGGCGTGGACGTGTCCGAGCACGTCGCTCGGCTCCGGGAACAACTCGACCGCCTCAAGGAGCGAGGCGACCAGCAGAGCCGCGAGGGCGTCCTCGACGACATCGACAACACGGTGCTCTCGCTCCGGGAGGCCCTCGAGGAGGGGAGCACCGCCGACCAGTACGCGCAGGGTATCCAGAACCGCATCCAGCAGTACCGCACCAACCGCGAGGCCGGCAGCGAGACGCTGACCCTCTCGCGGGTCCGCCTCGAACACAACGGCGTGGCCATCGACGTGGCCGACAAGCAGGGGGAGACGGCGGTCCTCAGGGGAACGCTCGTCAACGGCGGGGACGACTCCGACGCCCTCGTCGTCCTCTCGTTCTACGACGAGGGCGGTGCGGTCTGCCGGACCGTCGAGCACTACCAGCGCGCCCTCGCGGCAGACGAACAGCGTGACGTCGAGTGTACGGTGTACGTCCCGCCGACGGCGGCCCACTACGCGGTCCGGGCGATGGACACCGCGGACGGCCGCGCGCTCTCCGGGGCCGAACCCGTCCCGGACGAACTCGCCCGCGAACGGGCCGAGGACGACGACGAGGGGCCCGACGACGGCCGGCCCGCCTCCGAGCGGAGCGCCGAGGAGATAACCGACGACCAGAACTGAGTGGTCGTCGGGCCGCCCCGCCGAACCACACCGGCTTTCTATCCCGCACGCCACACACCGGCGTGGAGAACGTCACCGACCGCACGAGCAACCCGTTCGGGATGCGCCCCTCCTGCGAGGCGTTCGTCCCCGGCTACGGCGACGCCAACGCCGAGTTCCACGTCGTCGGCGACCACCCCGGCGTCCACGGCGGGGCCGCGACGGGGACCAGCCCCGACGGGGGGAGCGCCACCGTGGCGACTGCTCGTTCCGACGACGACTCGGCCCCCGAGTCCGCCCTGCGCGTGCCGTTCACGAACGAGGCGGGTCTACGTCTCCAGCGAGCGCTCGTCGAGGGGGGACTGCTCGCCTCGGCCGGGCCGCGCCCCGAGGTGAACCGGACGTTCCTCTCGTACCTGCACATGTGCGTCCCAGACGACGGGGAGACGCCCGAGGAACGCGACTACGTGGAGATGGAACGCTTCTTCGACGCCGAACTCCGGGCCATCGCGGCCCACGTCCTCCTCCCCGTGGGCGAACGGGCGACGCGCCACGTCCTCGCGAACTACACCGCCGACGATGCGACCGGTCCCCTCGACATGACCGCTCTGCACGGCACCGAGATTCTCGGGAGCGGCTTCCTCGTCTACCCCATCCGCGACCCGGGCGAGTGGGAGGAGGGCGACCACGACCGACTGGTCGGGGCGCTCCACGACCTCCAGTCGACGGACTTCCACCGCGAGGTCGACCTCGGGCGGTTCCTCCCCGGCGACGACGACTGGCGCGTCCGATAGGGGCTTGTCCCCCGAGTCGCTACCGTCCGACATGACCGCCGAGTTCACCGTCTCCACCGACCGTCGGGTGCGGGTCGTGGACGTGACCGACCGCGTCGCCGCCACCCTCCCGGACGGGTACGACGGCCTCGCCACCGTCTTCGTCCGCCACACCACCGCCGGAATCACGCTCAACGAGGCCGAATCGCGGTTGGTCGGTGATATCGAGCGGTTCGTCTCCGGGCTCGCGCCCGAGGGCGAGTGGGACCACGACGAACTGGACTCGAACGCGGACGCCCACCTGCGCTCGATGCTCCTCGGGCGCGACGTGACGGTACCCGTCAGCGACGGCCGCCCGGACCTCGGGACGTGGCAGTCGGTCCTCCTCGTTGAGTGCGACGGTCCGCGCGAGCGCCGGGTGTCGGTCCACCCGCACGCGTCCCGCGAGTGACGCGGCTCAGAGCGCGCCCGCGAGGAGGTAGATGGCCCCCGTGAGGACGGCGGCGGCGACGACGGAGAAGACGGTGATTCGGAGGGCGTAGCGCGTGTCGGCCTCCCGGTCGGCGGGGGCGTCGACGGTGCCCGACTCGCCGCCGGACTCGCTGAAATCGTAGTGCCCGAGCAACGCGAACCGGACGCAGAACTATGTGCGCGCCTGCACGAAGAACTCACAGCCGAGGGCGAGGGGAGCGAACGCCCCGAGGAGAAGTTCGGTGGGGACCGACGTCAGGAGGACGCTGGCGGCGTAAACGACCGCGACGAGGAAGCTGGCCAGCGCGTAGTGGTACCGCTTGCGCTGTTCCGCCCGGCCGATGTTGCAGTAGCCGGGCCGGTAGGCGGAGGCGCTCATCGGCCCTCGTAGGGACTCGTCGTGTAAAGCGGGTACGCTCGGCGCAATCGAGGAACCGCGGCCCGCGACAGCAGCGGACCGTCAGCGGAGCGGTCCGGGGACGATGTAGTACCCGGAGTTCGGCGTGAGAAAGAGGTCGTTCAGGTTCAGGGCGACGACGACGACGATGCCGAGGAGCACCACCGTCCGGAGCGCCCACAACCAGACGACGGGGAGCGACCCGACGCCGCCGGTGCCCTGTCGAATCTCGTCGACGGCCTCCTGTCCCATGACCCAGCCGACGAACAGGACGACCAGCAGGACGGCGAACGGGAGGAACAACGTGACGGCAATGCCGTCGAACCAGTCGAGCCACCCGAGGCTGAGCGCCGAGGGGATGCCCAGCACGAAGATGACGCTCCCCAGCCCGAGTGCGGTCGGGGCGCGCGGCAGTTCGTAGTTGTCCACGAGGTAGGAGACGACGGCCTCCAGCAGGCTAATCGAGGAGGAGAGCGCCGCGATGAGGACGGTGCCGAAGAAGACGACGCCCACCACCTGCCCGAGCGGACCGGGGAGGTCCGCGAGCGCCGTCGGGAGCGCGATGAACACCGCGCCCGCGCCGCCGCCCGCGGGGAACGACTCCGTGCCGGGGACGATGCCGCCGACGAACAGGAGGGGAAGGACGACGAGTCCCGCGAGGACGCCGACGAACGCGTTCGAGACGGCGATGGTGAGGCCGTCCGCCCCGAGGTTGTCGTCGGCCCCGAGGTAGGAGGCGTACGTTATCATGACGCTGAACCCGACGGACAGCGAGAACAGCGCCTGTCCGGTCGCCGCGGGGATGACGGTGCCCGCGTTCGCGACGATTGCCCCGAAGTCCGGCGTGAGGAAGAAGTCGTAACCGCCGGCCGCCCCGGGGAGCGTGACGGTGTAGACGGCGAGACCGACGAGGAGGACGACGATGCTCGGTACCATCAGGCGCGTCGCGAGTTCGATACCGCGCTCGATGCCGAAGGCGACGATGACGATCGTCAGGAGCATGAACAGGGCGTGGAGCGCGACGGCTCCCGTCCCCGAGGCGACGGTGCCAAAGTACTCGCCGGGGGCGGCGAAGGCCGCGCCCGTCCCCGTCGCGTAGATGAATCGGATGACCCAGCCGCCGACGACGCTGTAGTACGAGAGCGTCCAGAAACTGCCGACGACGCCCAGCGCGCCGATGAACGCCCACTGCGGTCGGTTCAACTTGCTGAACGCCTCGATGGCGTTGATGTTCGCCCGGCGGCCGATGACGAACTCGGCGAGCAGTGCCGGGATGCCGATGAGGAGCACCGCGACCAGATAGACGACGAGGAACGCCGCCCCGCCGTTCTCCGCCGTCTGGAAGGGGAACCGCCAGATGTTGCCGAGTCCGACGGCGCTCCCGATGGCGGCGAGGATGAACCCCGCGCGCGTCGCCCACGTCTCTCGTTCTGCCATGTCACCCGCCAACGAGGGGGTCGTTGAAAAATGTGTACGAACCGTGTCGGCGGCGAACCGACGGATAGGCACGCCGGGGCAGGGTCCGCCTTTTTACCCTTCGACCGAGTCGGTCCGGCAATGGACACGAGCGACTTCGAGGGGACCGGTGCCTCGTCGACGGTCGGCCGCGACACCGGCGGTCCCATCGACAGTGCCCGGCAGTGGCTCCTGCTCGACGGCAACCGCCTCCTCATCGGTCTCGCACTGTCGGCGCTCGTGGGGGGTATCGTCTACGCACTCGTCGTGACGGGGTACGTCGGCGTCGGGAGCGGTTCGAACCTCCCGACGCTGACGGGGAGCGGTCTCACCTCGGGGCTCCTGACGGTCCTCACGGTGACGCTCTCCATCAACCAGCTCATCCTCTCGCGGGTGTTCGGCTCGACGGACAAGCTCTCGGACCGGCTGTCGGGCACCATCGACTTCCGGGACGAGGTGGAGCGACTGGCCGACGTGCCCGCCAGTCCCAGCAACCCGGCGGAGTTCCTCGCGCTCATCGGCGAGACCATCCGCGACCGAACCGAGCGGGTCCGGGAGGCGACCGACGGCGCGAACGAGGACCTCTCGGAGTCGCTCGACGTCATCGCCGAGTACGCCGATGGGCTGAGCGACATGCGCGAGAAGAACGACGACACCACGGAGGTGCTCTCGACGCTCCTCGGGCCGGGCTACGCGGACAACCTCGTCACGACCCAGCGGCTGCGAAACGAGTACGCCGAGGACCTCCCGGAGGCGGCCGCCGACCACCTGCAGGCCGTCCACGAACTCCTGAAGGCCGTCGCGGTCACCCGGCAGTTCTTCAAGACGCTCGCCATCCAGCAGGACCTCGCGAAGCTCTCGCGGATGATCGTCTACTTCGGCCTCCTCGCGTTCGTCACGCTCGTCTTCCTGACGCTCACCTACACCAAGTCCGCGGTGAACGTCGGCCCCGCGCTCCGACCGTGGGTCACGTCGGTCGGGCTGGGCGTCGTCTCCATCCCAATCACGGTGCTCGTCTCCTACATGCTCCGCGTGGCGACGGTGTCGCTCTACAGCGTCAGCGTGGGACCGTTCGTTCCGCCCGAGGAGCGCTCCGTGGACTGAGTCGGGTCCCCGGAGTCAGGCCTCGCCGTACACCGGCACCGCCGCACCGCTCGTGGGCGTCGCGCCGTCCGAACTGAGGAACAGGACGACCCGCGCGATGTCCGCCGGGTCGACCCACTTCTCGTGGTCGGCGTCGGGCATCATCTCCCGGTTGGCCGGCGTGTCGATGACGCTCGGCATGACAGCGTTGGCCCGGACCACGCCCCTGTTCTCCTCGGCGATGGTCTCGGTCAACAGGCGGACGCCGGCCTTCGACGCCCGGTAGGGGCCGTCGCCCTCGCCGCCCTCCAGCGAGGAGCGAGCGGAGACGCTGACGATTGTCCCGCCCGTCTCCTGTACGTGGGGGAGGGCGTGTTTCGACGCGAGAAACATCGTCTTCAGGTTCACGTCGAAGAGGAACTCGAACGTCTCGACGTCAGTCTCCTCGACCGGGTCGCCGCCGCGCCACGACCCCGCGACGTTACAGAGGTGGTCGATCCGCCCGTGGTCGTCGGCGATCGCCTCGACGGTGTCCCGGACGCTGTCCTCGTCGGTGAAGTCGCCCTGATAGAACTGTATCCCCTCGCGCCCCGCGTCAAGGGGCGCGTCCTCGTCGTCGGGGTCGACCACGTCCGTCGCGGCCACCGTCGCGCCCACGTCGGCGAACGCCTCGCAGATGGCGCTCCCGAGGGCACCGCTCGCGCCGGTCACCACGACAACCCGCCCGTCGAAGTCGAAGTCCACCTCGCTCATGTCACCGAGGTGGGACGCCGGCGGGATAACCCTAGGTGTCCCTACTGCTCGACTTCGAGGACGAGTTTCCCGAGGAAACTGTCCTCCAGCACCGCCCGCTGTGCCTCGGCGGCGTCTTCGAGGGGGTAGGTCCGCGCGATCTCCGGGACGACCTGTCCCGTCTCGGCGAGGTACGCGAGACGGTCGCAGACCGCGCCGATGTCGGGCGTGTTGTACATCGTCATCAACTGGAAGCGGAGGTCCTTCCCCTTGCCGCTCATCGGAACGGGCGCCTCGTCGGCGGTGTTGCCGATGCCGACGATGCGCGCGCCCGTCGCCGCCACGCGCGCGTCCATCGGGAAGTACTCGTTCATGATGGTCTCCAGCACCACGTCGGGTGCACCCGCCTCGCCGATGGCGTCCTCCAGGTCGTCGCGGTGGTAGTCGAGGGTCACGTCCGCGCCCAGGTCGCGCAGATGCCCGTGGTACTTCTCGCTCGCCGTCGTGACGACGCGCGCGCCCATCGCGTCGGCCAACTGGACGGCGACGTGGCCGACACCTCCGCTGCCCGACTGGACGAGACACGTCTCGCCGGGTTCGAGGCCCGCGTGGTGGACGAACGCCTGCCACGCCGTGACGCCGACGAGTGCCAGCGCGGCCCCCTCCGTGAACGACACCTCCTCGGGGAGTTCGGCGAGGCGGTCCGTCCGGGCGACGACTTCCTCGGCGTAGGTGCCGGGGTCGGTCCGCCCGAGGCCCGTCCCGAACACGCGGTCGCCCGTCGAGAACTCCTCGACGCCCTCGCCGACGGCGCTCACGACGCCCGCGAGGTCCGACCCGCCCTGCCACGGGAGGTCGGGGACGGGGTACTCGCCCTCGCGGAAGTAGGTGTCGACGGGGTTGACGCCCGCCGCGCGGATCGAGACGCGGACCTCCCCGCGTCCCGGGTCGGGCGCCTCGACGTCGTCGACCTGCAGTACCTCGGGACCGCCGTGTTCGTGATAGCGGACTGCTCGCATACTCGGGCGTCGGCGGGCGGGCGCAAAAAGGTGCCAGTCACGGCGACGGGTGGAGTTTTCACCGGCGGCGACGACCCCGTCGATATGGACGTGGACCCCCGCTGTCCGGACTGCGGCGTGACGATGGAGGAGATGAAGCTTCGAACCGACGACGGGTTCAAGACGAAACTCGTCTCCGACGAGGCCCGGGGTGGACTGCTCGGAAGCCTCGGGATGAAGGAGAAGTACGACGTCGAGGCGTGGGTCTGCCCCGAGTGCTCGTTGACGCGGCTGTACGCCGACGTGGACGAGTCGTAGTCGCAGGGGATTCAAGTCCCCGCTGGGCGAGCGTGGCGTATGGGACTGAAACGATGGGGGATGCTGCTGTTCGGCGTCGGAGTGCTCGCGGCGTCCGTGCTGTTCGCCCTCACGGACCCGCTCACGTCGGGAGCGTTCCCCGACTGCGCCGGGGCGCACACGCCGACGTTCACGGGAGTCGGCCCGGAGGGCATCCAGTTCACCAACGGCTGTAACGTCATCAGCTACGCACATCCCGCCATGTGGGGGGCCCTCCTCGTCGCGGTGGGTGTCATCGTGGGGAGTGTCGGCGTCGTCCGCGAGTTCCGCGAGTCACCGGCTTGAACGGAATCTAACGAGTTCACCCTCCACACGCGACAGGTTCTCACGTGACCGAACCGGCGGGATTTATGCGCGCGCCGCTCCGCCGTTCGCCCGATGAAGCTTCACGAGTACCAGGCGAAGCGGGTGTTCGCCGAGGCGGGCCTCCCGGTCCCCGAGTCGGAACTCGCCGAGAGCGTCGAGGAGGTCGTCGAGGCCGCCGAGCGCATCGGCTACCCCGTCGCCGTCAAGGCGCAGGTACAGGTCGGCGGGCGCGGGAAGGCCGGCGGTATCAAACTCGCGGACGACGAGGAGGAGGTCCGCGAGGCCGCCGACGCCATCCTCGGGATGGACCTGAAGGGCCTGCACGTCGACAGCGTCCTCGTCGAGGAGGCCGTCGACTTCACGAACGAACTCTACGTCGGCGTGACGATGGACCGCGGCGAGGGCAAACCCGTGGCCATGGTCTCGACGAAAGGTGGCGTGGACATCGAGGAGGTCGCCGCCGAGGACCCCGACGCCATCGCCCGCGAGCACATCGACCCCGCGTTCGGGATGCACCCCTATCAGGCACGGAAGGCGGTCTTCGACGCCGGCGTCGAGCGCGACATCGCGATGGACGTGGCGAACGTCCTCACGACGCTGTACGACCTCTGGGCGTCGAAGGACGCCACGGACATCGAGGTCAACCCCGTGATGGTCACGAGCGACCGCGAGGTCGTCTGTGCGGACGCCGTGATGAACATCGACGACGACGCCCTCTTCCGGCACTCGGACCTCGCGGAGATGGAAGACGAGGCCGCCGAGGACGACCTGGAGGCGAAGGCCAACGAGTACGGCTTCGACTACGTCCGCCTCTCGGGCAACGTCGGCATCATCGGCAACGGCGCGGGTCTCGTCATGACGACGCTCGACCTCGTGGACTACTACGGCGGGAAGCCCGCCAACTTCCTCGACATCGGCGGCGGCGCGAAGGCCGAACGCGTCGCGAACGCACTCGACATGGTGTTCGCCGACGAGAACGTCGATTCAGTGGTGTTCAACATCTTCGGCGGCATCACCCGCGGCGACGAGGTGGCCAAGGGCATCAACGAGGCGCTCGACGGCTTCGACGAGATTCCCAAGCCGGTCGTCGTCCGCCTCGCGGGGACGAACGCCGAGGAGGGCATGGAGATTCTGAACACGGAGCGCATCGAGGTCGAGAAGACCCTCGAGGAGGCCGTCCAGCGTGCGGTCGAACTCGCGGGAGGTGAGAACTAATGAGCATTCTAGTTGACGACGAGACGCGCGTGGTCGTACAGGGTATCACCGGCGGCGAGGGCAAGTTCCACACCGGGCAGATGGTCGACTACGGCACGAACGTCGTGGCCGGCGCGGTGCCCGGTAAGGGCGGGCAGGAGGTCGACGGCATCCCCGTCTACGACACCGTCGACGAGGCCGTCCACGAGGAGGACGCAGACGCCTCCGTCGTGTTCGTCCCGCCTGCGTTCGCGGCGGACGCGATGTTCGAGGCCCTCGACACGAACCTCGACCTCGTCGTCGCCATCACCGAGGGCGTCCCCCAGCAGGACATGGCGAAGGTGTACAAGCGCCTCTCGGAGACCGACACGCATCTCGTCGGCCCGAACTGCCCCGGTCTCATCACGCCCGGCGAGGCGAAACTCGGCATCCTGCCCGGGAACATCTTCTCGGACGGCAACGTCGGTCTCGTCTCCCGGTCGGGGACCCTCACCTACCAGGTCGTCGACAACCTGACCCAGCGCGGTATCGGGCAGACCACCGCCGTCGGCATCGGCGGCGACCCCATCATCGGGACGGACTTCGTCGACGCCCTCGAACTGTTCGAGAACGACGAGGAGACCGAGGTGGTCGTCATGTGCGGCGAAATCGGCGGCGAGGACGAGGAGGAGGCCGCCGCCTACATCGCCGAGTACATGGACACGCCCGTCGCGGGCTTCATCGCGGGCCGCACCGCACCCCCCGGAAAGCGCATGGGCCACGCGGGCGCCATCGTCAGCGGGTCCGGCACGGGCACTGCGGAGTCGAAGATCGAGGCGCTCAACGACGCGGGCGTCCCCGTGGGTGACACCCCCGAGGAGGTCGCCGACAACGTCGAAGACCTGCTGTAACGGCGTCAGAAGAGGCGATTTTTCAGTCGGACAGTTCGATAGTCCCGGAGCGACGCGACTCAGTTCGATCCGTTGGCGGAACCGTTGCCCGAGACGGTACCGGTGGTGTTCCCCGTCCCGTTGCTCTGCCCCTCCTCGACGGTGATGGTGATCCCGTCGGTGACGTCGTAGGCCTCGTGTGCGCCGTTTCCGGGCTGGAGGACCAGCGTGTGTTCGCCGGGTTCGAGTTCCAGACTGGCCGTCGTCGACCCGTCGCCGAAGTGGATGTGCTGTTCGTCGTTCGGGATGACCTCGCCCTGTGGGACGGCCTCGGCGTCGACCATGACGTGGAAGTGCCCGGCGTTCTCGTTCACCTCGCCGGCGGGTTCGACGGTGAACCCCTCGGCCTGCATCTCGACCTGCACGGGACTCGTGACCGTCGCGCCGTCCTCCGGTTCGACGAACGCGACCGAGGCGTTCTCGGGGAGACTCACCCCGCCGTCGGCGGTACCAGTTCCGTTCCCGGTGCCGTTGCCCGACTCGTTTCCGGTACCGTTGCCCGCGGTGGTCTCGTTTCCGTCCGTCGTTCCGCCGTCACCGGTCGTGTTGTTCTCTCCACCTTCGGAGCCGTCCGAGGAGTCGGAACACCCTGCGAGGGCGGCGGCCGCGGCTGTTCCGACGATACCGGTGAACTTCCGTCGCGTGAGTCGTCCCATCGTTTGATTCGACTCTCGGCCATCGGATAAAAGCCCTGAAGGAGAACAGTCTCACGAGAGCCCGTCGCCCCACGAACCACACGACGGAACGTCGACGCGAACAACCCTTATTCGCGGTCGGCCCGTGGTTCGTGTATGTACACGGAGCCGCCCGGCCCGTCCGGGTTGCCGGTCGTGGGGAACACCCGCCAGTACGCTCGGAACCCGTTCCGATTTATGACGGCGGTTCGGCGGGCGTACGGTGACCTCGCGCGGTTCCAACTCGGCCCCGTCGACGCCTATCTGGTGTCGAACCCCGACGACGTCGAACGCGTCCTCGTCACGGAGGAGGAGAAGTACCGCAAGGCGGACTTCCAGGACGACGCCGTCGACTCCCTGCTCGGGAAGGGACTCCTCGTGAGCGAGGGCGACTTCTGGGCCGAGCAACGCCAACTCGCCCAGCCCGCGTTCACCATGGGACGTATCGGCGGTCTCACCGATATGATGGCCGAGAAGACGCGGGCCACGCTCGATGGGTGGTCCGACGGGGAGACGCTGGACGTCCAGTTGCCGATGGCCCGGCTCACGGTCGAGATCATCGTCAATGCGATGTTCGGGACGGACATCGACGAGGAGACGGTGTACGCCGTACAGGACAGCCTCGAACCGCTGGGGGAACGGTTCGAACCCGACGTGGTTCGGTTCCTGACGCCGCCGTGGGTGCCTACCCCGGAGAACCGCGAGTACGAGGCGGCACTGGCGACGCTCGACGGCATCGTCGCGGACCTCATCGAGCGCCGTCGCGGCACCGAGCGAGAGGGGACGGACCTGCTCTCGATACTGCTGCGGGCGCAGGCGATGGGCGACCAGACCGACCGGCAGTTGCGCGACGAGATGATGACGATGCTGCTGGCAGGCCACGACACGACGGCGCTGACGCTCACTTACGCGTGGCACCAGATCGCTACCCACCCCGAGGTGGAGGCCCGACTGCACGAGGAGGTGGACGAGGTGCTCGGCGGGGGCCGCCGGCCGAACGAGGCCGGTGGAGCCGTGGACGACCGCCCCGTGACGATGGGCGACCTGCGTGACCTGAAGTACACCGAGCGGGTGCTGAAGGAGACGATGCGGCTCTACCCGCCGGTGTACACGCTGTTCCGCCAGACGAACACTGACGTTCGACTGGGGGGCTACCGCGTCCCGAAGGACTCCCTGCTGATGCTCCCGCAGTGGGTGGTCCACCGCGACCCGACGTACTGGGAGGACCCGGAGACGTTCGACCCGGACCGCTGGCTCCCCGAGCGCTCCGAGGGCCGCCACCGGTACGCCTACTTCCCGTTCGGGGCCGGGCCGCGCCACTGTATCGGGAAACAGCTCTCGCTGGTCGAGGCGAAGGTCATCACGAGTTCCGTCGCCCGGCAGTTCTCGATGGAACTCGTCTCCTCGCCGGAACTCCGGATGCGTCCGTCGCTCACGATGCACCCCCGGGACCCCGTGCGCGTCACCCTCCACGAGCGATAGCCCCCCACCGAAACGGGCGGCTCGACGCTGCTCGCGGCGCACAGCGGGTGAGCTGTCTCTGCCTGCAAAGAAGCTAAATAGACGCCTTGTGAACCGAGTGACCTGAGTATGACTGGAAGCGACGTGGCAGACGACCTGGAGATAGAGGACATCGAAACCAGCGGCGGCGGCACGGTCAAACGTGTCGTCGGCCTCGTCGCGGTACTCGCCGTGCTGGCCGTGCTCGCGAAACTGAAGCGCGGGAGCGGGTCCTCGGCCGAGGCCGAGGCACCAGCACGCGGCGACGTCAAGCACCCCGACGTCGATGCCGACCACGAGGAGGAACGCGGCATCGACACCGTCTCGACGCAGGACGAGGACGAGGAGGAGACGACCGCCACCTCGACCGACGAGGACGACAGCGACGACAGCGGCCTGTCGGTCAAGACGTCGAAGAACCGCGGCATCTCCGCGACGTCCGGCCGGTTCGAGGACCTCGACGTCGTCGACTACCTCGCCATCTTCGCCTCGGCGCTGCAGGCCGCCCGCGACGAGTACCGCATCCGCACCGAGAACTGACGGCGACCGCGGCCCCCGTTTTCAGCAGTTTCGGAGCGCCTTCGCCATCGCGAGGTGTGGTATCCCGGCGTCGAGGAACTCCTCCTCGCTGGTGACGTGGTAGCCCAGTCGCTCGTAGAACCCGACGGCGTGGGTCTGGGCGTCGAGTTCCAGACGCTCGTAGCCCTCGGCCCCTGCGACCGCCTCCAGTTCGTCCATCAGTCGTCGCCCCCAGCCCTCGCCCTGGACGGCCTCGCGGACGGCCACCCGCTGGACCTTCCCGACGCCCTCGCGGTACGGGCGGAGGCGGGCCGCGCCGACGGGGCGCGCCCCGTCGGTCCCGCCGTCCGACCCCGCGTACGCGACGAAGTGGACCGTCCGGTCGTCGTCGTCCCACTCGTCGTACTCCAGGTCCTCTGGCACGTCCTGTCCCTCGACGAACACCTCGTGGCGGACCGCCAGTGCGTCCGACAGGGCCTCGTCGGTGTCCACGCGGACCACGCGCTCGCTCATGGTCGGTCGTGGAGTGGAGCGGGGGAAACTCCCCCGGTTCGGGCAGAGGGGAAGTGGTTGGCCCGCCCGCCCCAACGGCGGGCATGGACGAACCCACCGTCACGCTGACCGTCCACCACGACGGCGGGGTGACGGTCCGCTCGGTTCCCGTCGGGACGAACCTCCGCCGCACGCTTCTCGACGCCGGCCTCTCGCCGTACACGCGGCTCACGGAGCGCCTGAACTGCGGCGGGCGGGGGCTCTGTGCCACCTGCGGCGTCCGCGTCGAGACGCCGCGCGCGCCCGACCACTGGCACGATACCCTCGCCGCACGCTTCGGCTACCCCCGACTCTCCTGTCAGCTGACCGTCGAGCGCGACACGACGGTGCGCATCCCCGACAAACTCGTCTGGGGCGGGCGCGAGGTGGAGTGACGCGCTACCCCACCGGGACGTCCCGGGGGTAGCCGTCGGGGACGGTGAACCCCGCCTCGCGGAGGCGGTCCGTCCCGGTGGCGAGGCGGCGCGCCCACGACGTCCCCCTGTCGGTGCGGACACCAACGCCGTACCTGATGGGCGCACCTCGGACCGTCCGCTCCGGAAGGTCGTAGCTCGCGTCGGCGTACGCCTCCGCGCGGTCCGGGTCCGAGAAGTCGATATCCGCCGGGAGGGGGACGGACGGCAGGTCGTGCTGGACGGCCATGCTCCGGTAGACGAAGGCGGCGTCCAGTCGCCCGCCGGCGAGGACGCTCGCGAGGTCCACCTCGCGGAGGACGACCGACCCGTCGAGGGCACCCCCCAGGCCGGCGAGGTCCATCGCCATCACGGTCCGGTAGCCGAGGGGGTCATTCTCGGGGTCGGTCCGGCCCACGCGCACCCCCGGGTCCGCGACGGCCCGCCAGTCCGTCCGAATCGCGTCGGCGTGGGGACCGTCGGGGTCGTAGGCGAGGACGAGGGCGTTCGTCGCGAACAGCGTCGCCTGGTCACAGACCCCCTCGAAGAGGACGGGGTCGGCGAGCGCCACCGCGTCGGGGCGGCGCGCACCCTCGCGGACGAGTCGATTGACCGCCGCACTGCCGTGTGCCTCGACGGTGCCGTCGGGGACTGACCGTGCGACGCGGAGGAGACTCCCGGCGACGAGCGCACGGGCCTCGGGGGCGTCGGGGGTGGACTCCCCGCCGAGGGTGCTTGCGAGCGCACCCCCCGTCAGGGTCGCCGCGGCACCGCCGGCGAGACCCAGCACGGAACGTCGGCGCATGGCGCAACCACGGAGGGGTACGACAAAGCCGTTGGGAAACCGTCGACGGTTACGTGTCGGGGTCGTCGTGGGTTGGACTCGCGACGGCGGAGGAGACCGAGGGGAGGTCGGGGGTGACGGCGAGCGGGTCAGTCGGTCCGCCAGGGGGTCGACCCGACGAGGAGGGTCGCCTCCAGAAGGGCGTCCTCGCCGCGACGGAGGCGTTCTGAGAGCGCCTGATGGGAGATACCGAGGTCGTCGGCGAGGTCGTCGAGGTTGGTCTTGCGCGGGACCGCGAAGTAGCCGGCCTCGTGGGCGGTCCGGAGCGCCTCGTACTGCTCGCGGGTCAGCCCGTAGCGTCCGGCGGGTTCGCCCTCCAGTTCGCGGATGCGTTCGACGTCGAACGTGACGCCGTGGGCGTCACAGAACTCGTGGGTCGCGGAGAGGTCGTCCCTGCTCGGGTACATCACCCGGAGGGTCCACTCCTCGCCGTTCCCGTACGCCTCGAGGACCGTCGCGTGGGCGTTAGTTATCATCTGGACGATGAGCTGGACCCGGTCGACCCAGTTCATCTGGTAGAGGCGCTCCTCCTCGAACTCGGCGAGGAGCGACACCTCCTCGACGGTCGGGTCGTCGGCGAGTGCTGCCTCCAGTGCCTCCGGGTCGTCCGCGCGCGCCCAGGTGAGGGGCATCACGATGTCTCCGCCCGACTCGACTACCCGCTCGCACTCGAACTCCACGTCGGGGACGGACGAGAGGGTGCGTTCCAGCGCGAACTCCCCTGCCGGTACCGTCCCGGTCACGACGGTTGCCATATCGGGTACGCGCGAGCGAGCCGCTAAAGTCTTGACCCCATCGCCGACTCGCCCTCGGTCAATTCGTCGCGTGTGCCCAGCCTGAAGTAACACCAATTTAATGCGGAAGGATGCCAAGCGTCGAACGCCTCTCGGCGTCCGATTCGGCGTTCCGCACCCGCTCCGGTGACACTGCACTTGGCCACCGGCCGTACTCGACCGGTCCGTCACCACTGGACCCGCGGGCGTCGGGAGGGTTTCCGTTTCCCGAATCCCACAAGACGAATCTCTTTGAGGGAGGGCCACGCAGCCACCGTCAATGGAGGCGGTCCTCTGGTACGTGCTCACCGGCACCCGGGGTGGTCCCAACCGCGTACGCATCCTCCGGACGCTGGACGAGCGCCCTCGCAACGCCAACAGGCTCGCAGAGGACCTCGACCTCGACTACAAGACCGTCCGCCACCACCTCGACGTCCTCGTCGACAACGGCGTCGTCACCTCCAGCGGCGACGACTACGGGGCCGTCTACGTCCCGTCCGGTCAGGCGCGCGCCCACTGGGACGTCGTGGAGGCCATCTTCGGCGAAGTCGCGGACGAATCGGAAGAACGAACCCCCCCGGAGGGTGCAGACAGTACCGACGGGGGACGCGAGGACCCCGAGACATGAGAACTGGAACCGACATGGGAGAGATTTGGGAAACAGCGTATCAAGACGGACGGAGTCGTGACGAACGATGAGCGCGCTCATCGACCTGATGCGAGTGCTCCTCGCCGCGAACCTGGTGCTCCTCGTCGCCCTCGGCTACGTCTGGGGGCGCAACTACCTCCGGTTCCGCTCGAAGCACACGCTCGGTCTCGCCCTGTTCGCCCTCTTCCTCTTCGGGGAGAACGCCGTCGGTTTCTACCTGTTCGTCCTCGAACCCACCCTCAGCGCGTGGGTCTCCGACCCGCAGGCCGTCCCGCGCCCGGCCCAGTTGACCCTGTTCGGCCTGCGGGCCATGGAGTTCGGCGGTCTCCTCTTTCTCACGTGGACGACGTGGGACTGATACACCCCATTTCGAGAACATTCAATAATTAGGGAGTATATTCGCTCCTTTTACGAACGAAATTGGGTGGGAGTTCGGCAAACGCTCTATTAGTCGATATTCGACTGTACAGACGCGCATCGGCGCACCCCCACTATGGACGACACCAACGGACCAACCGGCCACGAACTAGTACAGAACATCGTCGGCGACGCGAGCGACCTCCTGACCGACCGGCGGAGCTTCATGTCGAGTGCGGCGAAACTGGGCGTCGGCGGGGCGCTCCTCTCGTTCGCGGGCAGTGGCGGGGCGGCCGCCGAGGACCACGCAGGCGAGGTCAGCGACGTCGACATCCTCAACTACGCGCTGACGCTCGAGGAACTTGAGGCCCACTACTACGCGGAGGCCCTCGAGACGTTCGACGAACTGGAGGACATCGAGAACGAGGGGACGGTCGGCGGCGAGGTCTTCCAGGACCTCTCCGTCCAGCACAGCACCTACCAGTTCCTCGAACAGATCGGGATGCACGAGCGCGAACACGCCGACGCGCTCCGGGCGACCATCGAGAAGGTCGGTGGCACCCCCGCGGACATCCCGGAGTTCACCTTCCCGTACCAGACGCCCGAGGAGTTCGTCGCCCTCGCACACACCATCGAGAACGTCGGCGTCTCCGCGTACGCGGGCGCGGCCCCGATGATTCAGAACGAGGAGATTCTGAAGGCGGCGCTGTCCATCCACAGCGTCGAGGCGCGCCACGCCGCCTACCTCGGCGTCCTCAACCAGCGAGCGCCGTGGAGCGGTGCCTTCGACCCCGCTCGCAGCATGGAGCAGGTACTCGCCATCGCCAGCCAGTTCATCGAGAACTGAGAGAGCGACCGCGTCCCCCTCTCAGACGCCGCGACCGGGCTGTCCTCGCCGCGGACCGGACTCGGCGAGGTGTTCGACCAGTCGCGCCGTGACGAGGAGTCCGAGCGCGACGGTCCAGAGGCTCACCGCGGTCCATACGCCCATCCGCCCGCTCGCGATTCCCACGAAGCCGACGAACTCCAGCAGGATGGCGGAGAGGACGAGCACGACGATGGGCGTGTCCATCACAGGTACACGGACGGCCTCTGAGGACATTGTTACTCGGTGCCCAACCGGTCGGACGATATCACCGCGAGGAGGGGCGACGACTGCTTTCGGACGGTTAGCGTCCCCCTTTCGGGCGCCGTCGCTCGTCGAGGGAGAGTGCATCCGAAGAACCCGTCGTGGGGACGGACCGGATGCACGTCGGAACGTACGTAGAACCCGGTCGTGGGGTCCGGGTTCAGGTACGGCCGTTCACAGGTGGTACTCCCGGCGCGTGCCGGTGCTGGCTCCCGAAACGTCGCTCCCTCGGAAGCCACTCCATCCGACGACCAGCGCCATAATAGCTGTACCGCTCGTCGGTCCCCGTGACATCCACACGATACGAGTAGTCCGCCCGACGGAGCGACCGGTCAGGGTCCGTCCCACTCGTCTCGGCAGGTCGCATCGCAGAAGTGCTCGGTTCGAGCGCTCCCCTCCTCGACCCACGTGACCACGCGGTGGTCCGCGCTCACCACCGGGTCGCCACAGACCGCACAGCGCGGTGCCTCGTCCTCGTCGACGTCCTCGTTCAGATCCGACGTCGGGTCGACCATCTCGCCGTCACCCCCCTCACCAGTCGATGCGTCAGTCGCTCGGCTCGTACGTCCATCGTTGTCGAGCCAAGGGTACCCCGTAACTTAGTCCCCGCGTCGCCGCGGCTTTTTGCCGAACGCCGGGAGTTCGGCCGACTCGCCCCCCGGTCAGGGTCCCCGGGCGGAGTCGACCAGCGCCTCGACGATCGCCGTCTCGGCCTTCCGGAGGTGCTCGGCGGCCGTCGCGGGGGCACAGTCGAGTTCCTCGGCCACGTCTGCGACCGACCCCGTCCGCGGCGTCGCGTAGTACCCCACGTCGACCGCTCGCTCGACGGCCTCCCGCTGACGTGCCGTGAGGCCGGGGTCGAACGCGCCCGGACCGCCGGTGTACCGCCCGATGCGCCGGACGTCCACGCCGACCACCTCGGGGAGCGAGTCGACCACCCGCTGGAGCGCCGTCGCGTCGCCGAGGACGGTCAGGGACGCCGAGCCGTCGCCCTCGAACGTTACCGGGGGGACGACGACGGCCCCCGCCCGCGTCACGGCCCCGAACACGTCCTCGTCTACGGGGCGATGCTCCTGTCTGACGTACGTGTAGAACCGTTCCGGCCCGATCGGGGCGACATCGTAGTCGACGACGAGGTCGGTGTCGTCGAGGACCGACTCGAAGGTCGACCGGTCGCCCTCGACGAAGTAAACGAACGTGTCGGGCCCGTCGCCCGCCGTGTTCCAGTGACAGAGGTAGTCTCGCGTCAGCGACTCGCGGTCCACGATGGCCCGGTGGACCGGGTGCAGGCTTCCGCCGGCGAACCGGAGACGACAGTGGAGCGACTTCATCCGTCCCGCCCGGTCGGACCGCTTCCAACTAAGCCTTGATAAACGGGCTAGTCGGTGCGGCAGAACGCTCCTCGGTGTCGGGGGGCCAGCACTCACATGCGCTCCGACGGAACAGTGGTCTCCCGCGACGCCGACGTACCCTCCCCGCTTCGAACTGCGCTCGCCGACTTCGCCATCGAATGGGAGGTCCACGGCAACGCTCCCGCCGTCGTGGTCCGACCCGACGACGTGCAGGCGACCCTTCGGACGCTCCGGGACGACCTCGACTTCGACCACCTCGCCTGCGTGACGGCACAGGAGTACGACGACCGCTTCGAGAGCGTCTACCACCTCAGGCGGTACGCCGACCCGACGGAAGAGGTAGGCGTCGTCGTCCCCGTCCCGCGCGACGACCCACGCAGCGAGACGGCCGCGCCCGTCTTCTCGTCCGCCGAGTGGCACGAACGCGAGGCCTACGACCTCCTCGGTATCGAGTACGACGGCCACCCGGACCCGCGGCGCATCCTCCTGCCCGAGACGTGGGTGGGCCACCCGCTCAGGGCCGACTACGACGCCGAGCAGTCGCAGGTCGTCACCTTCCGCGAACACGCCAACCCCCTACAGGACGATCGGCGCGACGGCGCGGACACGATGTTCCTCAACGTCGGGCCGCACCACCCCTCGACGCACGGTGTCCTCCACCTGAAGGTGGTACTCGACGGCGAGATGGTCGCGGACGTGGACCCCGACATCGGCTACATCCACCGCTGTGAGGAGCAGATGTGCCAGCAGGGGACCTACCGCCACCAGATCATGCCGTACCCCGACCGCTGGGACTGGTCGGGTGCCGGACTGCTCAACGAGTGGGCGTACGCGCGCGCCGCCGAGGACCTCGCCGGGCTGGAGGTGCCCGAGTACGCACAGGTCGTCCGGACGATGAGCGCGGAACTCTCACGGATGCTCGGACACCTCCTCGCCGTGGGGACGTTCGCCCTCGACGTCATCGGCGAGTTCACCGCGACGTTCATGTACGCCATTCGGGACCGCGAACTCGTCCAAGATTTGCTGGAGGACCTGACGGGCCAGCGCCTGATGTTCAACTACTTCAGGCTGGGTGGGGTCGCGTGGGACCTGCCCGAACCCCGCGAGGAGTTCTTCGACGAGACGCGGGACTTCCTCGACGGTCTGCCCCCGAAAATCGAGGAGTACCACGATCTGCTCACCGCCAACGAGATATTCCAGCTCAGGACCGTCGACACGGGCCGTCTGGACCCCGAAGTAGCGAGGGACTACGGCGTGACGGGACCGGTCGCCCGCGGATCGGGCGTCGACTACGACCTGCGCCGCGACGACCCCTACGGCTACTACCCCGAACTCGACTGGGACGTCGTCACCGAGGATGGCTGTGATAACTACGCCCGCGTCCTCGTCCGGATGCACGAACTGGAGCAGTCCGCCCGAATCGTCGAGCAGTGCGTCGACCTGCTGGAGGACTGGCCGGAGTCCGACAGGGAGATTCAGTCGAACGTCCCGCGGACGCTCAAGCCCGAGGCCGACACCGAAGTCTACCGTGCCGTCGAGGCCGCCAAGGGCGAACTCGGCATCTACATCCGCTCGGACGGCACCGACAAACCCGCCCGCTTCAAGATTCGCGGGCCGTCGTTCTCGAACCTGCAGGCGCTCCCCGAGATGGCCGAAGGCGAGTACGTCCCCGACCTCGTGGCGACGCTCGGCAGTCTGGACCCCATCATGGGCGACGTGGACCGCTGAGTCCGGACGGTCAGGTCGACCCCGTCGTCCGCGTCGCTTCGAAGTGGGTGTAACTCGCGGGTGTCGCCGTCCCGTCGGCCCGGTTCGGGAGCGAACATCCGGCGAACAGGGGGAGGGTCAGGGCGGCGCGACGGAGGACGGTCCGCCGCGCGAAGGGACATGTCATGGCACGAGCATACGTGCCGTCCGCCAGGGGTCTTCCGGGGACTATCGGTCGCGCGTGACCGACTCGCCGGGCGTCGTCATCGCGCCCGCCGAGAGGACCACGCCGGGGGCGAGCGACGTGTTGATACCCGTCTTCGCGTCGTCGCCGGCGACGACGCCGTACTTCCGGCGGCCGGTCGAGACGCGTTCGCCCTTCACAGTCTGTCGGACGTCCTCGTCGTCGTGCCGGAGGTTCGCGACCTGCGTGCCCGCACCGAGGTTCACGCGGGGTCCGAGGAGGCTGTCGCCGACGTACGAGAGGTGCGGGGTGTTCGCGCCGGCCATCAGGACGGAGTTCTTCAGTTCGACGCCGTGGCCGACGTGGCAGTCCTCGCCGACGAGCGTCGCCCCCCGGACGTAGGCGTTCGGCCCGACGTCCGCGCCCGAGCGAATCAGGGCGGGGCCCTCGACGGTGACCCCCGCCTCGACGACGGCGCCCTCCTCGACGACGACAGTGCCCCGCAGGTCGGCGTCGCCGCGAACCTCGCCGTCGATACGACGCTCCATCTCGCCGAGTTTCCACTCGTTGGCCTCCAGCAGTTCCCACGGGCGGCCCACGTCCATCCAGCGGTCGACCTCGACAGCCTGTACCTCGTACTCGTCGATGACCCTGGCGAGGACGTCCGTGAACTCGTGTTCGCCGCGCTCGCTCTTGGGCACGTCCAGCCAGTCGCGGGCCTCCTCGGGGAAGACGTACGCCCCGGCGTTCGCGAGTTCCGTCGGCGGGTCGTCGGGTTTCTCGACGATGTCCACCACCCGCTCGCCGTCGAGGGTGAGCACGCCGTAGTTCGTCGGGTTCTCGACCCGGAAGGCGGCGACGCTCGGGCCGCTCTCGAAGAGGTCGGCGATGCTCGGCGCATCGTAGAGGTTGTCGCCGTAGAGGACGGCGAAGTCCCCGTCGATGTACTCGCGCGCGCAGCCGACGGCGTGGCCCGTTCCCAGTTGCTCCTCCTGGACGGCGAAGCGGACGGGGACGCCCGCGTACTCCTCGCCGAAGTACTCGCGCACGTCGTCTGCCTCGTATCCCACGACGAGGACGAGTTCGTCGGCGCCCGCCTCGACGGCGGCGTCCGCGGTGTGCGCGACCAGCGGCCGGTCCGCCACCGGGAGCATCGGCTTCGGCGTCGAGTGTGTGAGCGGTCGCATCCGGGTCCCCTCGCCGGCAGCGAGAATCACAGCCTGCATACCGGCCCTCCTCGGGCAGTCGGGATATGCCTACTGGCTCGGGGACGGTCACGAAACCCTACTCGCGGAAGATTTATCACTCGTCGGTCGACCCTACCGACAGGTCGCACAGGCCACAGTTTGCGGACCACGTCCGAGAGGTCATGGGGGAAGGGGCGGGAGAAAGTCCACGCGAAGCCCTGTGGGACCGCCGGTTCACGCGTCCATCCGGCGGACGACTTCTACCACGCAGTACCCTTCCGCGTTCCCCGTACTCCACCGAAGGACAAATAACCTACCATCACATGCACAGCCGACTGTCGGCGGGGGAGTGCGTCCCCGCTCCGGACGCCCCCGGCCGACCTCAGTACGAGCGCTCTTTCGGCTCGTACGTCTTGTTCTCGCCCTCCAGGATGGTGTCGGTGTAGTACAGTTCGGGCCGACCACCGTTCCAGGCGACCATCGTGTGCTTGAGCCACTCGTCGTCGAGACGCTCCTGGAACTCCTGGCGCCAGTGGGCACCGCGGAACTCGTTGCGCGCGAGTGCGCCGAGCGTCAGCGCCTCCGCGAGGTCGATGAGGTTACGCGTCTCGATGGTGTGGATGAGGTCCGTGTTGAACGTCCGCGAGGGGTCCGAGACGGCGACGTTCTGGTAGCGCTCGCGGGCCTGCCGGATGTCGCGGAGCGCCTGCTTCAGGCCGTCTTCGTTCCGGAAGACGTTGACGTTCGCCGTCATGGACTGCTGGAGGTCAGAGCGAATCTCGGCGTGGTTGACGCCGTCGCGCTCCATGAGCGTCTCGACGCGCGCCCGCTCGCGTTCGACGGCACGTTCGACCACTTCCCCCGCGGGGGCGTCGAGGAGTGCGCCCCCGTCCGCAGCGACGTCCTCGTCACCGATGCCGGCCTCGCCGAGCGTGACCGGCGACTCGACGACGCCGTCCTCGGTCTTGGCCGAGGGGCCGGTCTCGATCTTCGCCTCCGCGCGCTCGCGCTTGGCGGCGTGGCGACCGGCGCGCGCCCCGAAGACGATGAGTTCCGGCAGCGCGTTCCCGCCGAGGCGGTTCGCGCCGTGGACGGAGACGCAGGCGCACTCGCCGGCGGCGAACAGGCCGTCGATGCACGTCGCGCCGTTCTCGTCCGTCTCGATGCCGCCCATCTCGTAGTGCTGGCCGGGCTTGACCCGCATCGGTTCCTTCAGCGGGTCGACGCCCTCGAAGTCCTCCGAGAGGTGGACGATGTTCTCTAGACGGTCGATGATGCGTTCCTCGCCGAGGTGGCGCATGTCCAGCAGGACGTAGTCGTCCTCGAACCCGCGGCCCGCGTTGACCTCGGTGAGTTCGGCGCGGGCGACGACGTCGCGCGAGGCGAGTTCGCCGGCGTTGTTCGCGTAGCCGCGTTCGAACATGAAGCGCTCGCCCTCCGAGTTGTAGAGGATGCCGCCCTCCCCGCGGACCCCCTCGGTGATGAGGACGCCCGTCGAGGGCAGGGTGGTGGGGTGGAACTGGACGAATTCCATGTCCTCCAGCGGGACGCCCGCGCGGTAGGCCATCGCCGCCCCGTCGCCGGTGTTGGCGACGGCGTTCGTCGTGTGGTCGTACATCTGCCCCGGACCGCCAGTGGCGATGACGACGCCGGTGTTGGCGACGAAGCCGTTGATCTGCCCGGTCTTGATGTCGTAGGCGACACAGCCGTAGCACTCGCGATCCTCGGGGTCGTCGTGGTCGGTGACCGCGAGGTTCATCACGTAGTGCTCGTCGTACACCCGGATGCCCCGCTTGACGACCTGCTCGTACATCGTGTGGAGCAGGTGGTGGCCCGTCTCCGCGCCCGCGTACGTCGTCCGGGGGAACGAGAGGCCGCCGAACGGCCGCTGGCTCACCCGCCCGTCGTCGTCCCGGGAGAACGCCATCCCCCA
The DNA here is from genome assembly GCF_024227715.1 of Halomarina litorea. Classification (NCBI taxonomy): domain Archaea; kingdom Methanobacteriati; phylum Methanobacteriota; class Halobacteria; order Halobacteriales; family Natronomonadaceae; genus Halomarina; species Halomarina litorea. Next base: position 2,083,797 of record NZ_CP100448.1, on the reverse strand, counting down.
GTGTTCGAGTTGCATCGTCTCCTCGGGGGAGTCCTGACAGAGCGTCTCGATGGCGGGGGCGTCGCCGAGGAAGTCCGACCCCTTCATCGTGTCGTAGGCGTGGTCCTCCCACGAGTCGCCGTCGCGGAGGGCGGCGTTGATGCCCCCCTCGGCCGCGCCGGTGTGACTCCTGACCGGGTGGAGCTTCGATACGAGTGCCACGTCGGCACCCTCCTCCTGTGCTGCGATCGCCGCTCGGAGGCCGGCGCCGCCCGCGCCGACCACGATGACGTCGTGTTCGTGAATAGCCATGTGAGTTGCTTGGTGGGGGTTCGCTAGTGTGTGCTCTGGGTTACCAGAACTTGAGGTTGTTCTTCACGGCCTCGCGTTTCAGTTCCTGGATGTGCTCGGTCAGCGGGATGTCCTTCGGACAGACCTCCGTACAGGAGAACTGGGTCTGACACCGCCAGACGCCCTGTTCCTGTTCGAGGATCTCCAGTCGGTGCTGTTTCAGTTCCTCTTCCTCCCGGTCGTCCATCGCGAAGCGGTAGGCCTTGTTGATGGCCGCGGGGCCGAGGTACTCGTTGTTGCCCGCCGCGATGTTACACGAGGACATGCACGCGCCACACCAGATACAGCGCGTGGACATCTTGATCTTCTCGCGGTTCTCGCGGGTCTGGCGCTGCTCTTCGAGGCCGTCGGGGACGTCCTCGCTCTGGAAGTACGGTTCGACGGCGTCCATCTGGTCGTAGAAGTGCTGCATGTCCACGACGAGGTCCTTGACGACCTCCTGGTGGGGCAGCGGTTCGATGCGGACCGGGTCCGCGAGGTCGCTCAACTGCGTCTTGCACCCGAGACGCTGTCGACCGTTGATGAACAGCGCGTCCGACCCGCAGATGGCCTGCCGGCAGGAGTGCCGGAAGGTGAGACTGGAGTCGTAGTGGTCCCGCGAGTACATCAGCGCGTCGAGGACGGTCATCCCCTGCCTGAAGGGGACGGTGAACTCGTCGAAGCGGGGTTCCATCTTCCCCTCGACCTCGGGGTCGTAGCGGAACACCTTGAGGGTGCGCGTCTCCCGCCCGCCGAAGCGGGGTGCGCTCTCCTCTCGCTGGCGCTCCGTGCTCTCGGCGCGGTCGCGCTTTCGCTCCATGCGACGCTGCTGCTGGGCGGACTGCGCTTCGGCGTCCGCCTCGTCTGCGGCCTGTTCTTCCTCTTGCTTCTGGATTTGCGTGCTCATTAGACGATGGTGGTGCCCGTCATCGCCATCGCGACGCGGATGCCCTGCGCGACGAGTGCGAGGCTGATGAGGACGAAGGTGTACTTGAGAACGGTGCGCTGGGTGCCCTCCAGACCCTGGTTGACGAGGGCGTTGTAGACGCCGTTGACGCCGTGGAAGGTGCCCGCGACGAGGAAGCCGACCATCGTCACGAAGTACCCCGGCTGGCTCATGCGGGCCTGCGTCCCCATGAACGTGATTTCGGCGGCGTGGTTGACGAAGTGCAGGAGCATGAAGTGGAACGCCAGCACGCCGATGAGGAACACGGCGGTCAGGCGCTGGAGGAGCCACCCGGTGCCCTTGCGCTCGAACGAGGAGTAGTGCTCCGCCATCAGATGGCCCCCGCGAGGAACGTCGGGATGGACGCGACCACGATGGCGCCCGTCAGCACCAGCGAGGCGTAGAAGCTCTTGTCCTGTGCGTCGAGGCCGACGCCGAGGTCCACGAACAGTAGGCGGATGCCGTTCATGATGTGGAAGACGGCGACGGCGAGGAGACCGACTTCGAGGAAGCGGACGACCAGTAGCTCCTCGAGACCGACGAGCGTCGTCGTGTAGATGTCCGTTCCGCCGGCGGCCGCCCCGCCCTGCGCGGCCGGGATGGCCGTACTCAGTACCGCGATGTGTGTAAACAGGTAGCCGATGAGGACCCACCCGGTGAACTTGTGGAACACCCACGCCCACATGCCGGCGGAGAACTCCCGCCAGCGGCCGAAGTCCTCGACGAGGCCCCTGTCGTACGACTGGCTCATGTACGTGAGTGACAGGGTGCGACCCCGTATAGTAGTTACTAACTCATCGCCCGCCTGCTGGCGGTTTTCGCCGGAATTCGGCCCGGACGGCCGACCTCACGGGCGCTCGATGGTCCCCTGTTCCTGTTCGAGCGCCCGGAGGGTCGTATCGCCCAGTTTCACGAGGTGACAGAGGGGGTTGCCGGGGTAGACCAGCGGGTTCTCGAGCAGGCCGACGAGCAGGCCGGTGAAGGGCGCCTCGACCGGGATGGACTCGTCGCGGAACGGGTCTGAGATGGTGCAGATGGCGTCGCCCTCGTGGACCAGCGCCCCCCGGCCGTAGTGGTTCTCGACGAGGCCGCCCACGTCGGCGCGGAGCCACGTCTTCTCGCCGGAGTCCTCGATGACGGTCCGCCAGCCGGGCCAGCTGACCTTCTCGGCGGGTTTCAGCCCGAACTCCGCGAGGACGCTCACGACGCCCTCCAGCGCCCGGTCGATGAGGTCACGCTGGAAGCGGTGGGCCTCGCCCATCTCGATGGTGATGGTGGGCGTCCCGGCGAGCGACGCCTCCCGCCGAAGCGTGCCGTCGGGACCAGAACTGGAGAGGATGACGTTCGAGGCGAAGGCGTTGGCGAGGCGGGCGACCTCCGGGTCGTCCATGTCGCCACGGACGTGAATCATGTTGGTCCGGCCGCGGGTCGAGGTGTGGAAGTCCAGCCCGTAGTCGCAGGGTTCGATGAAATTGCGGAAGATACGGTAGGCCATCCGCTTCGCGCCGGTGGAGGTGTCGCTGCCGGGGAACGAGCGGTTCAGGTCGCGGTCGTAGATGGGGAGGTAGCGCTGCTGGGCGATGAACGCCGGGACGTTGAGGACGGGGAGGCAGACGAGCGTCCCCGCGAGTTCGGAGTGGTCCCAGCCGTAGGCCACCTCGCGGACCACCTCGATGCCGTTGAGTTCGTCGCCGTGGGCCGCCGCACTCAGGAACACCGTCGGGCCGGGACGTTCGCCGTTGATGATGGTGACGGGAATGCGCACGGGGTCGCCGAGGTACGTCTCGCTGACGCTGTAGCGGATGTTCTGCGTCTCGCCGGGCGCGACCGTCCCACCGTTGTACGTGAACGCCTCGGACTCAGCCATATCGGGTCACGGCGGCGGGCACGTATAAATCACGCCGTCCCGGTCCCAGATGTCCGAATCGGGCGGATTCTGTCGTCCCGTACCGGCACGCATTTCACGCGCGCCCACCGTGTTCCATCCATGTCCGCCAGAGACGACGAACACGTCCGGGTCGGGGTCCTCTCGCTGCACAACAGCAAGGAGACGAAGGCCATCCTCAACGCCGTCGAGGACCTCGGCCACCGTGGTGAGTGGCTGCGACAGGAGAACACCGCCATCTCCATCGAGGACGGAGAGGTACAGGTCGAACCGGAGGTGGACATCATCGCCAACCGCCTGCTCCTCTCGAACACCGAGGAACCCGCCGAGGGCCTCGGACTGGCGACCACGTTCAACCGCCTGCGCCCCATGCTCAACCAGCCCGGGGCGGTCCTCACGGCGATTCACAAGTTCGCCACGGCCGTCACGCTCGCCGACTGGAACATCGCGGTGCCCGACGCCCTGCTCGCGCTCTCGAACGAGCGCCTCAACCAGGGCCGGGGCCGCTTCGGCGAGGAGGGGGTCTACAAGACGGCCATCGGCACCCACGGCGGCGGGACGTGGAAGGTCGACCTCACCGACCCCGTCAACCCGAAGGTCGGTAACCGGCAGGCGTTCCTCCAGAAGTTCATCGACCGCGACTCCGGCCGGCACCGCGACCTGCGCGTCTACGTCGTCGGCGAGGAGGTCGTCGGCGCGATGAACCGCTTCGCCCCCGAGGGCGAGTGGCGGACCAACGTCGCACTGGGCGGCGACGTCGAGGACATGACCGACGAGATGCCACAGGAGGCGAAGGAGACGGCGCTGTACGCCAGCGAGGTCATCGGCCTCGACTACGCCGGCGTCGACCTCATCGAGGGCAACGACGGCTGGTACGTCCTCGAAGTCAACCCCACGGCCGGGTTCAAGGGGCTCTACAAGGCGACCGGGCGCAGCCCCGCCCCCTACATCGCGAAGATGGCCATCGAGCGGGCAGGCGGCACCGTCGACGACGACCGCGTGGACGAACTCGCGGCAACGCTCGACGACTCGACGCCCACCGCCAAGCCCCGGCAGGCCGCCACGAGCCGGGAGGACACGCCCCTCATCGGCTACATCGAGGAGGTCGTCGTCTCGGGGACCAGCGGGTCGGCGACCACGCTCGCCAAGTCCGACACGGGCGCGACCCGGACGAGCATCGACACGTCGCTCGCCGCGGACATCGGTGCCGGCCCCATCAAGAGCATGACCCGCGTGAAGTCGGGGAGCATGAAAGGGGGGAAGGCCCGCCCCGTCGTCGACCTCGTCATCGGTATCGGCGGCCGTCAGCACACCGTCACCGCGAGCGTCGAGGACCGCTCGCACATGGACTACCCGCTCCTCCTCGGGCGTGACATCCTCCAGCACTACCAGGTGGACGTACGTCGCCGCGTCGACAGCGACGCACCGGAACCCGACGACGACGAAATCCTCGAAGAAGAGGAGTAGTCGTACCGCCGGGTTCGTCTCCCCCGTTTTCTCTCGCGGTGTCCCTCTCGTTTTCTGCTCTCCACTCACTTCTCGCCCCGCGTCGGCGTCCCTCCTCAGGCCAGCGGTGCCCGCTCGTCGTCCTCGTACCACCGCCAGAGGAGGACGGTGGCGTACGAGCGGTAGGGGGCCCAGCGTTCCGCGAACTCGACCATCTCCGCCCGCGTCATCTCGCCGTAGAGTTCCTCGATGGCCCGTCGGACCGCGAGGTCACCGACCGGGAAGACGTCCTCGCGACCCAGCGCGAACAGGAGGTACATCCGGGCGGTCCACTCGCCGACGCCGCGAATCTCCGTCAGGAGGTCGACCACCGCCTCGTCGTCGTGGTCTCCGAGGGTGTCGCGGGAGTACGAGCGCTCCTCGAACGCCTCGGCGATGTTCCTGACGTAACCCGTCTTCTGCTTGCCGAGGCCCGCGTCCACGAGGACCGCCTCGTCGGTCGCGAGGACGTTCGCCGGGGTGATGTCGTCGTCCAGTGCGTCGTACACCCGTTCGCGGACGGCGTTCGCGGACGCCGTCGAGATGGACTGATTGATGACGCTCACGACGATTCGCTCGAACTCGTCGTCGTACATCGCCTCCTGCAGGTCGACGGGGCCGTACTCCGCCTCCAGACAGCCCATCACCGGGTCGTCGGCGAAGCGACTCGCCGCATCGGCGTCGGTCCCGCGCTCGGGCTCAGGCTCACTCATCACCCGACGGTTGGGCGCGAGGGGACGTGGTTACTGTGCTTTCCGGTCGGCGTCCCGCCGGACCGCGGAGAGGGGACGGGCGGGCGACCCGACCACCGTCTGGCCGGGCGGGACGTCCTCGACGACCACCGCGCCGGCCCCCACGCGCGCCCCCTCGCCGACGGTGATGTCGCCGATGAGCGTCGCGTTCGCCCCGACGACCACGCCGTCTTCGAGGGTGGGGTGGCGCTTTTCGGGGTGCGGGGAGTTCCCGCCGAGGGTGACGCCGTGGTACAGGTGCACGTCGTCGCCGATGTGTGCCGTCTCGCCGACGACGACGCCCATCCCGTGGTCGATGAACAGGCGGTCGCCGATGGTCGCGCCGGGGTGTATCTCGACGCCGGTGGCCCCTCGCGCGAGGTGCGAGAGGACGCGGGCGGCCAGCGGGTGGCCGCCCGTCCAGAGGCGGTGTGCGAGTCGGTAGGCCCAGACGGCGTGGACGCCGGCGTAGGTGAGGACCACCTCGGCGGCGCTTCGGGCGGCGGGGTCTCTGTCGAGTGCGGTGCGGACGTCGTCGCGGAGTCGGTCGAACATTTCGTTGGGTCGGTGTCGCTGTGGTCTGCGGGCGGCGCGGGTGGTAAGGGTGAGAAGAGTGCTCAACAGCGACAGCACGGACCCACGGGTGGGCGATTTGCGAACGACCGACGGCGACCGGTGCTGTCGCGCATGCCACGGGGTTGCGCGGGGGTGCTGAAAAGCGTGACGGGGAGTCGGCCGGAGTCGGCCGGAGTCGGGAGCTCCGCCGGCCGGCGGGAATTTCGTTGCTGTGCGCGTAGTTGGCGGTAGCTTCCGGTGTGGCTGCTAGACCTGTGTCGCGGGGGTATCACCGGGAGGCCATTCGACGGTTGGATGAAGTGAGCAATTGAACCATCGGGAGTGTATTAGTGTCGGCACGCTACCAGTTCGTATGCATCGTCGGAGCGTTCTGGGCTGGCTCGGGGTCGCTGTTGGGGTAGGCACGACTGGCTGTGTCGACTCACTGGTGGCCCGCTCGAGCAGTGAACCGACCCCGTCAACGACCAGTTCCGGCACTGAAACACGGTCGTGTGGGGAGTACGTGTATCAAGGTGAGGCCGACGACGAGCGAGAGTTACCGTGGCATCTCACCATCCGAAACGCCGGATTGGGAACTTATCCAGTGGCGATCTCTATCAGTGACGTCTCGGGGAGTCCTCCCAGCGAAGTCATCACCTGTACTGCCACCTCCGCGGGCCATAGCGAGCTTGTGTTCGACCTCGCTGCGGAGACCGAGTACCGAGTCGAAGTCACCCTCGAGCGTTCCGGTGGCACAGAGACGGCGTCGACCACGGTATCGGGCTGGAATCGAGTAACTGGCAGCAATGAAGCGCTGGAGGTCACCGTCGAGAACGGGGAGTTCCAGATCCCTCACTTCCACTACGACGAAGGGGTATCAACTGAACGGAACGCGTAGTTCACACCCGGCGGTTAGACCCGCGGTCTCTGTCTATCGTCGACCCTTGCCGCGTGTATCGCAGGAACCTGCTCGATCGGTGCTTTAGTTGGTTGTCCGTGCGGACTCCGAGCTACTCCGCTCGGGCGATTTCACATCCTAACACGCTGTCGAGGTCCCCTCTGATGCATTCGTCCGCTAGTTCGACCAATCGAGGCCCCGGTTGCTGGGAGACCCGATAGAACCGCTTTCGTCCCTCCTGTTCGACCTCGGCGAGCGCACAGTTGTTGAGACACTGCAAGTGGTGCGAGACGAGGTTGTACGAGAGGTCGGTTCGTCCACAGAGGTCGGTGACGTTCAGGACGAACACGGGACGTGTACCTGCCGAACGGTGCAGATGAAAGACGTTCCGAAGGCGAAGGCCATCGAGGACACGCGCGGCCTCCTGCAGGCCGTCAAGCACCACGAGACGGACGAACTCGTCGGCGTCCACATCGTCGGGCCCCGTGCTGCGGACATGATTCCTGAGGCCACGTTGGCGGTCAAACACGGTCTGACGGTCGACGACGTCATCGACACCACCCTCCCGTTTCCGACGTTCTCGGAGGCATTCAAACACGCGTGCCAAGCGTTCCGGGGACTACACAGCGAGTGCCGCGCTGTAGGCCGTGAGCGGCGTCAGCTGACGAGTTCGGCGACGATCGTCCGTCGTTTCAGAACACCGAACCCCGCAGCGATGAACGCGAACCCCACGAGCGCCGACGACGGGAGCGCCTCGCCGAACAGCACGTACCCCGCTCCGATCGCCACGACGGGAAAGAGGTAGTGAATCAGATTGGTCTCCACGGCGGACCGCCGGTCGATCAGGACGAAGTAGATGACGTACGCGAGCGCAGTCGAGATCACCGAGAGGTACCCGAGTGCGAGCACTACCGTGGCGTTCACCGTCACGTCCGCCAGCGACTCGCCGACGGCCGGACTGAGCGCGTGCATCAGTCCGGCACCGAGGAGCATCGACCACGCGGTCACCGCGGGCGCGGAGATGACGTTCTCGGCGCGCCGAATCAGGACACTCCCGAGCGCGGTTCCGACCGCTGAGGCGACTATTATCAGCTTCCCGACGACGCCCGGGCTGAACAGCGAGGTGGTCCCGGGAATCAGGACGAGGAGCACGCCCGCGAACCCGATGCCGAGTCCCGCGAGACGCTCTTTCGACACCTGCTCTTCGGGGACGAGCACCCACGCCCAGGCGGCGGTCAGAATCGGGATGAGACCGGCCATCAGTCCGGAGAGGACGCTCGTCGTGAGTTCCTGGCCGACGTACCAGACGCCCTGTCCGAGCGGGAAGAACAGGGTCCCCCCACCCACGATGGCGAGGACGTCACCGCGGGTCGACGGACGCCACCTGTCGGTCGTCGTGAGCGCGTACCCCAGCATGAGCACGCTGGCGAGGTCGAACCGGACGGCGGCGATCAACAGCGGTGGCACGTAGGGGAGGGCAGCCTCGACGGCGGGAAACGCCCCACCCCCCATCACCGAAAGGGCGAGGAACAACGCGAGGTCGCGGTACTGGCCCGAATCCACGCCGGGACACTCGGCGGGGAGTGACAAAAAACCGCCGTCGTCCGTAGACGCATCGCCGCCGTCGCGTCGACGGCTGGTCGCGACGACCGAGCCACGCTCTCGCCGTCCCGTCGGCAGTTCTCGTTCGAAGTGCTCAGTCGGTGCTCGAAACGGTCCGTGGGGGTAGCCGACGTCTCGGCGCTCTCCGTCTACCGGCAGAATCAGCGACTCTGCCGACGAAGCGAACCCACGAATAGCAGGGGACGACAGTCCGCACGAGCGAACGCAGTGAGCGAGCGTGGTTCCCCGGTTCCGAGCGCGAAGCGCGAGGAACCGGCCTTTTTCGTGCAGGGTTTTGCGCCGAGGGGTGCGCGAAGCGCACCCGGGGCGTAAAACGGTGCGCTCTAGAAGCCCTTGCCGAGCAGTTCGCGGGCGATGATGTTCTTCTGAATCTCCGTGGTGCCCTCGTATATCTGCGTGATCTTGGCGTCGCGGTAGAGGCGTTCGACGTCGAAGTCGTTGACGAAGCCGGCCCCGCCGTGGATCTGGACGGCCTCGTTGGCGGCGTCGACGGCCACGCGGGAGGCGAACTCCTTGGCCATCGAGGCGAGCGTCGTCAGTTGCTCGTCGGAGTGGTCGACCGACCACGCGCTCTTGTAGGTGAGCTGACGGGCGGCCTCGGTGCGGGTGTGGATGTCCGCGAGTTTGTGCTGGATGGCCTGGAAGTCGCCGATGGGCTTGCCGAACTGCTCGCGCTCCTTGGCGTAGTCGAGCGCGCGGTCACAGGCGCCCTTGGCGATGCCGACGCCCTGTGCGGCGACCATCGTGCGCGTGATGTCGAAGAAGTTCATCAACTGGAGGAAGCCCATGCCGCGCGTGCCGACGAGGTTCTCCTCGGGGACGCGCAGGTCGTCGAAGACGAGTTCGGCGGTGTCGCTGGCGCGGATGCCGAGTTTGCCGGTGATCTTCTCCGACTTGAAGCCGTCGCGGTCGGACTCGACGACGATCTGCGAGAAGCCGTTGTAGCGACCCTCGGCCTCGGGGTCCGTCTTGCACATGGCGACGAAGAAGTCGCCGACGGTGCCGTTCGTGATCCACATCTTGTTGCCGTTGATGACCCACTCGTCGCCGTCCTTCTCGGCGGTGGTGGAGACGGAGGAGACGTCGCTGCCGGTGTCGGGTTCGGAGATGGCCGCGCCCATGATGGCCTCGCCGGTGGCGACGGGTTCGAGGAACTGCGCTTTTTGTTCTTCGGTGCCGTACTCGAGGAGGGCGTCGCTCCCGAACGTGGTGGCGGTAATGGAGAGGGCGATGCCGGGGTCGACGGCGAACATCTCCTCGACGATGAGCGCGGTCTCGAGGGCGCTGTAGCCCGCACCGCCGTACTCCATCGGGATGTTCGCGCCGGTCAGGCCCATCTCGGCGGCCTTCTCGAGGACCTCGTGGGGGAACTTCTCGTCGACGTCGTACTCCTGTGCGACGGGGCGAATCTCGTTGTCCGCGAAGCGGCGGACCTCCTCCTGTATCTGTTTCTGCTCGGCCGAGAGTTCGAAGTCCATACCGAGTCCCTCACGGACGTTCCCACATAACGATTTCCCGACTCGTTACAACCTGTAAGGAGTTGTCGCACAGACGAGTGGAAACGTTCAACACAGGGGCGACAGACCCTACACCCGTTAGCATGGAGTTCGACGACATCCAGACCATCGCCATCCTCGGCGCCGGGAACATGGGCCACGGCATCGCCGAGGTGGCCGCCATGGCCGGCTACGAGGTGAACCTGCGCGACATCAACGAGGAGTTCGTCCAGAACGGCTACGAACAGATCGAGTGGAGCCTCGGGAAACTCGCCGAGAGCGACCAGCTCAGCGAGGAGGAGGCCGACGCCGCGCTCGACCGCGTCACGCCCGTCGTGGAGATGAGCGAGGCCGTCTCCGACGTCGACTTCATCATCGAGGCGGTGCCCGAGAAGATGGACATCAAGAAGGACGTCTACGGCGACGTCCAGGAGTACGCGCCCGAGGAGGCCATCATCGCGACCAACACCTCCTCGCTGTCCATCACGGAACTCTCGGAGGTCACCGAGCGCCCCGAGCAGTTCTGCGGGATGCACTTCTTCAACCCGCCCGTTCGGATGCAACTCGTCGAGGTCATCACCGGCGCGCACACGGCCGAGGAGACCCTCGACCTCACCGAACAGCTCGCCGAGTCGTTCGGCAAGACGCCGGTGCGCGTCCGCAAGGACTCGCCCGGCTTCATCGTCAACCGCATCCTCGTCCCCCTGATGAACGAGGCGTGCTGGATCGTCGAGGAGGACGACGCGACGATGGAGGAGGTCGACTCCACCGTGAAGTACGACATCGGCCTCCCGATGGGCGCGTTCGAACTGGGCGACCAGGTCGGCAACGACGTGACCTACCACGTCCTCGAGTACATGCACGAGGTACTGGGCGAGGCGTACGCGCCGTGTCCGCTCCTCGAACGCACGGTCGAGGAGGAGCGCTTCGGCAAGAAGACCGGGAAGGGATTCTACGACTACGAGGACGGTGACGGCGCGGACGTGCCCCCTGACCAGACCCGCGAGGACGTCAAACGCCGGCTCCTCGCCGTGATGGCCAACGAGGTCGGCAACCTCGTGGGCAACGACGTCGCGCCCGCGAAGGACATCGACGAGGCCGTCATGCTCGGCGGCGGCTACCCGACCGGTCCCGCGAAGATGGCCGACGACTACGGCCTCGAATCCCTTGTCGAGACGCTCGACGACCTCCGCGAGGAGAAAGACGCCGTCCGCTACGAGGTGTCGGACTACCTCCGTGAGCGCGCCGGCGAGGGCGGGTTCTACGAGCAGGGCGACGACGCCGACGTGGAGTTCTCGACCATCGAACTCGAGTACCCCGGTGATATGGTCGGGCAGATAGTCCTCGCGCGCGAGGCGCGGATGAACACGGTCAACCCCGAGATGCTCGACGAACTCTCGGAGGCCATCGACCACTTCGAGGAGGACGACGACGTGCGCGCCATCCTCATCACGGGGAAGGGCAACCGGGCGTTCTCCGCGGGCGCTGACGTGAGCGGATTCGCCGCGAGCGCCGACCCCCTCGAAGCCATCAAGCTCTCGAAGAAGGGTCAGGAGACGTTCGGCAAACTGGAGGAGTCGCCGCTGCCCGTCCTCGCGGGCATCGACGGCTTCGCGCTCGGCGGCGGGTTCGAACTCGCGATGTGCTGTGACCTGCGCCTCGCGAGCGAGCGCTCCGAACTCGGCCTGCCCGAGCACAGCCTCGGCCTCCTGCCGGGGTGGGGCGGCACCCAGCGACTCCAGCGTCTCGTCGGGATGAGCCGCGCGAAGGAGATCGTCCTCACCGCCGACCGGTTCGACGCGGACACGATGTACGACTACAACGTCGTCAACGAAGTGGTCCCGAACGACGAGTTCGAGGAGCGAGTCCACGAGGCGGCCGCCGACCTCGCTGGTGGGCCGCCCATCTCGCGCTGGCTGACGAAGCGCGCGATGCTCCGCGGCTGGGAGGACACCGAGGCCGGTCTCGACCTCGAGGCGCAGGCGTTCGGCCACCTCATGGGCACCGACGACCTGATGACCGGCATCACGGCGTTCATGAACGGCGAGGACGCCGAGTTCGAGGGCAAGTAGGGGATTTTTCGGTCCGTCCCACGGTATCGTACGGACCTCCCGACGGCGAAAGACAGGCTTTATGAACCGGTGCGACGGAACTGTGAATGTAGCTCGGTTGGTGTAGTCCGGCCAATCATTTCGGCCTTTCGAGCCGATGACACGGGTTCAAATCCCGTACCGAGCACTTTTCGAACAGAGTGAGAAAAGCGCGCAGGGGAGGGATTCTGAACCAGGGAGCGACTGGACGAGGGGCCCGTGGTCCGGGAGCCCGTCGGTTGCGGGAGCGACGCACCGATAGCGACGGGATCGGCGTCCCGAGACCGCGTGCGAGAGGCGAATCTCCCGCCCGAATATTTCATCTCGATGGCAAAATTCCGCACACTGACCCGTCGGATCTATTCACCAAATATTATATATTTCTCTGATAATAATGCCGTATGGACCAGGAGCGCGCCAGACGGGTGACGAACAGGTCGGTCTCGCGGCGAATCGCCACGGCGGGCGTGTTCGTGGGGACGAGACTCGTTCTCTGGGCGCTCGTCCTCGTCGTCAGGGCCCACCGGGCGGTCGAGCGGTGCGCGGCGGCCGTCCGGCCCCCACGAGGGAGGGGGGCCGACTCGGGCGCGGTTCGCTCGAAGGACGACCTGAGCCGAGGGGGACGGAACGGTGCCGACGCGTCGCGGACCGTGGACGTGGTCGAGGCGAGGGACCTCCCCGGGGAGTGAGCATCCTCCTCCCCGGCAACGGGGCGCCGAGCGAGGGACCGGCCCGAACCGTCGCGACGGGGCCATCGAACCGCGCTCCGTCCGATACCGCCCTACTAATTTGAATTACAAGTCTGACAAACATTCATATATCTGTACTCGTAGTGTCTAGCAGAGGCCAGAGGGAATGAGCACGCTCGATTCACGGAATGACGTCCAGCCGAGACCAGTTACGACCGACAGCGGCGATGCGTACTGTGCGACGCACGACCTCACGACGCCGGGGTCGCTCAGCATCACCATCGTCGAGACGGTGTGTGCGGTCCTCGAAGAATCGCCCGCGGCCGTCGAACCACTGTACGATGTCGTCGACCCGGACGCACTCGACTCCCTGTTCCGCCCGAAAGCGGACGGGACACCGCGAGTGGAGGGGTCGGTCACGTTCACTCTCAGTGACTGTACCGTGACCGTGGAGGGAACGGGCGAGGTCGTCGTCGTGCCACCCGACGGGGACTGACACCGCGTCTGACCGGGGCTGCCGAGTGGCCCGGCCGTGCCGAGCAGCGTGACGTTCACCTGTAGTTAGTCGTTCAGTAGCGGCGCTGAGAGCTGTGATATCAGCAGTCGCGCAATCGTTATTATCGAATCCGACCATACTGGACGTCGAGTACTATGGCAAACCGACGATACCCCTTCGACGAGATGGATCGCATGTTCGACCAGATGCGCCGCTCCATGCTGGGCAACTTCGGTGGCATCGGCAACTGGGGCGACCGTGACTTCGAGATGCCCCAGTTCGGGCGTGGGGCCGACGACTTCCACGGCCGGGGTATGCACAGTGACATGAACCTCAGCCTCGACACCGACGAGTCGGGCTACGTCGTCCTCGCGGACATGCCGGGCTTCGAGAAGGAGGAGATCGACCTCCGCTTCGACGACGGCCGCCTGTTCATCAGCGCCCGCCACGAGGTGTCCGAGTCCGGCGAGGACAGCATGAGCATGCGTTCGCGCCACGTCCACGAGTCCATCGGCATTTCCGCCGAGGTGCGCGAAGACGAGATCACGGCCTCGTACCGCAACGGCGTCCTCGAGGTCCACCTCCCCACCGTCGAAGACGTAGAGGAGTCCGGCACCTCCATCGACATCGACTGACGCGGCCTCGCCGCATCCCCACCCACGCTTTCTCGGCGAACTGCCCGAATAAACGATAGTTCCGCGCTTTACCCGTAATACAACAACGTTCATGAGTGTCACTATCGTTGGTCGAACAACGATGTCACCGACACCTACCCCTCGGGCGGCGTGGCTCGACCGCGAACGGGAGTACACCGACGAGGTCATCGGCGACGACACGCTCGGTCGGATGTTCGAGGCGAGCGCCGACCGGAACGCCGCCCGCCCGGCCCAGCGCTATAAGGGTGGCGTGTACGACCGCTCGCTGGTCGCGGAGGGTGTCGTCGACGCCGCCCCGCGCGGGGGGTACGCGACGCTCACCTACGCCGAGATGCGCGACGTCGTCCACCACCTCGCGGCGGGCTTTCGCGACCTCGGCCTCACGGCGGGCGACCGGGTAGGTATCTTCGCCAGCACGCGCATGGAGTGGGCACAGACCGACTTCGCCCTCCTGCAGGCCGGCGGGGTCGTCACCACAGTGTACACCGAGTCCTCGTCCCGGCAGGTCAGGTATCTCCTCTCGGACCCGGGCGCGACAGGCGTGGTGGTGGAAAACGCCGAGTTGCTCGACCGGGTGCTCGAAGTCGAGGACGACCTCGACCTCTCCTTTGTCGTCGTGATGGACGAGGCGGACACGGGCGACCGCGAGGACGTCCTGACCCTCGGGGAACTCCACGAACGGGGTCGGGAGGTGTTCGACCCCGCCGCCCACGAGTCGTGGCTCGACGAGCGCTCGCCCGGGGACCTCGCGAGTCTCATCTACACCTCGGGGACGACGGGCAAGCCCAAGGGCGTCGAACTCACTCATCACAACCTCCGGTCGAACGTCAACCAGAACCGGAAACGGATGGGGCCGCGACCGGACCGCTCCGCCGATATCCCGACGCTCGGCGCGCACACGAACACGATGTCGTTCCTCCCGCTGGCGCACGTCTTCGAGCGGACGGCGGGCCACTTCCTCCCGTTCGCCTCCGGGTCCTGCGTCGGGTACGCCGAGTCCGCCGACACCGTCGCGGAGGACATCCAGACGCTCTCGCCGAACGTCGTCACCAGCGTCCCGCGGGTGTACGAGCGCATCCACGACGCCATGCGCGAGCAGGCGAGCGAGTCCGACGTGAAACAGCGCATCTTCGAGTGGGCCGTCGACGTCGGCCGGGAGTACGACCGGACCGACGACCCCGGACTCGCCCTCGAAGCCAAGTACCGCGTCGCCGACCGCCTCGTCTTCTCGGGGGTGCGCGAGAAGATGGGGGGCGAAATCGACTTCTTCGTCAGCGGGGGCGGCAGTCTCTCGAAGGAACTGGCGGAACTGTTCAACGGGATGGGCCTGACCATCCTCGAGGGGTACGGCCTGACCGAGACGGCCCCCGTGGTGAGCGTCAACCCGCCCGAGGACGTCCGTGCGGGGACTCTTGGCGTCCCCCTCGTCGACATCGACGTCCGCGTCGACGGGAGTGTGCTGACCGACGACCAGAAGCGCCGGGCGCGCGGCGAGGTGGGCGAACTGCTCGTCTCCGGCTCGAACGTGACGCGTGGGTACTGGAACCGCCCCGACGCGACCGAGGAGGCGTTCACCGACGACGGCTACTTCCGGACCGGCGACATCGTCGAACTGACCGACGACGGCTACCTCGTCTTCCACGAGCGCCTGAAGCAGATTCTCGTCCTCGACACGGGCAAGAACATCGCACCCGGTCCCATCGAGGACCGCTTCGCCACCAGCGACCGGGTGGACCAGGTGATGGTCGTCGGCGACAGCGAGAAGTTCGTGGGCGCACTCGTCGTGCCGAACTTCGAGGCCGTCCGCCAGTGGGCCGAGAAGTACGACGTGGACCTGCCCGCCGAACGGGCCGCCATCTGCGAGCACGAGCAGGTGCGGGCGTACGTCGAGACGGTCGTCGAGGAGGTCAACGAGGGCCTCGAGAAGGAAGAGCGCATCAAGCGCTTCGCGCTCGTCCCCGACGAGTGGACGGCCGAGAACGACCTGATGACCCCGTCGATGAAGAAGAAACGCCGGAACATCCTCGACCGGTACAACGACCAGCTGGCGGACATCTACGGTCGAGAACAGTCGGCGACGGCGGACTGACCACGATGACGGTGGCGGCACCGGGTCCCGCGACGCCGGGTATCGACGCCGTCGTGGCCACGGCTCTCGGGAACGCAGGGGTTATGTGCTCTCACCCCCGGAACAGAGATATCTATCCACACCGAGCGGTCGTCCCCGTCGGGACCGGACGAGGTCAGCGGGGAGAGCGCCGACCACGAACCCATAGACAGCGCCGGCGTCGAGGGCCGGGCCGGGACTGGGTCGTCCCGACGTGTG
Organism: Halomarina litorea; assembly: GCF_024227715.1. Classification (NCBI taxonomy): domain Archaea; kingdom Methanobacteriati; phylum Methanobacteriota; class Halobacteria; order Halobacteriales; family Natronomonadaceae; genus Halomarina; species Halomarina litorea. The sequence goes on along the minus strand of NZ_CP100448.1, from coordinate 2,067,612 downwards.
GGGGCGACACGCTCGCAGGCACGTGGAGGGGGGACGAATGACCAGGCGAACTGATTCCCCGGGGAACCGACTGGACGGTATCCTCGGCGGGGCTGGCGAGGAATCGACGGACGGGTCGTCCGGGACGTCCGGGAAGCGGTGCACGGCCCGCCGGATGGCAGAGCAGGTCTGTGCGGGCTTCATGCTGCACGACGACGACGACAGGGAGGGGACCGTCGCGGCCTTCCACTTCGTGGACGCGCGTCAGTTCCGGGACCTCGACGAGTCGACGGCGCGGACGGCCGCTGAGTCCTACGTCGACGCCCTCTGGGCGAAAGACGCCGTCGAGCGCGACCACGTCGACGGGGCGGGCATCATCGACAGCGAGACCATCGCCGAGGCCGACTGGTCGCCGGTCCGGGACGCTCTCGCCCGGCGGGCGGAGGTGGTGGGCATGTCCGAGCGCTACGCCGAGCGGACGACGACGGCGTGGCGCCGACACAAGACCGGCGGCGACTACTGGACCCCGTTCATGCATGCCCAGCGGGTGGAACTCGCGGTGGCGTTCGGCGACACCCCGCTCCCCGAGAAGCCGAGCGAGGGGCAGTCCGGGCCGGGGTCGCTCCCCGTCCGGTACGTCCTCGGCGTCGAACTCCACGACCGACACACCGAGGCCGCGTGGCGGGAGGCCGTCGAGGTGATGGTCCCGTACTACCGGGCCATCCTCGACGCCCACGAGGGGTGACCGGGGCGTCGCGCGACCCCCCCTCCCGGACGACGCGGCTTCTCGGTGACTTACCATACACAGATAGCTGTGTACTTTATACGTAATTGTCTCCATTCTCGATACGATATGGCTGTATCGACGGGGTCGACGAGTCTCGACGCGGTTCTCGCCGGTGGAATTCCCGAACGACGGACGGTACTCGTGACGGGTGGACCGGGGACGGGAAAGAGCACGCTCGGGATGCAGTTCCTGCAGGCGGGTCTCGACCGCGGCGAGCGCTGCCTGTTCATCAGCACGGAGCAGACCGTCGCGGAGATTCGGGACTCCTTCGAGGACTTCTCGTTCGGCCTGGACCACGAGGGACTCTCGCTCGCGACCGTCCACGCCGGGGAGGGGACGACGCTGGAGGGGGGCGCGGACCAACTCGTCATCGAGTCGCTGGGGACGGAGTCGGACGCGTGGGGCGAGGGCGGCACCGAGACGGGGATGGGCGGTCACGCCGTTCCGTTCTCCTGGCAGTACGTCCGCGAGTTCGTCCGGTCCCACCGACCCGCAGACCGGGTGGTCTTCGACAGCATCTCGGGGCTCTCCGTGATGACGGCGGACGAACACCGGTTTCGCCGGTTCGTCCTCGACCTCATCAGACTGTTCACCGACGAGTTCGGCGCGACGACGCTGTTCCTCGCCGAGGAGGACCTGGCCGGGGAGTCCCACGCAGACCTCGTCTCGCACAACATGCTGCAGTTCAACACGCACGGCGTCGTCAACCTCTGGCGCGAGCAGGTCGACCGGGACTACCGGCGACACCTGCAGGTGTCGAAGATGCGCGGCGTCGACCACGCCACCCGGCAGTTCGAGGTGGAGATCGCCCCCGATGGCCTCCACGTGGGCCCCCTGATGCGAACGCCGTCGCCCGCCTTCCTCCCGTTCGAGGTGGTGTCCTCCGGCATCGAGGGCCTCGACTCGCTCTGCGGTGGCGGGTTCGTCCGGGGCGGGACCACCCTCGTCGAACACGACGGGCGGGCGGACGTCCTCGGGTTCGTCTCGAACGCCATCGTCGAGCGAATCGACGAGGGCGGTGTCGTCGTCCTCCTCCCGCCGGCGAACCTCTCTCCGGAGAAACTCGACCGCGTCCTCGACGGTCGCGTTGGGTCCGTCGACCACCTGCTGGCGACGGACCGCCTGTTCGTCCTCGACCTCGTCGGGACGTGGCGCGACCGGGGGCCGAACGTCTACACACTCCCCGAGTCGAGTCGCCTCGCCACGCAACTGCTCACGTCGTTCAAGCCAGCTCTCTCGTGGTTCCTCCGGTTCGTCTTCAACCGGATGAACGACGACCGGGACGGTCGTCCCGCGACGGCCGTCACCTACACCGAGGCCCTCCTTCAGGAGTTCAGCCCGACGGACGTCAGACGCATCCACTACTGGGGCAAGGAGTCGCTCCTCGACGACCGCGACTCCGTCCTGTTCGTCCAGAACCCGAGCGTCATGGCCGAGGAACTCTCCGAGTCGTTCGTCTACGACGCCGACCAGGTCGTGCGGACGTGGCTCCACGAGAGCGGCCTCCAGTACGTGAAACTGGCGAAGTCGCCGACCGGCCGCCTCGGGGACACCCGGCTGGTCGAGTACACCGACGACCCGCCGTACGTCCGCGTCCAGCAGCCACACCGGGACCGGGACGACCCGTCCGAGTTCCGGTGAGTCCGACGGGCGTTCTCCCGGGGGTCCGTGTGTCGACGCAGTAGACGGGGACGACCCGGTCGGCCGCCACGACGGCCAGCAGCGGCTCTCGTCGTGGACGCGGCGGTCGGACCGGAAGTAGACGATGACTGATGCCACGGGGCAGGTAGCGGTGGGTTGCGGCGGGTGGGTCTGCCCCTCGCGCTCCCGGTCAGTACAACCGGCTGAACGGGAGGCCACCCTGCTGGGTGTAGACGTGGTAGGTCGCCGAGAGGACGACCCCGAGGAAGAAGATGATGGCCCACTGGGCGGGTGTGATGAGTGCGAATCCGACGATACCGAGTTCCGCCGCGATGACGACCAGCATCCCGAGGAATGCGAAGGCGATGTAGTACTCGCCCCACGAGATGCCGTAGCGCGGGACGACCTCCATGTACACCTCGACCTCGCGGACGCGCTCCTGGAGGTAGACGACCTTGCTGTCGTCGTCGTACTCGACGATGCCGAGTTTGTGGAGTTTCGGCAGGTGCGTCTGGTGGAGCGAGACGTAGACGCTCTGGCGTTTCTTCCGCGGCGGCGGGTCCTCGCCCGTCTCCTCGGTCGCGACCCGTTCGGAGAGGTCGCGGACGCTCATCGTGCCGTTCTCGCTCGCCTGAAGGCTGTCGATGGTGAGTCGCCGCCGCGTGTTTCGCAGGACGTCGTGGATGTCCCCCTCGTCGAGGGTTTGCTCTTGTTGAACGATTGCCATAGTCACCCGACCGAATAGGTCTCGTACGTATGGTAAATTTTCCTGAATAAAAGGATAGTGGATTACACGGTAGCCCCCGATGTAGGGACATCAGAAATTACACTAACATCAATAAAATATACTTATGGAATAATTGGTCAGGCCAGCCACTCCTCGGGTTTCGTGTCGTAGTCCACGTCCGACGCGGCGAGGTGTTCGACCTCGTCCCACGCGAGGTCGGTCACTTCGAAGTCCTCGCCGTCGAACCGGATGAGTTTGCCCTGCTCGTCGGGAACGGGTTCCCGGTCGCGCCGGCGGGCCACCTCCACGTCGTGTTCGTCGAGTTCCTTCACGATGGTCTTGAGGTTCACCGGCCGGCCCCACAGTTCGAAGACGCGTTCGAGCACCTGTTCGGCCTGCCTGACGTCGAGCATGACGCCGTTGTACTGGTGGCTCAACAGCAGTTCGTTGCGGTTGTCGTAGTTCGCGTCCTCCACGACGACGGTGGGCTTGCCGAAGTTGGTGAACTGGAGCATCAACTTCTTCTTGACGTCCTCGACGTCGGTGCTCGTCGCCCGGAAGTCGCGCGTGGTCTGGGTGTACTCGTAGGTGAAGTAGTGGTTCTCGTCGACGAACTCCTGGGTGAGGAACTCGTCTAAGAACGTCACGTCGTTGTGGCTCTCGCGAATCTCGCGCATCCGGTCCCACCCGGCGGTGCGGTCCACGTCCGCGAGGGCCTCCTCGACGGTGGCGTAGCGCGCGTCGTCGAACAGGTATCGCGCGATACGTTCGAGGTCGGACTGCGTCAGGCGGTGGAGGAACCCGCGGTTCTGTGCCTTCACCAGCGAGTAGTGGCGCTCACAGAGGCCCTCGTAGGTCAACACCTTCCACGGGTAGCGGTCGGCGTCCACCTCCCCCGCCTTCGCCGCCGCCAGTCCCTCCACGTCCACGCGCGGGTCGTCCGGGTCCAGTCGGTCGAGGGCGTCGTTCCCGACGGTCGCGACGGCGGGGTCGGGTTCCAGCGCCGCCAGCACCGCGTCTAGGTCCACCTGGTCGCGGAAGTTCCGCCACGTGACGCCCTCCACCCGGAGGAGGCGCTCGACGACCTCCCGGCGGTTGGTCGTGTTCTCGATGTACTCCCAGAGTTCCTTGCCGAGTTTGTACGGGTTGAACCCCGGCGAGTTGAGCACCATCGCCTGGTGGTCGGCGTAGTGGATGAACTCGTTGGCGTCCGCGAACCCCTCCTCGCCCATCATCATCGACTCCCAGTAGGCCGCCCACCCCTCGTTCATCACCTTCGTCATCTTCTGGGGGGCGAAGTAGTACGCCTCCCGGCGCAGCAGTTCGAGCACCTCGCGCTGCCAGTCTTCGAACTCCACCGCCTTCCCGCTCTCGCGGTCGTAGCGCATCCCGTGGGTGCGCAGGAAGGCGATGACGTCGAGTTCGGGTTCCGCCGGGAACCGCGCCGCGCCGACCTCCGGGCGCTGGGACTCCAGCCACTCCTCGTCGAACACCTGCCGGCGCACCTCCTCCGAGAGGCCGAGTTCGTCCAGTCGCTCGTCGATGTCGTCCGGGTCGAGCGAGAGGGCCTCGGACTCGACGGTCGTGAACGGGCGGTGCTGGTCGATGCAGTCTTCCAGACAGAGCACGTTGTCGATCCACTCCTCGACCTCCTCGCGGTCGACCTCGGGGTCGTCCATGAACGACTCGACGATGCTCGCGTGACTCGCCAGCATCGCGGCGGCGTCGGGGTTCTCGCTGAAGAGGTTGAACCACTGGTTGTTCTTGAAGAAGTCGGCGTGTGCCTCGACGTGCGTGATGACGGCCTTCTGGTCGGCCAGCGCGTTCGACTCCTGCAGGAAGGCGTGGCTCGGGTTGTCGTTGTTGACGATCTCGAAGGCCTTCCCGCCGAGGAACTGGCGCTGTTTGCGCTGCTGGTCGTACTGCATCCCCCAGCGCCAGTGGGGGTAGCGCTCCTGGAACCCGCCGTAGGCGATGAGCTGGTTCATCTCGTCGTAGTCGATGATCCAGTAGTTCACCGGGAACGGGTCGAGACCGAGTCTCCGAGCCAGCGCGTTGGCCTCCCGAACCGGCTCTTCGAGTTCCTTCGCGATGCGCTGTTTCGCCACTCGGTCCTGGTCTGATTCGCTCATTGTGCCTTTTTCCCCTCCGTACTCAGGATGGTGTAGATGGCGTCGACCACGTCCTCCGGGCCGGTGACGTAGGCGACGGCCACGTTGTCGCTCTCCTGGAAGTGTCGTTCGACCTCCTCGGCGTGGGTCGCGTTGATGGCGTTCCCGCTCGGCTGGGTCTCCACGTAGGCGTGGAGGTTCGCCGGAATCGACTCCATCAGCGGGATGACGTGCTCGTCGGTGTCGTTCGAGGAGTTCTCCGAGTCACCCGCCGCGAACACGTAGCGGTTCCACTCGCTCCAGGGGTACTCCTCTAAGAGGACCTTCGCGAGTTCGTACGCGCTGGAGATGCGCGTCCCGCCGCCCGAGCGGATGCCGAAGAACTCCTCGCGTTCGACCTCCCAGGCGTCGGCGTCGTGGGCGATGTAGACGAATTCCGCGTTGTCGTACTTCCCCGTCAGATACCAGTCGAGGGGCGTGAACACCCGCTCGACGAGTTCGCGCTTCTTCTCGCGCATGCTCCCCGACACGTCGCGGATGTTGACCACGACGACGTTCTTCTCTCGCTCCTCGATGATCTCTGGGTAGCGGTAGCGCTCGTCCTCGCGGCGGAACGGGACCTGCTTGAGGCCGTCACGGCGGATGCGCTGGATGGTCGTCGTCTCCTCGACGTTCGCCTCCATCTCCTCGATGCTGGCCCACTTCGTGCGCTCGTCGGCCGAGAGCGACGAGTAGGCGTCGTCGATCCACGCCCGCGAGACGGGCATGTTCTTCTCGCGCGCCCACCGGTAGACCCGCGTCGGACCCCACCCGTCGACCTTCAGCGCCTCGCGGACGTACTCCTCGTCGAAGTCCATCGCGAGCTTGCGCTTCAGGCCCTCCTTGAACAGGTGCTCGAAGTCGAGCGTGCTCGCCGGCCCCGTCCGGGTGATGTCCGTGTAGTCGCCCTCCTTCTCCTCGATGACCTTCTTGCCCTTCGGTTCGAGGTCCAGACCCAACTGCTCGTCGAGTTCCTGGGCGAACTCCTCGGGGTCCATCTCGTAGTACTCGTGGTCGCCGCCCTCCTCGCCGGGTTTCCCCTCGCCGTCGCCCTCGCCGGGCTGTGGCTGGGGCTGACCGACCGGGTCGCCGGGCTGGGGGGTGCCGCCCTGACCCTGCCCGACGCCGCCCTTGTCGCGGACGTCGTACTCGAACGCCGGGAGGTCGACGATCTTGATGGGTATCTTCACCTCGTCGGGAAGCGACCGGCCGAGGTCGCCGTACTGGATGAACTCGGAGAGATCCTGTCTGCGCTCCTCGCCCACCTCCCGATACCGTTCGAGGTCGTCTCTCAGTCCCATCTGTAGCTCACCTGGCTCATGACGTGCCGACTCGTGAGTTCGGCCGACGCCTCGCTGTAGTCGAACATCTCCATCATGTTGCGGACCGTCCGCTCCTTGACCGCGGCCGTCTCCGTGCCCGCCGGCGGGTCGTCCCACTGGCGGGGTTCGAAGTCCTCGAACGCCCGGCGGACGTCGCTCCAGTCGTGACTGCCGAGGACCGTCCGGATGACGGGAATCTCCTTGACGTTCACGTCGGCCACCCGGAACTCCTCGTCGCGGTTGCGCCACGCGTGGCGGTTGATGGCCGTGATGACGCGCTCCGAGCGGAACTCCTCGACGTCTGGACCCGCCTCGGAGCCCTCGTAGTCGTCCTCGTCGAACCGCCCGAGGTGCTCTATCTCGAACACCTTCATCTTCAGCGGGTCGGGGTCGAGTAGTTCCCCGCGGTCGTTCTCGATCTGCTCGTTCTCCGTCCACGCGTAGACGTGCTCGATGTACTCCTCGACGGTGGCCTCGTCCACGCGCTTCTCGCGCATGATGGCCGCGAGCACGTCCGACTCCTGCTGGCTGAAGATACGGTTTTTCACCTGTACCACCCGGTTCTCGAACTCGGTGCGCTCGCTGTCGGAGAAGACGGGTGCCTCGACGAACCCATCTGCCATCGCGTTCAGCACGTCGCGGGGCATGATGACGTGCTCGACGGGCAGGGTCGGGTGGTGGCGGTCCGACTCCTCGTGGAGCAGGTCCGCGACGACGTCCCGCGTGTAGGTGACGGGGATGCCGTGGATGCCGTCGCGCGGGTCCGACTCGAACTCGAAGTCGTCTTTCTCCCGGCGCTCGTCGCCCTGACTGATGAACCCCGCGTCGAACAGCAACGCCTTGTCCACGAGGTCGAGGCCCGTCGGCAGGTCGTCGGTGTCCAGTCGCGAGACGACGTTGTACAGCGCCGCCGCCTCGATGGCGTGCGGCGCGAGTTCCTTCGTGAACACCTGCCGCTTGTTGTCGCGGACCTTGATCTCGACCGGCTGACGGATCTTGCGCTCGAGTTCGTCGTAGGACTCGGCGGTCCACACCGTCGTCTCGTTCGTGAGTTCCCGCCGGAGCAACTCGGTCTCCAGCGAGAGGTTCGTCAGGTAGCGGAACTCGTGTTTGTCCAGCCGGCGCTTCAGCGCCTTCAGCGGGTCCGCACCCGCCCGCTCTGCGTGCTGGTTCAACTGGGCTTCGAGGTCCGGGTTCGAGATGATGACCAGTTGCGTGTCGATGTCCATCCCGATGCCCTTGTCCAGTTTCACGTGGCCCTCGTCGGGGACGTTCAGCAGTTTCTGGAGCAGGTCGGCGTGCTGGGCGGCGTCCTCCACGAGCGTCAGGAGGCCGTTGCCCTGCGAGAGGACGCCGTCGTAGCTGAACGCCTGCGGGTTCTTCCGGCCGCGCGAGTCGAGTTCGCGGAGCATCCCGTGCATCCACGATCCGACCAGCCGTTCTTTCGGCGTGCCGTCGTCTTCGCTGTGGAGGACGCCGATGCCGTCGCCCACGTCCACGACGAAGTTCTTCACGCGCAGGTGCTTCGGGTTCGTCACCGCCGAGAACAGGTCGTTGCGGCCCTGCCTGCGGTAGCGCTCTTCGAGGTAGTCGTACGCCTCGCGGCAGAACGGGTCGAGTTTTCCGTCGACCTGCACCGCGATGTGGTCGTCGAGGCGGTCGTTGAGTTCGGCCAGCAGGTCGCGCCGGACGTTCTTCGGGAACACCGAAAGCGGGTGCGACTGGACGGGGCTGACGTACCACTGCTCGTCGTCGCTCACGGGTTGCTCGCCGTAGGTGAACCCGCTGCCCTCCGAGTCGGCCCCCGAGACGTTCCACTCGACGGTGTAGCGCCGTCCCTCGTCGGTCTTCGAGTACTCGCGCAGGCCGTTGATGAGACAGCGCTTGAGTTCGGACTTGCCGGTAGCGGTGGGACCCTCCAGCCAGACGATCTTCTCTTCCTTGCCGCGGCGGGCCGCGATGGAGCGCAGGTCCGCGACGAACTCGTTCAACACCTCGGTGTTGCCGAGGATGGCGTGCTCGCCGTCGTTGTACGGGTCGTCGAAGAACACGTAGCGCTCCTTCTCCTCGCCTTCCTCGATGACCGTCCGGGTGCCGGCGGCCTCGATGGCCTCCAGCAGGTACTTCGAGGCGTGGGAGGCCAACTGTGGCCGCTCGAAGATGCGGTCGACGTACGCCCCGAGGGTCATCGGCTCCTCGTAGGTCTCGGTCAGCGCCCGGTCCGCCTCGGCGATGTAGTCGCGTTTCATTCCTCCATTTCGGCTTTGGCGACCTCCGCGCCGGCGAACTCGAGGACCTCCTTCGCACCCTCGCGCGAGTAGCCCTGTTCGACGAGCGCCTCGACCCACGCGTTGCGCTCGTCGTCCTCCAACTCGCCGCTGGAGACCAGCGCCGAGAAGTTGATGTTGTGCTTCTTGTCCTCCCAGAGCTTCCGCTCCAGGGCGCGGCGCAGGCGGTCGTTGTCCTGCGGGTTGAACGAGGTGCCCTCGCGCGCGCGCCGCGAGACCCAGTTCGACACCTCCTGGCGGAAGTCGTTCTTGCGGTCTTCGGGGATGTTGAGTTTCTCCTCGACGCTCCGCAGGAACTTCTCGTCGGGTTCCTGCTCCCGGCCGGTTATCTCGTCTTCGATGGTGTCGTCGTCGATGTACGCCATCACGTGGTCCATGTACTTCTCGCCCTGTCGCTGGATCTCGTCGACGTCGTAGGCGAGGGCGTGGCGCACGTCCTCGATGGCGCGGTCCTTGTACTCCTCGCGGACCATCTCGAGGTAGCGGTAGTAGCGCTCGAAGCGGTCCTCGGGGATGGAGCCGTGGTTCTCGAGGTTGTGCTCGAGGTGGTTGAACGTCGTCAGCGGCGAGAGGAACTGCCGGCCGCGGTGCATCGAGTCCATGATGGCCTCGGCGATCTCGTCGCCGATGAACCGCGGGGAGACGCCCTCCATGCCCTCGCCGATGTCGGCCGTCGTCGCGGCCTCGTCGCGGAGTTTCTTCACGTCGACGTCGTCGGCGTCGTCGATCTCGCCGTTGTAGGCCTTGGCCTTCTGGACGATGTCGATCTGCCCGCCCGAGGGTTCCTCGATGCGCGTCAGAACGCCGAACAGGCCCGCCATCTCCAGCGTGTGAGGTTCGACGTGGATGTCGGGGACGTCGGCGTTCCGGAGCATCTTCCGGTAGATGCGAGACTCCTCCTCGTACTGGAGGACGTAGGGGAAGTCGATGCGCTTGGTGCGGTCGTTGAACGCCTCCATCTTCTCGTCGCCCTTCTTGTCCTTGTACTCGGGCATGTTCGTGCGCCCGACGATGACCTGGTCGATGTCGATCCGGGGGTTGTTCTTCGGCTTGATGGTCTGTTCCTGCGTGGCGTGCAGGAAGTCGTAGAGGAACTCCCGCTGGAGTTTCAACAGCTCCTCCCCGCTGAAGATGCCCCGGTTGGCGTTACAGAACGCCCCGGAGTAGTCGAACGCCCGCGGGTCGCTTTCCCCGTAGATGGCGATCTTCGAGTAGTTGACGTCGCCCGTGAGTTCGGTCTCGTCCTGGTTCTTCTTGTCCTTGGGTTCGAACGTCTCGACGCACTGGCGCTTGTTCTCGTCGGCGACCAGCCTGATGATCTCGACGTGGTTCTCCAAGACCTGCTGGAGGTCGTCCTCGTAGTGGTCGAGCAGGCGGTCCATGTAGAACTCGCCCGCGGGGTCGAGGCTCTGCTCGTTGCGGATGGTGTAGGGGGCGTCGAGTCGCTCGTTGAGGTCCTCGATGACCCGGTCGCGTTGCTGGAGCGGGAGCAGGACGATGGGGTCCTGATTCATCGGCGAGCGGACCACGTCGTCGGCGGGGTCCTGGTCGGGGATGACGTCACAGAGGTTGGTCCACCGGAACGTGTACATCCGCCCCTCCTCGCGGTTCGTGTAGTCCTCGAAGTAGCGCCGGACCTGTCGGTCGAAGTCGGACTTGCCCGACCCGACCGGCCCGAGGAGGAGTTTGATGCGTTTCTCGGGGCCGAGTCCGCGAGCGCCCGACTTCACCTTGTTGACGAACTCGTGGATGGACTCGTGGATGTTGCGCCCGTAGAACACGTTCTCCCCGTCGTTGAGGGGGTCCTCGCTTGCGAGTCGGTACTCCACGACGCCGAGGTCCTCGTTGTACTCGGTACCGTAGTAATCGAACATGTCTGCGACGCGCTGGTGTGCGTTGCGCGCGACCCGCGGGTCCGCGTAGACCTCCTCCAGATACCAGTCGAACGCGTGGGTCTCACGCAGGTCCGACGGAATCGAGTCCCGGTACTCACGGCTGAGGTCTTCGAGTGTTTCCATGTCACCTGTCATTGTATCACGGAGACGTTGCGTCTCTTCCCCCGATGGGCCGGACAGCCACGCTGTCCGCAAGCCTCAGCGGCCACCCCACGCGTTGCCCGTACCATGTCACGTGGCACCGTCTGTCACTCTCCGGCGACCTACGACCCTGTCACGGGCCGGCTGACACCGGGGAGGACGCACCGCGGGACGACCACCGATACTATGGTTATTGTTAAGTGTTCACACACACATAAGCCTTGCCGCTATCCTAGCGTAACCGAGGCGTTCGGCCCGGCGATTCACCCGCGAAACCGTGTGGCGGGGAGCGGACCGCCGAACCGGTCGGTGTTCGGACCACTTCGGGGTTTATATACTTCTCTGTCTCCCGAGGGCCGACCACACGACTCTTCCCCGCCGCCGAGAAAGCGCGGGGCATGGACGCCGATTCGCTCGCCGCGGGGTGGACCGTCTGGAACGACGGCGGCGACAGACTCGTCCTCGCGTACCGCCCCGACGTGTTCAACGGCGGCGACTTCCCGCCGGAGTGTCTCCCCACCATCTACCTCACGCGGGGCCGACGCACCCGCCGCCCGGGGGTCCGCCCGAACCCCCAACCCGGCGACCCGTGGGTCGTCACCCTGTTCCTCGAACCCGACGTGGACCACGGCGGCGACCACTACGACTCCCGCGAGGAGGCCCTCGACGGGGCCGCCGCCCTCGCCGCCCGGTTCGCCGACGGCGAGGTGGACTACCGGGGGATGTATCAGGTGCCACGGGAGCGCTACTTCGAGAAACTGGAGGAACTGACCGGTCGGGAGGCTTAACCGCCTCGCTCGTCCAGAGTTGGACATGGCCACCGTCACGCTCATCGGTCCACGACTCGCGGAGGAGGGAACGGAGTTCGTCTTCGAGGGGGAGTCCCCAGACTGCGAGGGCTGTCCCTATCGGGGGCAGTGTCTCAACCTCACCGAGGGGATGCGCTACCAGGTGACCGGCGTGCGCGAGTCGGGAACCCTCGAGTGCGCCGTCCACGACACGGGCGTCACCGCCGTCGAGGTGGAACCCGCACCCATCCGCGCCAACGTCGCCTCCAACAGCGCCTACGCCGGATCGAACGCGAAACTCGAGGGGCCCTGTCCCTACACCGACTGCCCGAGCCACGAGTTCTGCGAACCCCTCGGCGCCGAGTTCGAGACGGGCTACAAGATACGTGAGGTGGTCGGCGACCCGCCGCACGACTACTGTGCGCTCGACCGGGACCTGACCCTCGTGGAGTTCGAACCCCGCGAGGAGACGTAGCCCGGCACCGTCCTCCCCGCCCGTCACGCCGTGTCCTCCACGCCCCGCACCGCGCTCCCCGACCCCGCCACGTTCGAGGGTCACAGCCGTCTGCTCGTCCGCCCGACCAGCTACGTCGATGCCCTCGTCGCGCTGGTGGAGTCACTCGCTTTCGACGCGGACGAGGCGTTCGTCCTCGTCGGCCGCCCGCCGAGTGGGGACCACGACGGCGCGCCACGCTGTCGGGACGTCTGGCGTTCCGTCGAACCCGCCCTCACACCGACGTGGACCGGATGGGCGAACGAGGGGACCGCACGACGCTGATACGCGCGGAACTCACTGGCCAGACAGGACCTACTCAGGCAGACGCAAACAGCACGTCAAGGACGATTCTCCCTTTCAGCAGGTCGCCGGGGCACTCTTCAGTGATGATCATTCCGAGCGTTACTGCAGCGCACCGTACAATACAACAATCAGTATAATCTATAAGTCTTTCTATACTGTATTTATTTAGCACAATTATTAGATGTGGAGACAGAGAATTCTTGCCACCGATGCTACTCTGATAGTCGGACTACTCCGTCACCCGAGATGCCGGACTACATTTCGTTCGGGGATATCTGAATCAGTGGCAAAATTGTACTTCCCAGCAGTCCGAATGGCACCGAGGACGACTACCCGCCGTAGGACTGTTCTGCCGACCGGCCCTGCACGGGCGACCCGCCGAGTTTCCCGGTGAGTTCACCCGCGTAGCCGAACTCGTTCTCGTAGCCGTACGGCGACATGAGGATGGGGTAGAACGACTCCTCGGCGACGAGGTGTTCGCCGTCGATAGCGGCGTACGGTTCGCCGGCGGGCACCCGTTCGAAGTTCGCCGCGAAGACGGCGTAGTCCTCGGCGGGTCGCTTCGGGACGAGGTGGGAGAGGCGGAAGATGGGTATCTCGCGCTCCTCGGGTTCGCCGCCGGGGAGCGCCCCCACCGCGGCGAGGAACTCCCGGACGAGAGTGACGGCGTTCTCTGCGGCGCGTTCGGTCCCCTGCAGGCCACACTCCACCTCGACGACGTCCGCGTACTCGACGAGTCGGCCCTCGGTGAACCCCGTCGCCTCCACGACGGCGTCCACCGAGAGGTACGGACAGACCGTCTCGGTGAGGGTGTCCGTCTCCTCGACCACCGCGAAGGGGTCGTCGTACGACTGCGTCGAGTGCATCGAGAACGTGATGCAGTCGCGTATCTCCTGTAGCAACTCGTGTGCGAGGCGGCGTTCGTGCGTGTCGGCGTCCGGGTCGCCGGGGAAGATGCGGTTCAGGTCCTCCTCCGTGTAGCGGACGCCACGGGCGAGTGCGCGTTCGTTGGCGACGACGAACTTCACGGGCCGTTCGACGTCGGGCGACTCCGAGAGGATGGTCTCGACGGCGTGGACGCCACACGGTTCGTCGCCGTGGACGGCCGCGAGCACCGCGACTTCCGGCTCACCCTCTCCCAACTGTTCGACGTACATTCACCCGTTCGTTACCGGTCACGGATAAAGAGTCACCCGGTCCGCGGACGGTCCGTCAACGGTCCGAGAGGACCTCGGGCGCGTTCCGTCCCCAGCCCGGACAGGAACTACTCGTCGGACACGACACTCCCTCCCGAAGACATTTACCGGCACCCGTCACACCATCGGCCGATGCCCTCCAGACGAACGGTGCTGACAGCGGTAGCCAGTGGTGCCGCCGCCCTCCTCGCTGGCTGTGCCGGTGGGTCGAACTCCGGCAAGCTGAGCGACACGGCCTGCCACACGAGCGCCCGCGCACACGGCGACGGCGACATCCTGAGTGGCGGTGCGATGGCGATGGCCGACGGCGGACAGGTCCGACTCTCGATTCCGCTTGACGCCGAACAGGTGCGCGAGACGGGGATGGTCGCCGTCGAACTGTACGTCGGCGACACCCTCGACCGCCGTATCCCCGTCTCGGCGGACGACAGGACCTACATGGACGACGATGTCGCGAACGGTCAGGTGCGCTACGAACACGTCCTCGGCCAGCGTCCACGACACGGCGAGTACCGCCTCGTGGCCGTCGATGGCGCAGGGGACTCCCTCGACGAGGTGACCATTTCGTTCAACTGCTTCGACGAGGACGGGTAGTCGCGCCGGCCCGCGAGCGGACCACCCTTCCCGTCAGTGCTCCAGCGACTCGACGTAGGCGAAGTCCTCCTCCCGGGCGGTCGGTGTCCCCCCGTCGAGTCGAACCTGCCACCCGTGGAGGGCCGTCGGGTCCTCCAGCGCGTTCGTGAGGACCGTGCGGACGTCCAGCAGGTCCACGCCGTAGAAGTCGTTGGGAAGGCCGTGGAAGTACTGGAGCGCCGTCCGGAAGAGCGAGCGCATGCCGTCGTCGTTGCCGGACCCCGTCCGGCCTCCCGAGGCGCTTTGCGCCTCGCTGTCCTCGAAGTCGAAGTGCTTGTACGCGCCCGCGGCGACCTGCACCATCCCGTGGAGGAACCTTGACTCGGCGTTCCCCCGTCCGTAGTTGTACCACTCGTCCTCGAAGCAGTCGTGTGACTCGTGGAACTCCCCGGCGTTGTAGAGGCGGACGCCGTGGACGGTGGCGCGCCGGAGGGTGCCGTGCTCCCAGTGCCCGTCCTCGGGGAGCCACCCGGTTGGGGTTCCCCGCTCGGGCGGGGCGACGGTCGGGTCGTGGGTGTGGTCGTCCATGTGGTGGTTCGTGCGACTGACTCAGAGGCCGCGGGCGATGTCGTTCAGGCCACGGACCTTCTCGGCGCGCCCCTGCAACTCGTCGGGGTCGAGAAAGCGCGAGAGCCCCGTCCTGCGGACGTGTTCGCGGAGCGTGTCGAGCGAGCGGTCCGCGACCGTGCGCCCGCGGAGGTAGTCCGCCAGCGCCCGGAGTTCCGTCTCGTCGGCCTGCCGGCCGCCGTCGGCACCCGTGATGTCCCACGAGACGTCCCGCGCGTCGCTGCCCTCCGGGAGCGACGCGCCGTCCGAGAGGACGAGTGTCTTCGTGGTCACCCACGGGACGATGTCCGCCGGGCCGTACCCCTGTTCTCGCAGGAGGTTGACGGCGGCGTCCGAGAGGACCAACTGTCGTCGGTGGGTCCCCACCGACACGTCGAGTTTCAACTGGTCGTCGTCGCGGACGAGGTGGGGCGAAGTGGCCATACCCCACGTTGGGCCTCCCGGGGCAAGTGTGACGTGGTTCGCTCCGGGGTGTCGGGTCAGAACGAGCGAGACGCGGTCACGAGTGACTCGACAGGGTGGCCTCGAAGTCGTCGACGGGGATGACCGAGTAGTCGACGGTGAGGGTGTCCTTCGTCGCGCGAATCTTCCCGACGAACGTCGATATCTCCGCGAGGGTCCCCTCGAGGATGAACAGTTCCATGCAGTAGTGGTTGCCCACGTGGCTGTGGACGTTCGAGGAGACGAGCGACTCGTGTTCGTGGCGCAGATGCATCATCCGTTCCTCGACGGTGGTCGTCTCGTAGTTGAACAGCACCGTGACGACGCCCATCAACTGGCGGTCCTCCAGTCGCTTGTCCTCGAACTCCCCGAGGAGGTTGCGCGCGGCCTCCCGGACCACCTCGCTCCGGCCGGTGTAGCCGTGTTCCTCGGCGAAGTCGTCGAGTCGCTGCAGAAGGGATTCGGGCATCGAGACGCTGACCACGGTCATGTATTAATCCAGGCCGGGTACGGTATTAGAAGTTCTTATCCTGAATTTGATAACTGCTGGCGGGTCGCTCGGCGCGGGCCACTCACGCCCCGGAGGTCCACCCGCCCGCCGCGTCGGCGTCCTCGTGGCCACGCTCCGCGGCCTGTTCGCGCCACTCCTCCGCGACGGATTCGCGTGCGCCCGTCGCGTCCACGAGGTCGGCGGTCGACGCCGCGGCGAGTTCCCGCATCGAGGCGTAGCCCGCCGCGCGGAGGCGCTTCGCGTACGTCTCGCCCAGTCGGGGCAGTTCCATCAGTTCGTCCTCGAAGGTTGGTTCCGGCCCCTCGGTCGCCTCTCGCGCGACCGTCGTCGGCAGGACGTACCGGAGTTCCTCGTGGGGGACGAACCCGACGACCTGCTTTCGCTTCAGGTCCTCGGTCAGGAGGACGCCACTCTCGATGGCCGTGAAGTTCGCACACTCGACCGTCGTCCCGTCCTTGCAGACCGCGGTGAGGCGGGTCTCCGTCGCGCTGTCGTCTCTCCTCGTTAACTCCGTACTCGACATCGTCGATCGTGACGTGTAGGCGACGTGAGATCGTGGCTCTTTGGGGTGCACACGGAGGACGACTCGGCTCGCGCACCCGTCTCCGGGCCGTCGGGGTCGGGACGGGGTCGACCGAGTACGTACGTCGGGACGAGGTTGACCGAGTACGTACTCGACATCCCCTGCTCGCGCGCGTAGTACATATACCATTCCGGTTCCGAAACTGGGGGCTTCGAGGCGGGCGACGACGCTGGGCTTCCACCGCTGCCCCGGTGGGAACTACAACGCCGGCGAGTTCGCCTACAACTTCATCGAGCGCGGATACAACCACGGCATCTGGGTCGTCGGAATCGTCAGGGCTGGCCCGACGGTGGACGTGATGGCCGTCTACACCAAGTGACGGAGGCTCCCGGCCGGACACACCGCGAACCGGAGCCTTGAAACCCCGAGACGGGATACACTCGGTCGCGTGCGAGGGTAGCCAAGTCTGGAAACGGCGGCGGATTCAAGCTCCGCTCCTGTAGAGGTCCGTGGGTTCAAATCCTACCCCTCGCATGACCGCACCACTGTGCGGGAGTGCGGAAGGCCGCAGGGCGGTCTTCCCTCGCAAAACCTTCACCGACTACGACTGAAGAGCGCTCGCTGGGACCGCCCGCTCGACCACTCCACTTCTTGTCTGAGCGACCGCCACTCCCCGTCAATGGTCGAACTCCGGCGCATCACCACCTACCCCGTCAAGTCCCTCGACCCGCACGACGCGGAGACGGCGGAACTCGGCCCGGCGGGCGCACTCGCCGGGGACCGCGAGTACGCCGTCGTCGCCAGGCCCGCCGACGAACCCCACGACCCCGAGACAGCCTCGGTGGGCGGGTCGGGCGTGTACGTCAACGGCAAGCGGACCGCGGCGGTCCACTGCTTACGTTCGTCGTTCGACCCCGACTCGCGGACGCTCACTCTCCGCGTCCACGGCGAGGACGAACGCCACGAGTTCGACCTCTCCGAGCGGGGCGACCTGAACGAGTGGCTCTCGGCGTACTTCGGTTCCGAGGTGAGCGTCCGGCGCGAACCCGTCGGGGGCTAACCCCGACGACCGCGAGGCCCACGGCCCCACGGTGGTCTCGACGGCCACGCTCCGCGAGGTGGCCTCGTGGTTCGACGTGAGCGTCGACAGCGCACGGCGGCGGTTCCGGGCGAACCTCGAGGTCGGCGCCCCGGACGTCCCGCCGTTCTGGGAGGACCGACTGGTCGCGGACCACGGCGAGGCCGTCGCGTTCAGGGTCGGCGAGGCGGAACTGCTCGGCGTCACCCCGTGCCAGCGCTGTGTCGTCCCCTCGCGGGACCCGAACACGGGCGCGGAGACGCCCGGGTTCCGCGAACGCTTCCTCGAACGGCGGGCGGCCACACGACCGGAGTGGCTCGACACCGACCGCTTCGACCACTACTTCCGCCTCATGGTGAACACTCACGTACCGGAATCCGAGGTCGGGGTGGCGCTCTCCGTCGGCGACCCCGTCGAGGTGCTCGGAACGCGGTCGCTCTGAGTGCGCGCGAGGCCCGCGAACCGCTGGCGGGCGGACCTGGTGCGCCGCCGAGTCGCTCGCCGGTCGTACTCCACGCTCGTCAGCGACCCGTGGGCGAGGCTGACGGCGAACACCGCGTCGACGTGGCGACCCGCACTCGGGAGGCGCGCCGGGTCGACGGTGAGCGTCTCGGGGGAGTCCGCGTCCTCCACGACGAGGACTGCCCGATCGCCCTCGAAGCGGTCGAGGACCGCGGTTCGGGTGGTCGGGGCCGACCCCGCGGGGTCGACGGGCGCGGTCAGTGAGAGGGCGAGGAGCGCACAGGCGAGGTACCGGAGGGAGGTCACACGGGGCGGTGGTCCCGTCACCGTACTTGAACGCTCGCCCGTGTGTCGTGTCGAGGAGGACTACGACTCGCCCGCGTCACCGTCGTCACCACGTCGGGGTGGGCGACGGGCCAGTCGGTCGAAGCGCGACTGGGCGCGTTCGCCCCGCGAGCGCGTCGCGTGGGGCTTGTAGCGGACGCTGCGTAGTTCGCCGTCGCGGACGACGACGGCGAAGACGGCGTCCTGCTTGCGCCCGCGTTCCGGCAGGTCCGACCGGGGGACGGCGATGTCGTCGACGTCCTCTCCCCCGCGTTCGAGGACGAGGACCGCGTCGTCGCCCTCGAAGCGGTCGAGGACCGCGGTGTATCTAGGCATACGCCTCCGTGAGGACCCGCGACCCGTTGGCCGTTTCGACCGTGACGGTGTCGCCGTCGTTGTTCCACACCGGCCCCGCTGCGCCCCAGTAGTGTTCGGCGGCGGTGTTCGACCCGCTTCCCGTCCGCAGGGTCAACTGCTCGCCCGGACCGAGCGTCGTCCCGTCTGGGAAGGTGTAGGTCCGTCCGGACTCGTCGCTGACGGTCCACCCGGAGAGGTCGATGGTCTCCTCGCCGGTGTTCTCGAAGACGACGTACTCGTCGTTCAGGTTGGTCCGGTCGTCGCCCGCGGCGTCCGCGTGGACCGAGTCGACGGCGAGGTCGCTCGCGGGTATCCCCGTGGGTGGTCCCGCGGACCCGCCCGCGGCGAAGGTCAGGCGCGGTTGGAGCGAGTCGGTCGCGTCGGGCGCGATAGCCTCGCTGGCCCGCAGGTCGAGGGGGGCCGTCGGTGCCGTCCGCTGGGTGTAGACGGTCACGTTCCGGCCGTCGCTGGCGACGACGGTGTCGCCGTGCGTCGCGGTCCAGAAGACGGGCACCGACAGGGCCGCGAGTCGGCGGAGGACCTCCTCGTGTGGGTGGCCGTAGCGCGAGTCATAGGCGCTCGATACCGTGATCACCTGGGGCGAGGCGGCCTCGAGGAACGCCGCCGAACTGCTGGAGCGACTCCCGTGGTGGCCCGCCGCGAGGACGGTGACGTTCAGCGCCTCGCGGTGGTTCGCGACGAGGTACGACTCCGCCTCGTCCTCCCCGTCGCCGGTGAGGAGCACGCTCGCCTCCCGGTAGTCGACCCGGAGGACGAGGCTGTTCTCGTTGCGCGCCTCGCCCGCGAGGTAGTCCTCGGGCGGTGCGAGCACCGACACGTTCAGGCCGGCCACAGGAATCTCGTCGCCCGCGAGCGTGAGGTAGAGGGGCACGTCGTACTGTTCGACGGCGTCGAGGTAGCGTTCGTAGGTGCGCGTCGAGGCGGCGATGCCGGGGTCGTACACCGCGCCCACGCCCTCACCTTCCGTCTCGAAGTACTCGATGACGGCGGCGTGGCCCCCGATGTGGTCAGCGTCGGCGTGACTCGTCACGAGGTGGTCGATTCGGTCGATGCCCCGCGCCCGGAGGTAGTCGAGGACATCCTCCCCGCGGTCGGTGAAGTCGCCCGTGTCCACGAGCACCGTCTCGCCCGAGGGGGCGACCACCAGCGTCGCGGAGGACTGGCCGACGTTGATGAAGTGGACGCTGAATGTCCCGTTCCCCCCGAGAGGGACGGCGTCGGGTGCGACCTCGTCGCCGCTTCCGGGTTCGGTTCCGGGGGTCGACGCCCCGTCGCCGAGCGTTCCTCCCGGCACTCCACCGGGGAACGCGCCGCTACACCCCGCGAGGACGACGAGCAGACAACAGCAGAGGGCGACGAGTCGCATCTACCCGACACAGCACTCGCAGGGACTTCCCCGCTTCCCTCGTCAGGTCGCTCCGTCGGTGCCACCCTCGGCGGCGGATTCGACTGACTCCACCTCGCCGAGGACCTCCCACCCGTCGGGGGTCTGGCGGGCGACCAGCAGGGGGTCGTCGTCGCCGTCGGAGACCATCCGGTAGGTCGTCTCGCCGTCGCTCGCCTCCCCCTGGAAGGACTCCTGGAAGAACTCGGTACTCGACACGTCGAGGTCGAGCGTCTCGCCGCCCGCGAGCGTCAGCCGCACCGGGTCGGGGGTGAGGTTGTGGACCCGCTTCGCCAGTCGGTTCATACCGCACCTGTCGCCACGGACGGACTTAATCGGTGGCGCTTTGACGCGCCGCGAGCGACCCTGCCCATGGACGACGAACGGACGCGCGTGGCCGTGGCCGAACGGGCGGCCCGCGCCGGCGCGGCAGTCGCGCTCGACGCCTTCCGGGACGACATCGACGTGGAGACGAAAGACGGCAAGACGGACGTGGTGACGTGGGCCGACCGGCGCACGCAGGAACGCGTCATCGAGATCATCCGCGGCGTCTACCCCGACGACGCCGTCGTGGGCGAGGAGGAAGACGCCCTGAAGGAGGTACCCGAGGAGGGGCCGGCGTGGGTCGTCGACCCCATCGACGGGACGAACAACTTCGTGCGCGACCTGCCCATCTGGGCGACGAGCGTCGCCGCCGTCCGCGACGGGGAGCCGGTGGCCGCCGCGAACGTCCTGCCCGCGTGGGGCGACGCCTACGTCGCCGGCCCCGACGGCGTCACCCGGAACGGCCACGAGGTGTCCGCCCGCGACGTCGAGGACCCCGAACAGTGCACCGTCGCCCCGACCATCTGGTGGGACTTCGACCACCGCGAGGAGTACGCCGCCGCCTGCGAGGCCATCGTCCAACGCTTCGGGGACATGCGCCGTCTCGGCTGTGCGCAGGCGACCCTCTCGCTCGTCGCGGCAGGTGGTCTCGACGGGACCATCACGAACGTCGATCCCAACCCGTGGGACTCCGTCGCGGGCGCGTTCATGGTCGAACGGGCCGGCGGGACCGTGACGGGACTGGACGGCGAACCGTGGCGACACGACTCGCCGGGGTTCGTCGCCTCCAGCGGCGCCTGCCACGACGTGGTCCTCGAGGCCGCGCGGGAGATCGAGGGCGACGTCGGCGTGTGGGACTGACACCGATTCGTCGAGCGGGGAACGCTCCCCCACCGCGCTTCGGGGTCCTGCACGTCGGGCACACGCGACCGGAACCCTCAACATAGCGCGGGCGGGCACATCGGTATGGAACTCGACCACCGGTTCGGTCGGAGCCTCGGCCCCGAACGGGTGTGGCTTCTGACCGCCGCCGTCGCCCTCGTCGCCCTCGTCGGCGGGTCCCTCGTCTTCCGCGGGACCGTCTGGGACGGCTTCCTCTGGCACTACTTCTGGGGGCCCGTCTTCGCGGACGCGAACAACGCTGCCTGTGCCGTGCGGGGCGGCGGCACGACCGAGTTGCTCTACTCCACGGCTGCCTGCGAGGAGGCCGTCGCCGCCGGCGGGAACATCGTCGCCGAACCCGGCTACACTCTCGTCTCCGAGGTGGGCTACGCCGCCACGCTCGTGTTCATGCTCGCCGGCGTCCTCTTCCTCCTGCGCCGACTGAAGGTGGGCCGCGAGCGCGGCCTGCTCTTCGCGCTCATCCCGTTCATGTTCTTCGGGGGCGCACTGCGCGTCGTCGAGGACGCGAACGACGCCGTCCCGCAGGGCGTCGAACCGGGCATCGCCTACCCGCTGAACTCGCTCATCATCAGTCCCGTCATCTACTTCACCGTCTTCGCCATCACGCTCGCGGCACTCGTCCTCTCGGTGGCGCTCGCCCGCCGGGACGTCGTCTCCCGGTACGAGTACCCGCTGGCGGCCATCGGGTCGGCAGTCCTCGTCGCGACCGTCGGGTACCTCGTCTGGTTCACGACGGCTCGCCTCGGCCCCGAACACCCGAGCGCCGGGTTCTACCCGCTCATCCTCCTGCTCACGCTCATCCTCTCGACGGTCATCGCCGGCGGCCTCTACCTCCTCTACGACCGCGCCGCGCCCGCCGTCACCGCCGGCACGGGCCTGATGAGCTTCGTCGTCCTGTTCGCCCACGCGCTGGACGGCGTGGCGAACGTCCTCGCAGCCGACTGGGCGGAACTGCTCGGCCTGCCCTTCTCCTACTCGCCGAAACACCCCGTCAACGAGTTCATCATCAACGTCACGGGGGCCGTCCTCCCGCCGTCGGTCATCGACACCATCGGGCGGGCGTGGCCCTTCCTCCTCGTGAAAATCGTCGCCGCCACCGCCGTCGTCTACATCTTCGACGAGACCATCTTCGAGGAGAACCCCCGGTACGCCATCCTCCTCCTCGTCGCCATCGTCGCCGTCGGTCTCGGTCCCGGAACCCGGGACATGCTCCGGGCGACGTTCGGTATCTGAGGCGTTCTCGACCCTTCCCCCGAACTCAGGGGAACGGGTGGTGTTCCCGGCCGAGTCGAGCCTCGAACCCGAGGTCCCCCGGAACCGTCTCCGCGCGCTCCCCGAAGTAGGCCTCGCCCATGAACAGCGGTTGCGCCTCGGGGACCAGCACGCGAACCGCCTCGAAGCCCAGTCGCTCCACGTCGCGCGGAGTCAGGCGGGCGGCGTAGGCGTCGAGTCCGGCGTCTCCCACCCGTCCGAGTAGTTCGTCGAGTTCGTCCTCCCCCGCGACGTCGTCGCCGACGCTGTCGGCGGGTATCGTCGTCTCGGGGTCGGTGAACGCCCGCGCGGAGTCGGGCAGGGAGGCGAAGTGGCCGATGCGTCCGCCCGCGTTCCGGGCGTCCGCCTTCCCCATCCGCGAGAGCTCCGTCCAGTTCTGGAGCGCCTCGCAGCACGCAGCGCGGGCCGCGTTCGCCACGTCGAGGTCGGCGTCCGTCCCGAGGGCGAATCGGGGCCACTCGCCCTCTCGGTGGACGGCGACGCTCACGACCGGCACGTCCACGTCCTGCGTCAGGAGCGTCGCCGTCACCGAGAGGTCCTCCGAGCGGGCGCGCCGGACGAGGGTGTCGTACCCCTCGTCGTCGACGGCGAGTCCGAGCGGGTCGTACGTCGAGTACCACGAGAGCATGGCGGCGTCGCGTTCCACGACTTCGGTGAGGCCCGCGACGAGCGCCTCGGCACCCGAGTTCCCGAGGCCGAGGCCCGTCGTGATGGTCGGCCCCGCACCCGAGAGGGGGAACTGCACGCGCTCGGCGGGGAGGAACACGGACTCGCCGTCGTGGAGGTGCTCGCCGGTGACCCACCGGCGCTGGCCGCCCGTCTCCACGTCGTCGGGGAGGACGAACTCGTCCAGTCCGACCGTGTTCGGCACGTCGCCGGCCCGGGCGGTGCCGAAGTCGGCCGTCGAGAAGACGCCCGCGCTGTAGCGTTCCAGCGCCTCGCCGATGGCCTTCATGTACGCGGCGTCCCAGTCCAGCGCCACCCCCGCGGCCTGCTGGCTCGCCTGTACGTCGCTGAAGCCGGTCGTCTCGCCCACCTGCGCGAGGTAGTAAGGGACAGGGAACGACGCCACCTCGCCCACCTGCCGGACGATGCCGACGCGGTCGTCGACGGCGCGTTCCGCCCGGTCGAGCGCGCCGTCGAGGTCCTGCGGGGCGTACTCCTGTCGGAGCGTCCGGTCGACCCCGGATCCGCACGTACAGCGCGGGAGGGGGAGGAGGTCGCGCCGCGCGTGAGGAACCTCGGTGACGGACCCGATGACGTCCGAGGCGCCGTCGAGGAGGCGGACGGCCTCGCGACCGGCGAGTGCGCCCGCGAGACGGGCCGTCGCCGCGTCCGGGGGCGTCGCGTCCCCCCCGTCGTTCCCGTCGCGGTTCGCGGCGACCCGTCCCCCGAGGCAGTCGTAGCACGCCGTATCGGGTCCGAAGCCGGAGACGGCGGCCTCGACGCCCGACACCGCAGTGGCGCCGACACCGCCCAGTTCCACCGCGAGCCAGGGGACGCCCGCGTCGAGGGCCACCTCGTTCGCGGTCTCGTGGACTCCCTCGCCGACGCCCGCGACGACGACGGCGAGAGTCGCCTCCCCGATTCCAGCCGGGTCGGTCGTCGTCAGCGCCGCGTCGGCGTCGGTCAGGGTCACCCGGACCGCGTCCGCCGCGGGGCCGTCACCGACGAGTGCGACAGTCATGTCTCCTCGCTGGTCCGACGGTCAAAAAGGCGTTCCCGTTCGTCCGTCATGGGAGCGGTCTGGGTGTGTGGAAGTCGGCGGCGGTTCAGTCGGAACTGACCGGCGGAGCGCCGTGGCCGCCACCCGGTGCGATCAGGACGCCAGCAGGGACTGGGCGACGTTGGCGAGTTCGCCGTTGTCGGCACCGCGCAGGCGGTCGTCGCCGAGGACGAGGCGGAGGCGCGGGCGGCCCACGTCGATGGGGACCTTCTCGGTGTCGATGAGGCCCATCTCCTCCAGCCGGGTCTTGGTGCGGGAGAACGTCGCCTTCGACGCGATGCCGACGTCCTCGCCCCACTTGCTGATGTCGTAGAGCAGTTCCTCGTTCTTCGCGGCCACGAGCAGGCTGATGGTGACCTCGTCGAGGCCGTCGCCGTCGCCGCGGGCCGTCTCCAGCGACGCGAGGACGCTGTCGAAGTCGGCGGCGACGTCGTCGCCGATTTCGGTCGAGAGGGACTGACGGACGCGCGTGATGGCGGGCGTCCGGAGGTTGAAGCTCTCGCTCGCCTCCCACGTGTCGGCGTACTGCTCGAGGGCGCGGTCGACGAAGTCGTCGTCGTCGGTGACGAGACCCGCGACCATGTCACCGGCGGCGACGACGGCGACGACGGCGTCCTCGGTGATGATGAGGGTGTTCGCCGCGTCGTCGAACGTCCGGAGTTCGAGGCGACCGGCGTCGATGAGGTCGGCGGCCGTGCTCGCGACGATGAAGTCGCCGAAGACGTCCTTCAGCGTTCGTTCCCCGCCGAGCAGGCGGACCGAGACGTCCTCGGCTCCCTCGACGGCCTCGATGGCGGCTTCGAGCGTCTCGGCGGACGGGTTGACCAGATAGGCCGTACCGTCGGCGTCCGCGAGTGCCGCTCCGAGGAGCGCTTCCACATCTGACTCGAGTAAGTTCGAGTTCATTGTTAAACTATAGGGGCAACTGGTATTTAATTTCACCGCACTAGTGCATCCCAAAACGGGTCGAGAGTTCTTTCGTCGACGGTTTGGGGCGAAATCGCAACACCGTGACGGTCTTAATACATGGTTACGTGAAATTCACGAGGAATTCATCACTCCAGTGGAGCGACCCGTCGTGGACGACCGGCATCCATCGTTCTTCGAGCAAATCGCGCACCTGCGGGGCATTAAGCGTCGTCTCGACGGTCGTCCCCCGCAGTCGTCGACAGTCCTCGAAGGGTGCGCGGTAGCTTCCGCCCGGCCAGCCGTCCGCGGGGACGGTGTAGGTGACGGCGTAGGCGGCCTCCTCGTCGTTCCCGCCGTCCTGTCCGAGGGGTTCGACCTTCAGGACCGACGGCTCGGCGTCCGTGAGCGAGAACGTGCCGTCCCCGACGACGGTGTAGTCGGTGCTCATCATGATCTGTCGGCGGGCCAGTTGCATCGCCCGCTCGATGCCGAATCCGCGCATCAGCAGGCGGGCGAACGTCGTCCCGACCGTCGCCGCCTGTTCGTTCAGCACGGTCCGGAGCGTGACGGCTCCCGCGATGCTCCCCGCGTCGACGAGCGTCCGTCCCTGGTGGAACGACCCGCAGGCGTTGAGGAAGAAGGTCCGCGCCCCCGACGTCGAGAGACTCGCGCAGTCGAGGCTCCCGTCCGGACACCGGAGGCCGTCAACCTCACAGTGGCCGATGTAGTGGACGAAGTCGTGTGGCGTCTCCAGCAGGTCGGCCAGTTCGTCGGCGCGCAGCGACTCGTAGAGCGACACCGACGCGGGCAGGCCCTCAGCACGTTTCCGGTAGGTGTCGGCGACCACGTCGTGTTCGCCTGCCATCGAACCGTCGTTGAGGACGACCGCAACGGCGAGTTCGCCGTCCGGCGGCGGGGCCGCGCGCCGGTGTTCGAACGCCGCCGGCCTGAGAGTGAACGCGGAGACGGGAACGCCCTCCGCCAGCCACGCGTGGAGTTCGCCCGAGTGGAGCGTCGGTTCGACGACGTCCACCGAGGCGACCCGCCCGCCGGGGGGACACCGGTAGAAGTCGTCAAGCGAGTAGCGCAGGAGGCCCTGTTCGTCGATGTCCGAGGACTCCGGCAGGTAGACGAGGCTGAGGGCGTCGAGCAGGAAGGGGAGACACCGAAGCGCCTCGTCGGTCGGGTCCGCGTACGTCGAGAGGTGCCACTCCGGACGCTTCCCGGCGAGTCGGTCCCGGTCGACGCCGAGGTAGGCGTCGAGGCGGACGCCCGGCGACGACCCGCGCAGGCCCGCCGGGCAGAGGCCGAGGTCGGTCACGAGGTCGACGCGACACGCGCGCCCCTCGCCGGACAGGTCGCGGACGAGGGCGTCGAGGGTGAAGACGTCGCGCAGGAGTGCCGCGGCCTCGTGCTGGAACGCCGGCAACGGGTCGAGGTCGTACTCACCGCCGGGGGTCGACAGGCGCGGCTGGTCGGCCCCGACCGACACCGCGGCACCGAGGTAGTACGCCAGCGGCGCGGCGACGAACAGGTGCTCGCGGTCGGCCGGGAGCGCGAGGTGGACCTCGGTGTCGGGACGCGCCGCCGCGAGCGACCCGGGTACCGTCGTCTCCGCGGCGTCCGGGTCGACCGTGACCAGCGGCGGGTGGGGGCGAACGGCGGGGTGTGAGCGCTCCGGGGCCGTCGCCCGGAGGCGGGAGGGCATGTGGGTAAGCGCCGTCGCGAGGCCGTCGACGGTGGGCGCGACCACGAGTTCGGGGGGGCCGGCTTCGTCGCCGGGCGACGACGCGTCCGGACCGCGCTCGGTCATCTATCACGTAGTCCACTCAGACTCGTAAAGGTGTATCGACGTATGGAGGGGTAGATTATTGGGAGGGCATCCCGGAGGGCCGGATATGGAGTACGACCACGTCCGGGAGGTCGACCCGGAAGTCGCCGACGCACTGGCGGGGGAACTCGACCGCCAGCGCGAGACGCTGGCCATGATCGCGAGCGAGAATCACGTCTCGAAGGCCGTCCTCGAAGCGCAGGGGAGCGCCCTCACCAACAAGTACGCGGAGGGGTACCCCGGCGAGCGCTACTACGCTGGCTGTGAGTACGCCGACGACGTCGAGGAACTCGCCATCGACCGCGCGAAGGAACTGTGGGGCGCGGAACACGTCAACGTCCAGCCCCACTCCGGGACGCAGGCGAACATGGGCGTCTACCTCGCGACGCTCGACCCCGGCGACAAGATCCTCTCGCTCTCGCTGACCCACGGCGGCCACCTGAGCCACGGCCACCCCGCGAACTTCACGGGGCAACTGTTCGAGGTCGAACAGTACGAGGTCGACCCCGAGACGGGCTACGTCGACTACGAGGGCCTCGCGGAGACGGCCGAGGAGTTCGAACCGGACATGATCGTTTCGGGCTACTCGGCGTACCCCCGCGAGGTCGAGTGGGAGCGCATCCAGCAGGTCGCAGACGACGTGGGTGCCTACCATCTCGCGGACATCGCGCACATCACGGGGCTGGTCGCCGCGGGCGTCCACCCCTCGCCCGTCGGCGTCGCCGACTTCGTCACCGGGAGCACGCACAAGACCATCCGCGCCGGTCGCGGCGGCATCATCATGTGCGGCGAGGAGCACGCCGACGACATCGACTCGGCCGTCTTCCCCGGCGGACAGGGCGGCCCCCTCATGCACAACATCGCGGGCAAGGCAGTCGGCTTCAAGGAGGCGCTCCAGCCCGCGTTCGGCGAGTACGCCCAGCAGGTCGTCGACAACGCCGAGGCGCTCTCGGACCAGCTCGCCGACCACGGCTTCTCCATCGTCTCCGGCGGGACCGACACGCACCTCGTTCTCGTCGACCTGCGCGACTCGCATCCCGAGACCACGGGCGGTGACGCCGAGCGCGCACTGGAGGACGTCGGCATCGTCCTCAACAAGAACACCGTCCCCGGCGAGACCCGCTCGCCGTTCAACCCGTCGGGAATCCGCGCCGGCACGCCCGGCCTGACGACCCGCGGGTTCGACGAGGCGGCCACCCGGGAGGTGGCCGACATCATCGCCCGCGTCGTCGAACACCACGACGACGAGGACGTGAAGGCCGAGGCCGCCGAGGACGTCGCCGCGCTCTGTGCGGACTTCCCGCTGTACGAGGAGTAGGGAGGTTCGGAGCCGCGAGTGAGGACCTCCGAAACCCGAACGGGGAGCCGTGCGGCGCCGGTGGCCCCCGGACGACTCGACTCGTCAGACGCGCGTCAGACGAGCGGCGTCGTGGGCCGAAACCGCCTTACGGAGAACCCGTGAAGCCGGCGTACGAGATTCAATATGCGTGATACGACGCCCACCTCCCGGTCCGACGACCCGTCCCCGACTCGCCGCGCCGTTCTCGCCGCCGCCGGTGGCGGCCTCACACTCCTCGCGGGGTGCAACACCGGACCGTCCGCCGGGGACGGGAACGGGAGCGACACGAACGGGTCGACGAACGGGACTACCGGGACGACGGACGCGAACACGACCGGGAACGGGAGCGGCGGGACGTCGACGCCCGAGCGCGACGACCTGGAGACGAACGTGTCGGGTCTGTTCTACAGCAGCGAGGGTCGGTCGTACACCTTCCGAGTCACCGTCGAACGCGAACGGGTGACGGATATCGGGTACGTCGAGGGCATCGTCGTCGAGACGGCCGGCGGGGACCCCCTCGGTGAGAAGTCGTTCGACGGCCCCGGTCCGTCGACGCGGAAGGCCTCCTTCGAGGTGAACGTGCCAGAGGGGGTCACCCGCGTCGTCGCGCGCGGCGTCGACAGTCTGAACGGACGGGGCGGCGTCGCGATGGCCACGGACCTCGACTCGAAGGCCATCGACGCGGTAGATCAGGGACCGGAACCGCGCTCGTTCGAGGACTACACTGTCGAAGGATGAGCGCCTGACGACGTTCGACGACGGCGACCGCTCGCGACTGTCCTCCAAGAACGTGCATACAACGGAGAGTTCGAACGCCAATCTGGGCACGAACCCGAGGGTTGAAGGGCGGTCGGCGCGCCACTCCACCCAATGACGACAGTCCTCGACGGCAACGCCGTCGCCGCCGATGTCCGCGACGGCCTCCGCGAGAGCATCGAGACGCTGGCCGACGCGGGCGCGCGTCCGGGCCTGGCCACCGTGTTGATGAGCGACGACCCGGCGAGCGAGACGTACGTTTCGATGAAACAGCGCGACTGCGAGGAGGTTGGCATCGACGGGAGCCACGTCGAACTCGCCCCCGACGCGCCCGCCGAGGACCTCTTCGACACCGTCGCTGACCTGAACGCCGACCCCGCCGTCCACGGCATCCTCGTCCAGATGCCCGTCCCGGACCACGTCGATAAGCGCCGCGTCCTCCGGGCCATCGACCCCGCGAAGGACGTGGACGGCTTCCACCCCGAGAACGTGGGTCGGATGGTCGCCGGGGACCCCCGGTTCAAGCCCTGCACGCCCCACGGTATCCAGAAACTCCTCGCGGCGGCCGACGTGGAGACAGAGGGCGCCGACGCCGTCGTCGTCGGGCGCTCGGACATCGTCGGCAAGCCGATAACGAACCTCCTCATCCAGAAGGCCCCCCTCGGGAACGCGACGACGACGGTGTGTCACTCCCGGACCCGTGACCTCGCGGCGAAGACCCGCGAGGCGGACATCGTCGTCGCCGCCGCGGGCGTCCCTGAACTCGTCACCGGCGACATGCTGAAGGAGGGGGCGACGGTCATCGACGTCGGCGTCAACCGGGTCGAGGCTGACACCGAGAAGGGCTACGAACTCGTCGGCGACGTGGAGTTCGAGAGCGCGAAGGAACGGGCGGGCGTCATCACGCCCGTCCCCGGCGGCGTCGGTCCGATGACCCGCGCGATGCTCCTCTACAACACTGTCAAGGCCGCGAGCGAACGGGCCGACGTGCCCATCGACCTGCCGTGACTGAGTCGGAGGCTCCCGGAGAGGGGGGCGACCCGCGCGTCCGCCCTCCCGACGCCCTCGTCGCGGAGTACGACGCGGGCGACACCGTCGTGCGCCAGCGCAACACCATCGAACTCCCGCCCGACCAGTGGGCGAAACTCGACCGCGACGGGGGGAAGTGGGGCGTCGGTGGGTTCGTGACCCGCGACGGGGACGTCCTCCTCGTCCGGGAGGACGCGAAGGCGAGCGACTGGGTCCTCCCCGGTGGGATGCTGGAGGCGGGCGAGACACATGCCGAGGGGGCCGCCCGGGAGGTGCGCGAGGAGACGGGTATCGCCGTCGACGTCGAGAGCCTCGCCGCTGTCAGCGAACAGACGTTCGTCCACGCGGCGGACGACCGACGCTTCGAGTTCTACTTCGCCACCTTCGACGCCACGCCCCGGGCGGCGGACCCGACGCCGAGCGACGACCCCGGCCTCCCCGACGAGGACATCGCGGCGGTGGCGTGGCACGCCGACCTCCCGGCGGACGTCTTCGACCGCGAACTCGTTCGGCGACTGCTCGCACGCGAGGGTTGACGTACTAGGGGGCGACCAGCGCCCCCGTGACCGACGTGACCTGACTGTCGGCTGGCGGGTGGCGCGACGCCGAGTCGCACCGCGGTAGCGTGGCACACCACCTGTCAGTACGGCCGTGCCGCCTGTTCGCCACTCGCCGTCAGTCCACCCGCCCCGCGAGGGTGGTCGCCTCGTCCAGACCGAGCGGTCCCTCTCGCTCCAGTTCGTCGAGCAGTGTGGTCACCCGCTCGTCGGTCGGCTCCCGACCCGCGCGTTCGAGGAGGCGGCGAACCGACTCTCGGCCGGTCTGCGCCCCGAACAGGAGCCGTCGTTCCCCACCGAACTCCGTCGGGTCGAACGCTTCGAACGTCGCCGGATCCGAGAGCATCGCGGCCGTGTGGAGGCCCGACTCGTGGCTCGCCACCGCCTCGCCGATGACGGCCTTCCGCGGGTCGACGGACTCGTCGAGCGCGTCCAGTACCTCCCGGCAGACCGGAACCAGTTCGCGTTCGACGAGACCGGTCTCCGTCCCCTCCTGACGCGCGGCGACGACCACTTCCTCGAGCGCGGGGTTGCCGGCGCGTTCACCGAGGGAGGCCACGCTCACGTCGATACGGTCGACGCCGAGCGACGCGGCCACGAGGGCGTTCGCCGTCGCACACCCGAGGTCGTCGTGGAAGTGGACCCCCATCCGGGTGACGTCCGCGCCCTCCTCCGCGAGCGTCCGGAGGTACCCCGCGACGAACGAGGGGGTCCGCGCGCCGACGGTGTCCGCCAGCGCGATGGACGCGTCGAAGCGGTCGAACGCCTCGCCGACGGCGCTCGGTTCCGCCCGAAACGCGTCGGTGAGCGTGAGGTGCGCGCGGGTGCCCCCCTCCGCCGCGCGGTCGAGTGCCTCGGCGGTGGCCGCGAACGCCTCCTCGCGGGTCATCCCCACCATGTGCTCCAGTTGACGTTCGGAGACGGGGACGAACACGTTCACGACGTCCGCGCCGGCTTCGATAGCGGCGGCCACGTCGTCCTCTCGGGCGCGGGCGATCGCGACCACGTCTGCGTCCAGTTCGCCCGCGAGCGTCGAGACCACGCGCGCGTCGTGGTCGCCCGTCGCGGGGAAGCCAGCCTCCACGAGCGGCAGGTCCAGTCGGTCGAGGGCCCGTCCCGCCACGAGTCGCTGGTCGACCGTGTACTCCCGCCCCGGCATCTGGCTCGCCTCGCGGAGCGTCACGTCACAGAGCCTCATCGCGACCCCTCCACGATGGCACCGTCGGTGGTCGGTACGTGATGGTCTGCGGGAGGACGCGCGTCGGCGCAGCGGTCGCTTCGCATGGCGGGGACTGTGCGGCCCCGCGGCTTGACTATTGGGTCACTCCAGTTCGGCGAGTCGCTCGCGGGCGGCCGCCAGTGCACCCTCGTCACCCTCCACGAGGTACCGGCCAACGTCCTGCGTGGCGCGGACGACCCGTTCGGTGGTCCGGACGTCCACCTCGCCGTCCAGCGCCTCGATTTGCCGGACGTGGTTGGCGACGGTCTGGAGGGCGGCGCTCGCCGCCGAGTCGGGATGTTCCCCGAGGTAGGTGCGGACGTCGTCGCGGTAGTCGTCGACGGCGGCGGCGTACGCGAGGCCACGGGCGGCGTGTAGCGACTCGGGGACCGACTCGGGGTCGGGTCGCTCGCCGTGGTCGGCACCGCGGAGCAAGTCGAGGAGGTACAGCTCCTCCTCGTCGGTGGTGCGCATGGCGCGACGGAGCGAGGACGTGACGGCCGCGAGTTCGGCCGCGGCGAGGTAGGTGTCCGAGAGCGGTTTGAGGTCGCCCGCGTGGACGAACCCCGTCTTGCGGACGAACTCGCGGCAGAGTTCGGCGGCCTCTTCGGCGGCGTCGAGCAGTCCGTCGTCCACGCGGTTTCGTGCCGGCGTGAGGTCGAACGTGACGGGCGTGTCCGTGTGTTCGGTGCGTTCGTCCACGCCGCGGCTCCTGAGGCTCCCACAGTTCGGACACTCGACCGTCCCGGTCTCGTAGTACGACCACTGGGTGCCGCAGTCCGTACACTCGCGTTGCCCCCGGACCTTCATGTGGGCCTCTACAGCCCTCCGAGGGAAAACGATACGTGGTCGGGGCGTGGTCCGGCGCGCTCCGGCCGCGTGACCCGAGGGGCGCGGCGTCCGACACCCCGACCTGTCCGACCGCCGGGCTTTATACGGCCGCCGTCGTACCGTTCGACCGTATGTCACGGAGTACCCACGCTCCTGGTCGAGAAATTCTCCGGTACTGAGACGCCCGACTCGGGTACATCACGTGTAACCGCCGACAGCGACGGCCACGAGGTGGTCGTGCGTCTCGGCGACGACTCGCACGTCCTCGACGCCGCGGAGGCCCGAACCCTCCGGTCGGCGCTCGACGACGCCCTCCACCGAGTGACGGAGTTCACGCACACGACGGGCGAACAGCGCCCGGACGGGTCGTACGTCGTCTCGCGTCGGCGTGCCTCGTCCTCGGGCCACCGCCGGGTGTTCGACTCCTTCGCGGCCCTCCGGGCGCGCTACGACGCCCTGCCCGAGACGTTCACCGCGGACGACGTGGAGTGGGCGACGGGTGGCCGCCGCCACATGCTCGTCTGGCACGTCGCGGAACACCCCGAGTTCGACTGTCGAATCGTCAAGCGCCAGCCCCTCACCGCCCGCAAGGGCGAGAGGCAGACGAGCGACGGTGAGGTACCGACGGAGGACTGAGCCACTTCCCCACAGTCCCCGTGGACGGTCGCGCCGTGCCGCGACACCGAGACATTTGGTCGGGCCGTCCGTGGGTCGTCTCATGCAGCCCAGACCATCGACGTTCTCCATCGTCGCCCGCGACCCGGAGACGGACGCCGTCGGCGTCGCCGTCCAGTCGAAGTTCGTCAGCGTCGGCTCCGTCGTACCGTTCGCCGCGGCAGACGCGGGCGCCATCGCCACGCAGAGCTTCGCGAACGTCGCCTACGGCCCCGAGGGACTCGACCACCTGCGGGACGGGAAGTCCGCCACCGAGGTGGTCGAGGCGCTGACCGACGCCGACGACGACGCGGCGACGCGACAGGTGGGCGTCGTCGGGCGGGACGGCTCCGTCGCGGCGTTCACCGGCGAGGAGTGCCTCGACTACGCCGGGGACCTGCAGGGCGAGCACTACACCGTCCAGGGGAACATCCTCGAGAACGCGAAGACGCTGGAGGCGATGGCCGACGCCTACGAGTCGACCGACGGCGGCCTCCCGGAACGGCTCGTCGCGGCGCTCCACGCCGGCAACGAGGCGGGCGGCGACAGGCGCGGCGAGCAGAGCGCGGCGCTGTACGTCGCCAAGCCGGAGGGTGGCTACGACGGCGGCAACGACCGCTGGGTGGACGTGCGCGTCGACGACCACGACCGCCCCATCGAGGAACTGGAGCGCGTGTTCAAGGTGTACGACGTGACCCTGCTGGAGCGCGTCGAACCCGCAGAGACGCGCGAACTGACCGGCGAGACGGCCCGCGAGGTGCGCGCGGCGCTCGCCGACCTCGGACTGTACGACGGCGAGGGGGCGGAGGCCGCCGACGAGGGGTTCGGCGAGGACGCGCGGGCCGCACTGGAGGAGTTCCGCGGCATCAACAACTTCGAGAACCACTCGCTGGTGGTGCTGGAGGACGCACTCGCCCGTGGCTGGTCGGACGCCGAGGGGAGCGGCGAGCAACGACTGGTCGACGCCGTCTGGCACGGCCTGTCGCGACTGGACCGCCGCTGACGCCGCCGCCGTCGCTCCATCGGCGGTCCGTGCACGCCCGAACCTTATGTCGTCGGCGCGTGAAGCGTCGGCCATGCGAGACGAGGAGGAGATACGCGAGCAGTACGAGTTCCTGAAAGAGCAACTGGAGAGCGAGGAGATGCGCCACGAGGGGGTCAGGCAGATGTTCACCCACTACCGGCGGGCGCTGGGGTGGGTCCTCGAAGAGGAGCACATCTGAGGCGCTGCCGGTACCTTTATGATGGACTGGCGGCTTGAGTCAAGTGACGCTTCGCTTGGAGGGCCGAAGCGTCAGCGGGGACCAATTTCAGGGCGGCGGGCCGGGGCGGGCGTTTTCATCCCGCCCGGCCCGCTTTCCTTTCCGAGACTACCCGTCGAGCGAGTCGCTTCTCCAACTCCCGAGTGACCCATCGCTCGCCGCTCCGACGACTACTCTACCCTACCCGTAATCAGGTCAGGACCTGAGCGGCGACGCTACTCGATGTTGAGGCCGGTCCCACCCGCCTCCTCGTCGCCCTCGGTCCACTCCAGTTCGAACTCGACGCTCAACTCGGGGGCACCGCTCCCCGTCTCGCGTTCCGCCTTCACCTCGAACGTCGCCCGCGCGGGCACGTCGAGGGTGACCGACTCCCCGCCGTCCGAGAGGGTGACGGCCCCCCCGGCATCGAGTTTGTCGGCGACGGCTCGCAGGTAGTCGGCGATGGCGGCGCGGTTCTCCTCGTGTTCCGACTTGAAGAGGACTTCTTCCATGGACCTGGTGTGTCTGCCGAGACGATAAGCCCCTCGCTCAGACATGATTATCCGTTGAGTAGATCGTCTGGCGACCTGTCCTGTCGGCCGCCCGTCCTGTCGCACGGCGCCGACGAAACCGACAGAAGGCCCACTGGACCGGTGCGCTATGGCGATACGCTTATGCGTGGTAACGGATACTATCTTGAAAGACACATGTACGATCTGACGGGGTTCCAGCGCGACCTGCTGTACGTCATCTCCGGGAGCGACGACCCGCACGGCCTCGCCATCAAGGAGGAACTGGAGGACTACTACGAGAAGGAGATCCACCACGGTCGGCTCTACCCGAACCTCGACACGCTGGTCGAGAAGGGACTCGTCGAGAAGGGGCAACGCGACCGCCGGACGAACTTCTACACCGTGACCCGCCGCGGTCGGCGCGAACTCCAGGCCCGCCGCGAGTGGGAGGGCCAGTACGTCGACATCGAAGCCTGAACCGCCCGCACTCCTCGATACGCCGCCACCCGAGCGGTCGCGCCGTGTGAATTCTCGCCCGTCAGTCGTCGTTGTCCGTGGTCGCGCCGTCGACCGGCGTCGGTGCGCCGGGATCCATCTCGGTGGACTCGACGGTCATCGCCGCCGGGTCCACCGCGTACGGTCGGATGGGCTTCCCGTCGAACAGCACCGGGAGGACGATGCGCGCGAAGTGGAAGACGAGGACCAGCAGGACCGGCCCGAGGAAGATGCCGTACCAGCCGAACAGGAGCGGGCCGAAGATGTACGCGAACATCACCATCCCGATGTGGAGGTTCCGCCCGGAGACGTAGGGGCGGAGGACGAAGTCGGGGACGGCGTCCACGACGACGAACGAGACGGCGAAGAAGACGGCGGCGAACCAGAGGCCCTCGCCGCCGGGCACCGCCCGCGCGACGAGGTAGCCCGTCACCGGGAAGTAGACGAGTTTCATCCCGACGACGGGGATGAGGCTGGCGACGCCCGTCAGCAAGCCGAGGAGCGTGGGGTAGGGGATGCGCACGCCCGGCGCGATCTCGTTCAGCATGGTGTACGCCAGCGCCCCGATGACGCCCGTGATGATGGCGTTGAGGATGTTGCCGAAGAAGACGGAGGCGAGGTCCGTGTCGACGGCCCGGGTGTACTCCTCGAAGACGCCCCGGTCGTCGCCGAACCGTCCCGTCACCCACCGAGAGAGACGGGGGCCGTCCCGGAGGAGGTAGAACGCGATGGCGAGCATGACGAACAGGTGGAGGAGGGCGTTCCCGATGAAGCCGACGTACCCCAGCGCCTGGTCGAACACCGCCTGAAAGGCGTCCCGGAGGCTGGGGTTCTCCAGCAAAGAGGAGGGGTCCTCGACGATGCTGGAGATGTCGAGGTACCGCTCGATGAGGGGTTCGAGGGGACCGAGGTCGACGGCCCCGGACGCCAGCAGGCGGGCGATTTCCTGTATCCCGATGGCCAGCGTGTAGACGAACAGCAGGATGGCGGGCAGGGCGAGGACGAACAGCGAGATGGCCGCCGCGAGACTCGGCGGGTAGACGCGGCGCTTCAGGCGGTTGTACACCGGGCGCGTCGAGTAGTAGATGAAGACGCCGAAGACGAACGTCCCGACGAACGAGTAGACGACGTACAGGAGGGCGACGCCGAGGAGGAGACCGACGATGCCCCACGCCAGTCGGGACCGGTCGAGGCGGGGGAGTTCCATACGTGCCAGTAGCTATCTGGTCACAAAAACCCCCTCGCAAGCGCCGTACTTAAGCAATACCGAGAGCTACATAGTAGAATATATGGATATGCAGATACCCGTCGTAGCGGACGGGCCCCTCCTCCGGCTGATGCTCGCGGCGGCGCTGGGGCTGTTCCTCGGCCTCGAACGCGAGTGGTCACACCGCTCTGCAGGTATCCGCACGTTCTCGCTCATCACCCTGCTCGGGGCGCTGTTCACCGTCCTCGAACGCGACCTGCTGCTCGCCGTCGGCGCGGTGCTGGTCGTCCTGATGGGGGCGGCGCTCGTCGTCCGGGGACTGTTCCGCGAGGACGAGGGGCTCTCGCTGACGACGGCCACCTCGATGCTCATCGCCTACGGCGTGGGCGTCCTCGTCGGCGTCGGCCTCATCACCGAGGGGGTCACCGTCACCATCCTCTCGTCGCTCCTGTTGATCCTGAAGCGGGAGCTCCACAGTTTCGCGTGGGGCCTCACCCGGAAGGAGGTGCGCTCGGCGACGGAGTTCGGCGTCCTCGCGTTCGTCGTCTACCCCCTGCTTCCGCCCGGCAAGATGCCCGTCACCGTGGCGGGCCTCGACATCGCCATCGAACCCCGGATGGTGTGGCTGCTGGTCGTCTCGGTGGCGGCCATCGGCATCGTAAACTACGCCATCGTGAAGGCCTACGGGAGCCGCGGTATCGCCGTGACGGGCTTCTTCGGCGGGCTCGCGTCCTCGACGGCCGTCGTCGGGACGATGCTCGACCACGTCCGCCAGCGTCCGGAGGCCATCTCCTACGCCGTCGCCGCCGTCCTCCTTGCGGACGCCGCGATGGCCGTCCGGAACCTCGCCATCGTCCTCGCGTTCACGCTCGGGACGGGACCGCTGGTGGGACTGGTCGTGCCCCTCGGCGTCGTCATCGTCGGGAGCGTCGCCGTGGCCGCGTTCACCGCCGACTGGTCGGAGTCGATCGAGATCGACCTCGAGAGCCCGTTCTCGACGAAGAACGCGCTCAGCTTCGGCGCGCTGTTCGCCATCGTCCTCGCGGCCAGCGCCGTCTCGCAGGCGCTGTTCGGCGACTCCGGGTTCCTGCTGGCGGCGGCGCTCTCGGGACTCGTCTCCAGCGCCGGGGCGACCACCTCCGCCGTCGTCCTCTACAACGGCGGAGCCATCGGCCAGCAGACGGCCATCCTCGGCGTGATGGTCGCCACCGTCGCCAGCGTCCTCGTGAAAGCGGGACTGACGCTCGCGGGGCCGACCCGGTCGTTTGGCTACCGGGTCTCGGTGTGGAGCGCGGGCCTCGCCGTCGCGGCGACGGGCGTGAGCCTCGCCCTGCTGGTCTGACCCGTCCGAAACCCGTCCTGTCGGCGTCGTAAATACTGCCCACAACCCGACTGTTTATTTAACCCCCTCGTCCGAACGGCCGCCATGAACCGTGAGACGGCGACGCCGGACGTGGGGTCGATGCCCGGCGAGAAGGCTCGCGAGTGGGCGGAGCGCCACCGGGAACACGCGGCGACGAGCACCTACGTCTACGACTTCGTCTGGGACCTGGCGGGCGACGCCGAGGGGCCGTTCTGTACCGACGTGGACGGCAACGTCCTCATGGACTTCACGAGCCACGTCGGGGCCGCACCGCTCGGCTACAACAACCCCCTCGTCATGGACCGTCTGCGGGAGTTCGACCTCGTGGACCCGCTGAAGATCGCCGGACAGGACTTCTACGTCTCCGGCGAGAACGTCGGCGAGGACGTTGGGATGCCGGGTCCCGCGGGCCTGATGCGCCGCCTCACCGAGATTACGGGCCACTACGGGATGGACACCGTCTTCCTCTCGAACTCCGGCGCGGAGGCCGTCGAGAACGCCATCAAGATCTCCTACGACCACACGGGCGGCAAGTACGGCATCACCTTCGAGGGGGCCTTCCACGGCCGGACGCTGGGGGCGCTCTCGCTCAACCGCTCGAAGGAGGTCTACCGCCGCGAGTTCCCCGAGATTCCGAGCATCCACGACGCGCCGTTCTGTCGTGACGAGGGCTGTACGCCCGCGACGTGTGGGTGTGGCTTCTTCGCGGGCGGCACCTCCCAGTTGCGCAAGATGCTCCACCCCGAGACGGGGTACGTCAACGCCGACGAGGTGGCCTACCTCATCATGGAACCCGTACAGGGCGAGGGCGGCTACTACTTCCCGAGCGACGCGTTCGTCGAGGAGGTCGCGGCGCTGGTCGAGGAACACGACCTGACGCTCGTCGCCGACGAGATTCAATCGGGCATGGGCCGCACGGGCGAGTGGTGGGGCGCGGACAACTACCCCCTCGAACCCGACGTCATCACATCTGCGAAGGCGCTCCGGGTCGGTGCGACCGTCGGGCGCGAGGCGGTGTTCCCCGACGAGTCGGGCCGCCTCTCCTCGACGTGGGGGGCGGGCGACATCATCGCCAGCGCGCAGGGGGCGCTCACCATCGACGCCATCCGCGAGAACGACCTGCTCTCGAACGCCACCGCGCGGGGCGAGCAGTGTCTGGAACTGCTCCGGGACGCCGCCCCCGAGGGCGTCGTCGACGTGCGCGGGAAGGGTCTGATGCTCGGCGTCGAGTTCGAGACGAGGAACCTCCGGGACGACGTGCAGGAGGCCGCACTCGCCCGGGGCTTTCTCACGCTCGGGTGTGGCCACAAGACCCTGCGACTGCTCCCGCCGCTCGACGTGACCGAGCGCGAAATCGACCTCGCGGTCGACCTCCTCCTCGCGTCCATCGAGGACGCCGCCTGAATCGCCGGGACGAACGGTTATCCCCCTCGGATGAGTTACTCACGCATGGCGACTTCCGACAGTATCGGGAGCGGGGGGCACAGCGTGGAGGTCCGACTGGACGGGGACAACACCTTCCAGTTCATGCCGGGGCCGATGGACGGCGTGGCCTGTCCCTGCTGTTTCCGCGACCAGTTGCTCCGCGAGGTCATCGCGTCCGGCCGGTGTACGGCCTGCGGTGCGGAACTGGAACTCGCCTTGCGCGCGACGCCCGCCGGGTGACCCTGGCGCGGATCGCTACTCGATACCCGGACAGTCGTGGTTCTCGGGGAGTCGGTGGGTCGAACAGTACGTGCCGCTACAGTACGAACAGCCACGGACGTCGTGCAGTCGGTCCCCGCACCGCCGGCAGGTGACGACGCCCGACCGGTAGAGGCGCCAGTCGCGCAGCGCACGGTCACCGCGCTCCCCGAGCGAGTACGCCACGCGCGGGGGCGACCCCGCTTCGACCTCCCGGCCGACGAACCCGCCCGCATCGAGTTCGTTCAGCGTCTCCGCGAGTGCCCCGGCGTCGACTTCGGCCCGCAACCTCTCCAGGTCCCCCTCCGCGACGGTGGAACGCCGGCCCTCCGGCGGTTCCCCGTCGACAGCGTCGAGCGCCATGCGTAGTCTTACACGAACGAAGAGGTAAGATTCACGTTCACTGCTCGACCCGATAGAAGTCGGGTCGGGGCCGCCCGCCGCCGCGAGGGCGACAGTCGAGGGCGGGACTCGGAGCTAGAACTGGTAGCGTCGGCCGTCGTTGTCCGGTGGGTCGGGTTGGCCGGTCATCTGCTCGTAGGTCATCCCCGAGAGGTACTCGTCGTAGGTGACGTCGTAGCCCCGCCGGAGGTGGAAGTCCACGCGGCCCGTCTCGACGGTGCCCTGAAAGAACTGGTGGAGCGCCCGTCCGAGGATGTCGTCGGCGTCGGCGCCGAGGACGGTGGTGAGGAAGGCGAGTTCGTTGCGCGTCTCGCGGTCGAGTTCGACCGAGAGGTCCTCGCCGAGGTCGCCGTACGCGTCCTGTACCTCCTGTGAGAGGTCGTCGAGACTCATACCCCATCGAGCGACGCGGGCCGGAAACGGGTTTCGCTCCGCCTACCCGTCTCGCGCCTCGCTCCCGCCGTCCGCGTCGCCCGCGGCGACCCCCTCGTAGGCGGCGTCGAAGAACGCCACCTCGTACTCGACGGTCCGTCGGAACAGGCGGCGGACGGCCCGTTCGCGGTGGGGTGAGAGGGTCGGCCCGACGTCGTCCAGTTCCCCCCGGAGGAACCCGACGACGCCCTCGAACCCGGCGCCGCGGTGGAGGTCGACCCACTCGGCGAGGTAGAATCGTTCGGGTGGGGACTCACACCGCGACGCCCACGTCAGGTACACCCACTCGGCGGGGACGAGGACGGCCAGCGTCTCCGCGTAGTCGCCCTCGTGGACCGCGCGGCGCAACAGGTCGTCGAAGCGGGCGGTGACGGGGTGGAGCGCCGGGGCCTCCCGGTCGGCCTCGGGGACGGCGAGGGCGTCGAACGACCGCCGGAAGAAGTCGTCCTCGTCGGTGGCGACGGTTCGGAGGAAGGCGGCGAACTCGGCCTTCGCGGCGAGCGTCGGGGCCTGTCCGGCCGCGTGGCCGACGACGCTCGCCAGCGTCCGGACGAACGCGTAGTCCTGGACGAGGTAGCGCGCGAACACCTCGTCCGGGAGGGTATCGGCGAGTAAGGCCTCGGTGAAGCGGTGGTCCGTGGCCTCGGTCCACGCGGGTTCGGCGCGTTCGCGCAGGTAGTCGGTGAACCGGTCGTGGTCGCTCGCGGCGAACAGGTCGTCGTCCGCGGCGGGCGAGTCGTCGGTCATACGGACCACTCCTCGCCGCGGTACGCGGCGTCCCAGAAGCGGTACTCGTAGCGCGAGGACGTGACGAACAGCTCTCGCAGGCGCGCGCGGCGTTCGGGTCCGGCACCCTCGGCCACCTCGTCCATCAGGTCGCGACACCACGCGGCGAGGTCGGCGAACTCCTGTGAGGAGTAGGTGTCTATCCACTCGGCGTACAGGTCGTGGTCGGGTCGCCCCTGTTCGTCCAGACGGCGGCCCGTCTCGTGGAACCCCCACATACAGGGGAGGAGCGCGGCCACCGTCTCGCCGAACCCCTCGTGGCCCGCCCTGACGAGGAAGTCGGTGTACCCCCGCGTGGTCGGACTCGGTTCCGTGGCTTCGAGGTCGGCCTCCGAGATACCGAACTCGGCGGCGTACGCGCGGTGGAGGTCCATCTCGGTGTCGACCGTCTCGTGGAGGAGGTCCGCGAACGTCCGCAGGCGGGCGAGGTCCGGTGCCTGCGCCGCCCCGAGGGCGAACACCCGCGAGTACTCCACGAGGTAGACGTAGTCCTGTCTGACCCACTCGCGGAAGCGGTCCTCGTCGAGGGTGCCATCGCCGATGCCCTGCACCATCGGGTGGTCCATCGTCGCCGCCCAGATGGGGTCGGCGGCCTCGCGCAACTCGTCGGTGAAGGCCATGTCCGGTGGTCGCCGGCCGGTGCCATGAGCGTACCGACCGGTGATACAACCGTGTTGCGCACCGCCACCGCGGGGGAAACAGCACGCCTAAGCGGGTGACGGCGCAATCGGGGGCAATGACCGACGCCCTCCCGACGGAGGCGGACGCGGCGGCCGAGTTCGACCGCGAGGCGGTGCGCGAGGCCCTCGTCTCGTGGTACGAGGCCGACCACCGCTCGTTCCCGTGGCGCGAGACGGACGACCCGTACCGCATCCTCGTCTCCGAGGTGATGAGCCAGCAGACCCAGTTGGCCCGCGTCGAGGAGGCCTACCGCGAGTTCCTCGACGAGTGGCCGACCGTCGAGGACCTCGCGGCCGCCGACCGGAGCGACGTCGTGGGGTTCTGGACGGCCCACTCGCTCGGCTACAACAACCGCGCGAAGTACCTCCACACCGCCGCCGGACAGGTGGTCGAGCGCGGCGGGTTCCCCGAGACGCCCGACGAACTGCAGGACCTCCACGGCGTCGGCCCGTACACCGCCAACGCGGTGGCCTCCTTCGCGTTCAACGCCGGCGACGCCGTGGTGGACACGAACGTCAAGCGCGTCCTCCACCGCGCGTTCGACGTGCCGGACGACGACGCGGCCTTCGAGGCGTGGGCGAACGACCTCATGCCCGAGGGCGAGTCCAGAGTCTGGAACAACGCCGTCATGGAACTCGGCGGGGTGGCCTGCGGGAAGGCCCCCCGGTGTGACGAGGCCGGGTGCCCGTGGCGCGAGTGGTGTCACGCCTACGCGACGGGCGACTTCACCGCCCCCGACGTGCCCACTCAGCCGAAATTCGAGGGGAGCAGGCGGCAGATGCGCGGACGAGTGGTGGGTGCCCTCCGTGAGGGCGACGAACTCGAACTGGACACGCTGGGCCACCGGGTCCGCGTGGACTACGCACCCGACGGCGAGTACGGCCGCGAGTGGTTGCGGGGACTGCTCTCGGACCTCGAATCGGACGGCCTCGTGACCGTCGACGAGGAGAGGGCCTCGCTCCGACGATAAACGTGAAGACCGAGAACCTCGGGCGCGCCGTCGTGGGCTTCGTGGGTGCGCTCCTCGGCGTCGCCGTCGTCGGCGCACTCGTCGGCCTCCCGATTCAACAGGTGCTCGTCTTCGGGACGGCCCTCGGCATCGGCTTCGCCATCGGCGCGTTGATGGTCGGTCGGTCGTAGCCCCCGCGAGTCCGGTCGGGAGGCGGGGCGGTGGGGTTATGTCCCGCGCGTCGTCACGTCCTCCATGGACGACGTTCGCGTGGCGGCGGTCTGTGGGAGCCTCAGGGACGCGAGCTACACCCGACAGGGCCTCGAACGCGCGCTCCGGGCCGCCGAGTCGCTCGGCGCGGAGACGGACCTCGTCGACCTCCGGCACCTCGACCTGCCGGTGTTCGACCCCGACGCCGACGACCCGGCCGACGCCGCCGAACTCACCCGGCGGGTCGGGGAGGCCGATTCGGTCCTCCTCGGCTCGCCCGTCTACCACGGGTCGTTCTCCTCGCCGCTGAAGAACGCCCTCGACTACTGCGGGTTCGACGAGTTCGAGCACACCACCGTGGGACTCCTCGCCGTCGCGGGCGGGGCCTTTCCCAGCGGGACGCTCGACCACATGCGACTGGTCTGCCGGGCGCTCAACGCGTGGGTCCTCCCCCATCAGGCTGCCATCCCCCGGGCGCACGCGCAGTTCGCCGACGGCGACCTGACGGACGAGAGCCTCGCGGAACGGGTGGACGTCCTCGGCCGCCGGGCCGTCCAGTACGCGCACATCGAACCCGACCCGCGGACCGTCGAAGCCCAGCAGAACAAGGGCGCTGGGGACTGACGGTCCGCCTCCCGCAGTCGGCGGCCCGCCGCCCGTCCGTCACTGGCCCGACTCGTCGGGGGTCGCGTCCTCGGCGTCGGGCGTGGCCGCCCCCGCGTCCCGTGGCGTATCGTGGGGCCGGGCGGTCGTGTCCTCGGCGTCCAGCAGGCCCATCTCGTTGCCGCCGCTCGCCGCACCCGGGTCCTCCGGCGACTCCTCCGACGCGGCGGACTGCTCCTCTCCCGCGAGGTCCGCCGCATCTGGCGTGTCCGCCGGGTCTCTCGTTTCGGCTGTGTCCTCCGATTCGGCCGCGTCCCCCGAGTCGAGGCCACCGACCTCGTCGCGGGCGGTGTCGACGCTTTGCGGCACGTCGACGCCGCCCGCGAGTGACGCCGTCCGCGCGAGCACGAGGGTCGCGAGGAAGCGTCGTCGACGGAGGCTATTCACTACTCAGTTACTTTCACGAATAGTTAAATAATTGGCGGTGGCACACCGAGAGAATCCCGCAACCCCTTTGCGGTGTCCACGAGTCCTCACGCACGTGACTCAGTGGGTCGAGACGCCGTCGGGTGGGCGGGACCGGGGACCGGCGGGCCTCCTGCGCGCGTGGGCCGAGGTGATGGTCCGCCCGCG
This sequence comes from Halomarina litorea, assembly GCF_024227715.1. NCBI lineage: Archaea > Methanobacteriati > Methanobacteriota > Halobacteria > Halobacteriales > Natronomonadaceae > Halomarina > Halomarina litorea. Next base: position 2,023,051 of record NZ_CP100448.1, on the reverse strand, counting down.
GCGGTTCTTCCGGAACGGGGTCGCGCCGGGCGACCAGGCGCCGGGGCTGGTGTTCGCCGTCGCGGTGACGCTGGCGCACGTGACCGTCCGATTCCTCCTCGACCCGGCGCAGGTGCCGGTCATCGCGGGCCGCCCGACGGCGAGTCTCGGGTTCGCCCTGCTCGTGGCGGCGCTCATCGCCGCCCCCCTCGCGCTCCACCTCACGGCGGCGCTCCAGACCGTCCTGCTCGTCGTCCTCTCGGCGGTCGGCGTGGTCGGCGAGCGCGCGGGCGTGAGTCAGACCGTACAGGCCGTCGCCTACGCCACCGCGCCGTGTGCCCTCTCGGGCGCGCCGGTTCCGGTCCTACAGTCGCTCGCCGCCGGCTACGGCTTCGTCCTCCTCGTCGTCGGTATCGGGACGGTCCACGACCTCTCGTGGCCGCGGGCGCTCGTGGCGACGGTCCTGCCGGGCGTCCTCGTCTTCGGCTACGGCTTTCGCGGATTCGCGGCCGCCGCGCAGATGGCAGACGGACGGCTCCTCTGGGCAGTCTCGAACGAGACGAACGCGACGGGCGCGGCGCTCGTGGACCTGACACTCGCGGTCCAGTTGGTCTAAGCGATTCCGACAACCGTTTCAACCCCGACAGGTAGTTTCTGGTAATGGGTAGCTGTATCATCTGCGGCACGTCGACTGACGGCCGCATCTGCCAGAGCCACGAAGAGGACGTCGTCTTCGAGTTCCGAGGAACGAGCCCCGACCAACTGACCAACGGCCGCTTCTACCGCGGGTCCGTCGACGGCTACGCCGACTTCGGCGTGTTCATCGACATCGGCGACCACGTCACCGGTCTCCTCCACCGGAGCGAACTCGACCGGCGACTGGAGAGCCTCACCTGGGAACCGGGCGACACCGTCTTCGTACAGGTGAAGAACGTCCGGGACAACGGGAACGTCGACCTCGGCTGGTCCATCCGGCAGGCCGAACGGGAGTTCCGCGGCGCACTCGTCGACGACCCGAACGCCGACGAACCGACCTTCCTCCCCGAGGAGGAGGAGGGCGCGGCCTCCGAGAGCGAGGCGGAACCGCCGACGCCGGAGGTCCGAACCCCCGACCCGGACAGTGAGGACGAGAGCGAGGCCGAGTCCGAGGCCGAACCCGAACCCGAAGGCGGGGACGAGGCCGCCGCGGCCGAGGGCCAGTCGGACACGCGGCTCGACCGGTCCGGGCCCGACACCGACTCAGACGAGGGCATCGAGTCCGACGCCGGAGCCACGGAGGACGGCGCCGCCTCGCCGGGGAGCGGGTCGGTCGAGACGGACGCCGGGGGCCGGTCCGAGCGCGGCTCCGAGGAGGGCGCGGTGGTCCAGCAGGAACGCCCCGAGACCGAGGAGGCGGCCGACATCGAGCGCGTCAGCGTCGACTCCCTGCGCGACCACCTCCAGGAGGTCGTCCGCCTGGAGGGGCGTATCGTCACCGCCCGGCAGACCAGCGGACCGACCGTGTTCGAACTGCGCGACGAGACGGGCGTCGTCGACTGCGCCGCGTTCGTGGAGGCGGGCGTCCGCGCCTACCCCGACGTCGACCGGGGTGACCTCGTCCGACTCGACGGCGAGGTCCGCGAACGCCGCGGCGAACTGCAGGTCGAGACCGAGGCGCTGGTCGTTCTCGACGACGACGAGGCCGCCACGGTCACCGGCCGGATGGACGACGCACTCGACGAGCGCGCCCGTCCCGCGGAACTCGAACCGCTCGCCGACGACCCCGCAGTCGAGGACTCCCTCGACGGCATCCGCGAGGCCGCCACCGCCATCCGCCGGGCCGTCATCGAGTCCCGCCCGGTCATCGTCCGCCACGACGCCAGCGTGGACGGCTACCTCGCCGGCGCGGCCATCGAGCGTGCCGTCCTCCCCCTCGTCGCGGAGGAGCACACGGACTCGGACGCCGCCTACCACTACTTCGACCGTCGCCCGCTGGAGGACGGCGTCTACGACATGGACGACGCGACGAAGGACACCACGTCGATGCTCTCGAACCGCGAGCGGCACGACGAGAAGCTCCCGCTCGTCGTCTTCGCCGCCGCGGGCACCACCCGCGACTCTCTCGACGGGTTCGGCCTCCTGTCGGTGTACGGCGCCGACCGCGTCGTCATCGACGGCGGCGCGGCCGACGAGGAGATCGCAGAGGACGGGGACGCCGTCGTCAACCCCGCGCTCGCCGGGAGCGAGAGCGACACTAGCGCGACCGCACTCGCCGCGAACGTCGCCGCCCACGTCAACGACGGCGTGGCCGACGACCTGCGCCACCTCCCCGCCGTGAGCTTCTGGGAGGACGCCCCCGACGCGTACGTCGACCTCGCCGGCGAGGCGGGCTACGACGCCGACCGCGTCGAGCGCCTGCGCGAGGCCATCGCGCTGGAGGCGTACTACCAGTCCTACGAGGACAAGCGCGAACTCGTCATCGACCTCCTGTTCGAGGACACGGCGGGCCTCGCCGAACAGATCAGCGAGCAGTTCCGCGAGAAACTCGCCACCGAGGTGGAGACGGCCGAGGCGAACCTCGAGACGCGCTCCGAGGGCGGTGTCGCCTTCGCCGTCCTCGACACGGACGCGTTCACCCACCGCTTCGACTTCCCGCCGACGGGACTCCTGCTCGACGAGATTCACCGGCGCAACCGTGACGGGGCGTTCGTCACGCTGGGCGTCGGGACGGACGAACTCCACGTCCGCTCCACGTTCGACCTCGACGTGCGGAGGGTGGCCGACCGGGCCGCCGAGGCGGTCGAGGACGCGGGCGTCGCCGCCCGCGGCGGCCGCAACCGCATCGAGTTCGTCGCCGGCGAACGCGACGCCGTCGTCGACGCCGTCGTCGACGCCATCGCGGACCTCGCGTAGACACTCCCGACCCGCTTCTTCTGTTCGTCGCCCCGGCGAGCGCGCCGACGCTCTGACCAGTGCGAGACAGGTTCAAACGCTGACGTGACCATACTGTAGGGAGATGCCCACGATTCGGACCGGTGACGTCACGACCTACTACGAGCGACGGGGCGACGGTCCGTCCGTCGTCTTCGTCCACGGGGCCATCGTCGACCACGGCCAGTGGGAGCCGCAGATGGAGGCGCTGAGCGACGAGTACACCGTCGTCGCCTACGACGTGCGCGGCCACGGGCGGACCGGCGGCTCCGACCGCGAGTCGTACTCCGTCGACCTGTTCGCCGACGACCTCGCCGCCCTCGTCGAGGCTCTCGACCTCGACCGGCCCGTCGTCTGCGGCCTCTCGCTGGGCGGGGCCGTCGCGCAGGCCTACGCGACGCGCTACCCCGACCGGCTCTCGGGGCTCGTCCTCGCCGACACGTTCACCCCCGGCGACTGGCGGTGGCCCGAACGCCTCCAGTGGGCGATGCTCCGGGGCACCGTCCTCCCGGCGCGACTCGTCGGGTACGAACGCGTCGAACGGGCGATGGTGTGGTTCCAGGAGCGCGTCCGGGGCGAGGAGGCCAGCGGCGACTACGAGCGAATCGGCGAGGTCCGGGCGGGTGGTCCGAGGATGACGACCGACGAGTTCGCCAAGGTCGTCGAGGCGCTCGTCCAGTTCCCGGAGACCGACATCGACCTCTCGACGGTTGCGGTCCCGACGCTCGTCGTCTACGGGGAACACGAGATGGGGTTCGTGAAGCGCCACGCGGCGCTGATGGCCGCCTCGATACCCGGCGCGCGAGTCGTCGAGGTGCCCGACGGTGCCCACGCCTCGAACCTCGACAATCCCGCGTTCTTCACGGAGGCGGTACGGGCGTTCCTCGCCGAACGCGAGGACCGGAGGGACGCCTCGACTTCGTCCGGGGACGACAGCGACGCGACGACCGTCGGGTGAGGCGGTCGAGGGCCGCGCGGAACCCGCAGGCTCTTTGCTCCGCGCCGCCTCGCTCCGACAATCGATGAGCTCGGCAACCGAGACGGACGCGTTCGAGCGGGTCTGCGAGGCGCTCGTCGAGCGCATCCTCGCGGGCGAGGTGGACCGCGAGGACCTAGAGAGCGCGAAACTCGACGTCTGTTCGGAGTTCTCCGCGCCGAAGGTCCCCAAGAACTCCGAGTTGCTCGACTACGCGGCCGAACAGGACCCCGAACTCCGCGAGGAACTCGAACCCGTCCTCCGGCGCAAGCCCGTCCGCACCGCCTCGGGCGTCTCGCCCGTCGCCATCATGACCTCGCCGCACATGTGCCCCCACGGGAAGTGCCTCTACTGTCCCGGCGGGCCGGCGAGCGAGTTCGACTCCTCGCAGTCCTACACCGGCCACGAACCCGCCGCCGCGCGCGGCGTCCAGAACGACTACGACCCGTACGGGCAGGTGACGCTCCGCCTCGAACAGCTCAGGAAGATCGGCCATCCCGTCGACAAGGTGGAACTCATCCTGATGGGCGGGACGATGACCGCCCGGAGCCACGACTACCAGGAGGAGTTCGTCAAGCGGGCGCTGCAGGCGCTCAACGACTACGACGTGACGAAGGAACCCGAACCCGCCGAGGACGAGTCGTTCGCCCAGTCGCCCGAGGAGTACGAGTTCCGCTATCTGGAGGACGTCGTCGCGACCAACGAGACGGCCGACGTTCGCAACATCGGCACCACCTTCGAGACCAAGCCCGACTGGTGTGACCCGGAGCAGATCGACCGGATGCTCGACCTCGGGGGGACGAAGGTGGAACTCGGCGTCCAGACGACCTACGAGCGCATCAACCGCGAGATGCACCGCGGCCACGGGATTCAGGCGAGCGTGGACGCGAACCGCCGCCTGCGCGACGCCGGGTTCAAGGTGGGCTTCCACATGATGCCCGGCCAGCCGGGGATGGACCGCGAGATGTGCCTGCAAGACTTCCGCGAACTGTTCGAGAACGGCGACTGGCGGCCCGACTACCTGAAGATATACCCCACGCTCGTCGTCCGCGGGACCCGCACCTACGACATGTGGCGGCGCGACGAGTACGACCCGCTGGGAAACGAAGAGGCCGCCGAACTCGTCGCGGAGGTGAAGTCGATGATTCCGAAGTACACGCGCCTCCAGCGAGTCCAGCGCGACATCCCCGCCGACTTCATCGACGCGGGCGTCTGGAAGTCGAACCTCAGGCAACTGGCCCGCGAGCGCATGGAGGAACACGGCTGGACGTGTGACTGCATCCGCTGTCGCGAGGTGGGGATGAACGAGGAGACGCCGGACCGCGTCGAACTCGATGTGCTAGAGTACGAGGCCTGCGGGGGGACCGAGCAGTTCATCAGCTACGAGGACCCCGAGAAGGACCTCCTCGTCGGGTTCTGCCGCCTGCGATTCCCCGGCGACCCGGTGCGCCGCGAACTGGAGAACGGCGCGGTGGTGCGCGAACTCCACGTCTACGGGAACGAGGTCGGCGTCGGCCTCGCTTCCGACGACGACTTTCAGCACAGGGGCTACGGGACGAAACTGCTCCGCGAGGCCGAACGACGCGCCCGCGACGCCGGCTACGGGAAGCTCTCGGTCATCTCGGGCATCGGCGTCCGCGAGTACTACCGCGAGAAACTGGGCTACCACCAGGACGGCCCGTACGTCTCGACGTACCTCTGAGCCGGCTACTCCGTCGTCGCGGCGGTCTCCTCCTCTTCACGCGCCAGCGCCGGCGACCGGTCGCGCGCGAGGCCCATCCCCGCGTAGCCGAGCGCGAGCGCCACGCCCACGCTGGCGACGAGGACGAGGAGTTCGGCCGTCGTCGTCCCGTCGTCGGTGGCGTCCGCGACGGACCAGACGACCATCGTGACCGCCAGCAGGACGTCTGCGAGGCCGACCAGCCGGTACCACGGGACGGTGCGGTCGCCGACGACCAGCGTCTCGCCCGTCCCGGCGACGATGAACAGTCCCCCCGCGAGGGTCAACAGGAGGTAGCCGAGCACGTAGGGGGCCGTCAGGAGCGTCCCGCCGAACACCGCGACGAGGACCTGTGCGACGACCACGATGGCGAACCCGAACGGGAGGGCCCAGCGCCGGTTCACGGTGGAACCGACGCACCCGCGCGGGTAAAGTCTCGCGGCCGAGCGCCGATGTCGACCCGGAGTCCGTGGAGGACTTATCCGGGCGCTCCCCCTACACCCGACGATGGAACGACTCGGTGTGGACACCACACGCCTCGAACTGGGCTGGCGCGAACCCGTCGTCGTGAACGCGTACGTCCACGAGACGGACCGGGACGGCGCGCGCGGGACGGGCGATGTGACGCTCGTGGACACGGGCCTCCGCTTCAATCGCCGCTCGCTCCCCGCGGAACTGCGCGCGGCGGGCTACGAGACGGGTGACGTCGACCGCGTGCTCCTCACGCACTACGACCTCGACCACGTCGGCGGCGTCTGCCGGTTCGACTGCCCGGTGTACCTCGGCGCGCGCGACGTGGCACTCGTCCGCGGGTCGTGGGACCCGCCGCTCGTCCACCACAAGGGCCTGTTCCACCGGGCCGTCCGCCGACTGGTCGACCTCTCGGACGCCGACCTGCGGCCCGTCGAGGGCGGCGACCGCATCGCGGGGTTCACCGCCCACCACACGCCCGGGCACAACCCCGGCCACACCGCCTACGTCCACGACGACGGGACGGCGTTCGTCGGTGACCTCCTCTGGGAGACGGACGGCGAACTCACGACGCCCTTCTGGGGGGACTCCTACGACATGCGCGAACTGCGTCGGAGCGTCCGCCGGTTCGCCGACAGCGCGGGCGAGGTGTCGGCCATCTGTCCCGGCCACGGCGTCCCGTTCGTCCGCAACGCCGACGCCCGCCTCCGTAGCCTCGCGGACCGCCTCTAACCCCGGTCTTTTGCCGCGCCCGCCCGTGATGTGAGTATGCGCGACATCGCCATCGTCGGTGCCGGCGCGGCCGGTGCGGCGGCCGCCTACGCCCTCCGCGAGTCCGGCGACCGGGTGACCGTCTTCGAGAAGTCACGCGGCGTCACTGGCCGGGCGGCCACCCGCCGGCGGGACGACTGCCGGTACGACCACGGCGCAAACTACGTCAAGAGCGACGACGGCCGCGTGAACGACCTCCTCACGTCCGTCCTCGACACGGAGGGCCTCGTCGACGTCGAGGAACCCGTCTACGCCTTCGAGGCCGACGGGACCATCTCCGAGGGCCGGGACGCCGACGAGCACAAGTGGACCTACACGGAGGGTCTCACCCAACTGGGCAAACGGCTGTTCGCCACCGCGGACGCCACCGTCGAACACGCTACGCGCGTCTGCGACGTCACTCACGAGAGCGAGGAGGGGCGCGACCGCTGGACGCTCGCGGACGCCGACGGCGAAGGACTGGGGACGTTCGACGCCCTCTTGCTCACTCCCCCAGCCCCACAGACCGCCGAACTCCTCTCGGCGATGTCGTGGGACGACGACCGCCGGGCGAGGGTCCACGACGCCGTGGCGTCCGTCGAGTACGTCTCCATCGTCACCGCCGTCCTGCACTACCCCTTCCCCACCGAGTACCCGTGGTACGCCGCCGTCAACACCGACAAGGACCACCCGGTCGGGTGGCTCTCGCGCGAGGAGTGCAAGGACGGCCACGTCCCCGAGGGGGAGTCGCTGCTCATCGCGCAGATGGGCCAGGAGTGGTCCGCGGAGCGAATCGACGACGACTCCGACGAGGTGGTCGCGGAGGCCGTCGGACACGTAGCCGAACTGCTCGGTGAGGGCCGGTTCGCCGACCCGGACTGGACAGACTATCAGGGCTGGCGCTACGCACAGCCGAAAGCGGGCGTCGAGGGCGGCGCGCACCTCGCGTGCGAGGACGCGAGCCTCTACTTCGCGGGTGACTGGGTGGCCGGCGAGGGCCGGGTCCACGCCGCCCTGCGGAACGGACTGGAGGTGGGCGAGCGAATCGCGGACGGCGACGGCGAGTAGTCGGTCTACTCCACTATCGCCGCGTACTCGTGGAGGGTCTCGCTCGCGCCGTCGAGGACCGAGGAGCCGTGGTACACGAGTCCGACCTCGAAGTCGTACTCGCGGAAGGCGGCGAGGTTCTCCTCCGCGAGGTTGAGGTCGTCGGTGTACTTCGCGGGCGGGAGGTGGAAGTAGCCCTGCGGGAGGCCGCGCTGGTCGGCCCCGCTGACGGCGTCCGCGAGGACGGCCACCCCGCGCTCCTCGTTGACCCAGGCGTGCTGGTGGCCGCGGTGGCCGGGGACGTGGACGGCCTCGAACCCGGCGACCGTCTCGCCCGCGCCGTAGAAGGTGGGGGTGGTCTCCACGTCGGGGTCGGACCCCTCCGGAACGAGGAGGTCGGCGTCGAAGGCGTCGCAGACCGCGTCCGCGCCGCCGACGTGGTCGAAGTCCGCGTGAGTCACGGCGACCTGTTCGGGGGTGACGCCGGTCGACTCGATACCCTCGACGAGGGTGTCGGCCGTGTCCGGGAGGCCCGCGTCGAACAGGGTGGGCGAGTCGGCGTCGACGAGAAAGGCGCGGATGCGCCCCTCCGCACGCCGGACACAGGTGATGTCGTAGACGCCCGCTGCGAGTTCCGTTACGTCGGAGGTCATACCATCGCAGTCGGGAGCCCTGCGGGTAACTGTTCGGTCGATAATGGTGAGAATGCGTTAGTGCTGCCCCGAAGGGGCGAGTGACCTGGTTACAGGCGCTGGAGGTTCTTGGCGCGCGGGCCCTTGTCGGCCTGCACGATATCGAACTCCACTTCCTGCCCCTCTTCGAGGTCCGGGCCGCCGACGTCTTCCATGTGGAAGAAGACGTCCTCGTCCGCCTCGTCCGTCGTGATGAAACCGTAGCCGCCGGTGTCGTTGAAGAAGTCGACCTTACCTTTCGCCATGATTAGAGCCTCTGCAGGTTCTTGGCGCGCGGGCCCTTGTCAGCCTGCTCGATGTCGAATTCGACTTCCTGCCCCTCTTCGAGGTCCGGACCGCCGACGTCCTCCATGTGGAAGAAGACGTCCTCGTCCGCATCGTCCGTCGAGATGAAACCGTAGCCGCCGGTGTCGTTGAAGAAATCAACCTTACCTTTCGCCATTACCTTCGGTTATCCGGGCTACCCATTGATAACCCTTGCGTGATAGACCGGCTGGGGCGCGTGCACACAGGAACCACAGTCACGCGAGGAACAACGACACGCCTTTTCGTTCCCTCCGAGGAATCGGGGGTATGGACAAGAAGCGCGAGCTCACGAGCGTCGACTGTGCGGCCCTCGTCCGTGAACTCGGTGCGTACGAGGGGGCGAAAGTCGACAAGGCCTACCTCTACGGCGAGGACCTCCTGCGCCTGAAGCTCCGCGACTTCGAGCGCGGGCGTCTGGAACTCCTCGTGGAGGTGGGCGACCCGAAGCGGGCGCACCTCTCGGCCCCCGAGCGCGTCCCCGACGCGCCGGGTCGACCGCCGAACTTCGCGATGATGCTCAGGAATCGCCTCTCGGGGGCGGACTTCGCGGGCGTCGACCAGTTCGAGTTCGACCGCATCCTCACCTTCCACTTCGAACGCGAGGACGGCGACACTCACATCGTCGCGGAACTGTTCGGCGACGGGAACGTCGCGGTCTGCGACGACAACTACGAGGTGCTCGGCTGTCTGGAGACGGTTCGCCTGAAGTCTCGGACCGTCGCGCCGGGCGCGCTGTACGACTACCCCTCCTCGCGGTTCAACCCGATGAGCGTCGACCGCGAGGGGTTCGACGCGCGGATGGACGGGTCGGACACCGACATCGTGCGCACCCTCGCCACCCAGTTGAACTTCGGCGGCCTCTGGGCGGAGGAACTCTGCACCCGCGCGGGCGTCGAGAAGACGAAGGACATCACGGAGGCCGAGGAGTCGGACTACGAGGCGCTGTACCGCGAACTCGACCGTCTGCGGACGGTCCTGCGCTCGGGGGAGTTCGACCCGCGGGTGTACTACGACGACGACGAGGGCGGTGAGGGTGAGGACGCGGAGGAGGAGGGCCGGCGCGTGGACGTCACCCCCATCCCGCTGGAGGAACACGAGGCGCTCCACAGCGAGCAGTTCTCGAACTTCAACGACGCGCTGGACGACTACTTCTTCCACTTCGAGGAGGAGAGCGACACCGGCGGGTCCAGCGGCGCGGACGACGGCCGCCCCGACTTCGAGGAGGAGATCGCGAAGTACGAACGTATCATCGCCCAGCAGGAGGGTGCCATCGAGAGCTTCGAGGAGGACGCACGGGACGAACGCGAGAAGGCGGAACTGCTGTACTCGCGCTACGACCTCGTCGACGACGTCATCTCCGCGGTCCGGAACGCGCGTGCCGAGGACACCCCGTGGGACGACATCGCCGCGCGCTTCGAGGAGGGGGCCGACCGGGGCATCGAGGCCGCAGAGGCCGTCGTCGACGTCGACGGGGCGAAGGGGACCGTCACGCTCGACGTCGAGGGCACCCGCGTCACCGTCGACCCGTCGATGGGCGTCGAGAAGAACGCCGACCGCCTCTACACCGAGGCCAAGCGCATCGAGGAGAAGAAGGAGGGCGCACTGGAGGCCATCGAGGACACCCGCGAGCAACTGGCCGACGTGAAGGCGCGAAAGGAGGAGTGGTCGGCCGACGACGCGCCCGAGGAACCCGACGAGGAGGGGGAGGACGTCGACTGGCTGACCCGCGGGTCCGTGCCGGTCAGGCGCGACGAACAGTGGTACGAGCGCTTCCGCTGGTTCCACACGAGCGACGGCTTCCTCGTCATCGGGGGACGCAACGCCGACCAGAACGAGGAGATCGTCAAGAAGTACATGGAGAAGGGCGACCGCTTCTTCCACACGCAGGCCCACGGCGCGCCCGCCACCGTCCTGAAGGCGACCGGACCGAGCGAGGCGTCGAAGGAGGTCGACTTCCCCGAGTCCTCCCTCGAAGAGGCCGCCCAGTTCGCCATCTCGTACTCCTCGGTGTGGAAGGACGGCCACTTCTCGGGGGACGTCTACATGGTCGAACCGAACCAGGTGAGCAAGACGCCCGAGAGCGGCGAGTACGTCGAGAAGGGGTCGTTCGTCGTCCGGGGCGACCGCACCTACTTCCGGGACACCCCGGTCGGGTGTGCGGTGGGTATCGCCGTCGAACCGCAGTCGCAGGTCCTCGGCGGGCCGCCGAGCGCCGTCGAATCGCGGACGGTCACCTCCATCGCGGTCGAACCGGGCCAGTACGCCCAGAACGACATCGCGAAGATACTGTACCGGGAGTTCCGCTCGCGGTTCACCGATCAGACGTACGTCCGGAAGGTCGCCAGCCCCGACAAGATACAGGAGTTCCTCCCGGCGGGCGGCAGTCGGATGGTCGACGAGTAGGAAGTCGCCCCGACCGGATTCCGTTCGTCTCGACGACGAGGCTCGGTACGGTATGGGGGAGGATGACCAGTGAGACGCTGTCCGGACTGACAGACGGGGAGGAGTGCCCCCTGCTGGCGGCGGTCTCGAAGGGGGACGGTCCCACGGAGGGTCACGACGACCGACTTCGTGGCGGCCAGGGGGTGTCGGACCGGGTGGCGCTCCGGCCCCCATCGCGCTCTCGGTCGTCCGGGCGGTCCTCGAGGACGCCGATACCTAATCGTTATTGGAGGTGATTGAAGACCGCTTGATGAGTATCCCTCCGCTGACGATGTTCGATTCGCTATCGCACTGCGGCCGGGGCGCGTAGCCGTGGACCGCGACACGAACGTGACGACGGAGGAGGCGTTCCACCGACGACTCCGGAAGCTGGTGAACGACGCCCGCGCCAACGGCGTCCACGTCGAGGGCGGGTGGCCGATAGTGAGCGACGACCGGGCCGACCCGAGCTGGGACCTCGAGATCGTCGCGGTCGACCGGGACGACTGAGTCGCTCGTTGCGACTCGCCGGCTGTTTCAGTCGAACTGGTCGATGACGGGGATGCCGACCGTCTCGAAGTCAGTCATCGAGGCGAGTTTGTCCGACACGTCGTCGAGCGCGACCGTCTCGCTGACGACCGCACTCGGGTTGAGTTTGCCCGTGGCGACCATGCGGAATATCTCGTCGTAGCGCGTCGGGGGCATGCCGAGCGACCCGATGAACTCGATTTCCTGCATCACCATCGCGTCCGTCGGGAGGGGAATCATCCCCTGTTCGTCCTGCGTCGTCAGTCCGATCTGGACGTGCTGACCGCGGTTGCCGAGGCTCAACACGGAGTTCTGGCAGGTCGTCTCGATGCCGAGGGCGTCCACGCTCACGTCGGCCGCGCCGCCCGCCAGCGCCTTCACGTCCTCGGGGACGTTCTCGGCGTCGCCGGCGTTGACCACCTCGACCGCGCCGAGTTCCTTCGCCTTGTCGAGTTTGTCGTCCATGAGGTCGACGGCGACGACGTTCGCGCCGAGAGCGTCGGCGATGTGGACCGCCGAGAGGCCGACACCGCCACAGCCGTGGACCGCCACCCAGTCGCCCGCGCTCACGTCTGCGCGGTGGGCCAGCGCGTGGAACGAGGTCATGAACCGACAGCCGAGACCGGCCATGTCCACCGAGGAGACGCCGTCCGGGAGGTGAACGAGGTTGTGGTCGGCGGCGGGGACGTGGAGTTGCTCGGCGAACGCGCCGGGGACGGGTTCGACGAACCCGAGTGGCATCACGTTCTCGCAGGTGTTGGAGTGGCCGCGGCGACACTCCATGCAAGTGCCGTCGCCGAGGTTGAACGGGACGGCGACGTGGTCGCCCTCCGAGATGTGGCTCACCTGCTCGCCGACTTCTACCACTCGGCCGGCCGGTTCGTGGCCCAGAATCTGCCCCTCGGGCGTCTTGAGGTCCAGCCAGTCCCAGTCGCCCTGCCAGCCGTGCCAGTCCGACCGGCAGATACCGCAGGCCTCTACCTCCACGATGGCACCGGTGGGCGAGAGGTCCGGTTCGTCGACCTCCTCGATTTCGAGCGGTTCGCCGTGCTTCTTGAGAACTGCTGCGCGCATTACGTGTGTCCATCGCAAACCATTCCCATAAGTGTAATTACGAGGAACGGGACTGTCGAGCGATGCGTCCGTCGCGGCCCGAAGAGGCAGGCACTTACGACGCGCCGAGGAACGCCCGGTATGCGAATCGCCGACCGTCACCGCGTCGAGGGAGGACGCGAGAAGATCACGGTCGTCCCCGAGTCGGTCGACGACCTCTGGCACCTGAACTACATCCTCGAACCCGGCGACAGAGTGGGGGGAGACACCTCCCGCCGGGTGCGCCGCGACGACGAGCAACTGCGCGACTCCGGCGGCGAACGCGAGCACATGTACGTCACGCTGGCCGTCGAGGAGACGGAGTTCGCCCGCTTCGCCAACCGCCTGCGGGTGTCGGGAACCATCGAGGACTGCTCGCGCGAGGACCAACTCGGCTTCCACCACACGCTCAACGTCGAGCAACAGGAGGAGCTGGAGGTGACGAAACACTGGAAACCCGACCAGCTAGAGCGACTGGAGGAGGCCGTCGAGGCCCGCGACAGCACCGACGTCGTCATCGTCACCGTCGAGGAGGCCGCCGCGCACGTCCACGACGTGGCCCAGTACGGCGCCGAAGAGCGCGTGGCCCTGACCGGCCCGACGGGGAAAGGCGAGTACGCCCGCTCCCGGTCGGAACTGTTCGCGGAACTCACCGACGTGCTTCGTCGGCTGGAGGTGGACGCCATCATCCTCGCCGGGCCGGGGTTCACGAAGCAGGACGCCTACAAGTACATCGAGGAGGAGGCCCCCGAGGTGGCGGAACTGATAACGATGGTCGACACCAGCGCCGTCGGCGACCGGGGCGTCCACGAGGTGCTCAAGCGCGGTGCCGTCGAGGACGTGCAGGCCGAGACCAGAATCGCCCGCGAGGCGGAACTCATCGACCGCCTGATGCAGGAGATAGCGAGCGGCGAGAAGGCGGCTTACGGCGTCGAGGCGGTCGAGGAAGCCGCCGAGTTCGGGGCCGTCGAGACGCTCCTCGTCGTGGACGAGCGCCTCCGACAGGAACGCGGCGGCGACGGCGAGTGGACCGTGGACGCCAACGAGTTGCTGGAGACGGTCGACCAGAAGGGCGGCGACATCGTCGTCTTCTCCCACGAGTTCGACCCCGGCGAGCAACTGGAGCAACTGGGCGGCGTCGCCGCCATCCTGCGCTACCGCCTCCAGTAACGCTCTCAGAGAGGCGTCGGGCGGTCGCTCTCCCCGTCCCGCTCCGAGAGGACCGTCACGGGCCCCTCGAAGCGCTCGCAGACCGCAGAGAGCGTATCGCGGGTCAGCGCTCGTCCCGGGGCGGGTCGGTCCGCGAGGAAGACGTGGTCGCAGCCGTGTTCGCGGGCAGTCGCGAGAACGTGGTCGGGTTCCCGGCCCACCGCGCCGACCACCGTCACGGGCACGTCGACTCCGCCGAGCGCCCGCCTCGCGGCCCGCCGGGCGACGTGTCGGCGCTCCATCTCCGCCTCCGAGAGCGCGAACCGTCGCAGTTCGGGGACGGCCGCCCGCGCCCGCTGGCGTTCGACGAACGCGTCGTTCGGCAGGACGGCGAGGACGACGAGGTGGCCGCCCGTCACCGCGGCGTGGGCCCCCGCCGCCCGGACGACCCCCGGGTCGTGGACCGTCCCGGCGACGCTAACCAGCACCCCCGACGCCTCGATGTAGTCGTCCGCCCCGCCCGAGCGGTCGGTCCGGTCGGAGGGGTTCGTACGGTCGGCGTCGCCCGGCGTCGCCCGCGTCGGTGAGGACATACCTGTCGTCCGCCGGGGACGGGCAAGAACGCCAGCCAACACCGAAGTGGAAGTGGTCGTGGGGCGCTCCTGTCCCCCGGGGCCGTGGCCGTCGCCGCCGCTCCGGACACTTTCACTCCGCCCCGTGGCGTCGCCCCGCCGCCGGCTACAGCGAGTCGAACGCGGCCACGACGGCGTCCGCGACGACGTCCCGGTGGTCGGTCCGGACCGACCAGCCCTGCTCCAACTGGACGCCGCCGTCGCCGCCCTCGGTCAGCCAGTTGACCACGTTGTCCGGGTCGGTCCCGTCGTAGGCCGGGTCCGCGACGAGACAGACAGGGAACGCGCCGTCGGCGTGCTCACGAACGGTGTCGCGGACGTGTTCGAGTACGTCGCGCGGTGCGCCGCCCCCGACGCCGACGCCGTCGTTCGACCAGCCGTGGAACGCCACCGCGTGGCGATAGGCGTCCTCGGCGACGTCCGCGAGTGCGGGCAGCGAGTCCGGATGGAGGTCCGTGGAGGTGATGTGCCAGCGCCGGTAGGCACCGCCGCCGGGCGACCACCCCGAACAGCGCCAGAGGCCGCCGCCGAGGGCGTCGGCGACCCGTTCGGCCTGGTCGCCCGTCCCGTACTCGATGTAGCCGCCGTGCGGGGCGACGGCGAGCAGGTCGGTCCCCGACCGCGACGCCTCGACGAACCCACCCTCCTCGCGGGCGGTGGTCTCGTCCACCGCGGGGTCGACGACCTGCGTGTCGAGTTCGGCAGTGAAGTCATCCTCGGGCGCCTCCAGACGTTCCGCCCCGTCGTCGGCGACGACGGCCTCGTCGCCGTCGGTCCGGTCGACGGTGAACAGCGCGCAGGTGCCGCCGTACCAGAGGCGTACCTGCTGGCCCGTCACGAGTCCGTATCGATCGAGGACGCTCCCGGGGAGCGAACACCGCTCGTCGTCCCAGCGTCCCGCCGAAACGCGGACGACGACGTCGCCGCGAGTCGTGGTCACGTCACCGGTCCCAGCAGTGGCGACGGACGAGGCCGCCACGGCGCCACCGGCCGCCGCGAGGAACGTCCGTCTGGTCGTTCTGTCGTTCACGCCGCCACCGAAAAATCCCCACTACATGAAATACACGCCGACGTGTATAGCGTTCGGCGTCCGCGCGGCAACAGGTGTAGCCCCGTCGGGAAGGCCTACCCCCGCTCATCCCGCTTCCTCGTCGGTGCCCCCCGTGTCGACGGTCAGGCCGTCGCGGGCGAAGCGCACCTCGTCGTCGTCGTCGGCCCCGACCGACTCGAGCATGGACTCGTGTTCGCCGTCGGTGTGCGGGTAGAGGTGCGTGAGGTACACCGTCCCGATATCGTGGCCGGCGAGGACCTCGCCCAACTGGGTCGGGGTGGGGTGGTTCGAGACGTCCACGCTGTCCGGG
Source organism: Halomarina litorea (assembly GCF_024227715.1). NCBI lineage: Archaea > Methanobacteriati > Methanobacteriota > Halobacteria > Halobacteriales > Natronomonadaceae > Halomarina > Halomarina litorea. The sequence goes on along the minus strand of NZ_CP100448.1, from coordinate 2,007,017 downwards.
AACGAACAGTCGTGGGCCAGCACGCTCGCGCCCTCCGCGAGGTCGGCGATGGCGTCGATGGCCTCCGAGTCCCCCGAGAAGACGAAGTCACCCCCGTCGGGGTCGGCGAAGCGGTAGGCCAGACAGTACAGCGAGTGGACCGTCTCGACGGCCTCCACGTCGTACCCGCCGACGGAGAACGCCCCGGGACCGACCTCCTCGAACGTGAGGTCCACGCGCCCCTGCAGGTAGTCGTGGACGTCCAGCAGTCCCTCCACGAGTTCGCGGGTGCCCTCGGGCCCCGCGACGGTGAGGTCCGTCGTCCCCGCCAGCCACTTGGCCTTCAGGAGCGGCAGGAGGTCCGCGACGTGGTCGAGGTGGTGGTGGGTGAGCAGGACGGTCGAGACGCCCTCGTAGCCCACGTCGGTCCGCGCGAGAGCGTGCAGGACGCCGCTCCCGCAGTCCACGAGCAGGGGATCGCGCCCGTCCGCTTCGAGGAGGAGGCCAGTCTGGAACCGTTCGCCGGTGGGCATCGCGCTGCCGGTGCCGAGGAAGGTGACGCGCATACCGAGGTGTCGTGGGCGGTGGGGAAGGGCGTTCCGTCGTCCCGGACCACTTCCGCTCCGGTAGCCAAACCCACTTCCCCCTGCCCCGCCAACCCGGCACAACTGATGGGTGGGGACGCGCAGACCGGGAGGGACCTCCTCGGGTCGCTCGACTACGACTTCGCCGAGGACGTGGAGATCGACGACGGCGAGGTCCTCGATCTCCTCGAACCCGCGGTCCGGGAGTGGTGGGTCCGCGAGTTCGGCGAGTACGTCCCCGGCAACGGCGGCTTCTTCACCCCGCCGCAGAAGGGGGCCATCCCGCGCATCCACGACCGGGAGAACGCGCTCATCTGCGCGCCGACGGGGTCGGGCAAGACGCTCGCCTCCTTCACGGCCATCATCGACGAACTGTACCGCCGGGAACGGGAGGGCCGGAAGGCGCGCGAGGGCGAGTCCGGGGACGACACGGACGCGGAGAACGACGGCGGCCTCGACAACTCCGTCTACTGCCTCTACGTCTCACCCCTCAAGTCGCTCGCAAACGACATCCACCGCAATCTGGAGGTGCCCCTCGACGGCATCTCCGAACTCGCGGACGAACCCATCGACATCCGCCACGCCATCCGTCACGGCGACACCAGCAGCGCGGACCGCCAGAAGATGCTGAAGGAGACGCCCCATATCCTCAACACCACCCCGGAGACGCTGGCCATCCTGCTCAACTCCCCGAAGTTCAAGGAGAAACTCCGCACCGTGGAGTACGTCGTCGTCGACGAGATACACTCGCTGGCGGAGAACAAACGTGGGACGCACCTCTCGGTGTCGCTCGAACGTCTCGAAGAACTCTGCGAGACCTCGCCCACCCGAATCGGCTGTTCAGCGACGGTCGAACCGCTCTCGACGATGGCGGAGTTCCTCGTCGGGCAGGCCGACACCGGGGAGCCGCGGGAGTACGAGCTAGTGGACACCCGGTTCGTCCGCGAGTTCGACGTTCAGCTCACGTGCCCGACGGACGACCTCATCAACACGCCCCGCGAGGTGGTCACCGACCGCTTCTACGCGCAGGTCCACGACCTGATACAGTCGCACACGAACACGCTCGTCTTCACGAACACACGGTCGGGTGCAGAGCGAGTCCTCCACAATCTCCGGGAGCGATACGACGACTACACCGAGGAGAACACCGGGTGTCACCACGGGTCGCTCTCGAAGGAGCGCCGCCACGCCGTCGAGGAGCAACTGAAGGCCGGGACGCTCGACGTGGTGACCACCTCCACGAGCCTCGAACTCGGCATCGACATGCCGTACATCGACCTCGTGGTACAGGTCGGCTCCCCGAAGTCCGTCGCGTCGCTCCTCCAGCGAGTCGGGCGGGCGGGCCACCAACTCGGGCAGACCGTCACCGGCCGGGTCGTCGCCCTCGACAGAGACGAACTCGTCGAGTGTGCGGTGATGCTGAAGAAGGCCGAGGAGGGGTTCGTCGACCGGGTGTTCGTCCCCGAGAACGCACAGGACGTGGCCGCCCAGCAGGTGTACGGGATGGCGATAAATCGGGTCCGCCCCGAGTCGGAGGTCCGGCGGATACTCCAGCGGGCGTACCCGTATCGCGCCTACGGCGACGACGAGTGGGAGTCGCTGATGCGCTATCTCACCGCCGACTACGAGGGGATGGAAGACCGCAACGTCTACGCGAAGGTGTGGCGCGACGAGAACGACCCGCCGGACGGCGAGTACCACTACCCCGACTTCCCGGTCGACGAACCCCTCCTCGGCAAGCGCGGGCGACTCGCCCGCGTCATCTACATGACCAACATCGGTACCATCCCCGACTCGTTCACCTGCGACGTGAAGACCCGCGGGTCCGGGGAGTGGGTCGGCCAACTCGACGAGTCGTACCTCGACACGCTGGAGAAGGGCGACGTGTTCGTCCTCGGCGGGTCGAACTACGCCTACCAGTACCGCCGCGGGTCGAAGGTGTACGTGGACCCGACGGGCGCGCGCCCCACCGTCCCGTCGTGGTTCTCCGAGCGCCTCCCGCTCTCGTACGACCTCGGGCGGGAGATTCTCGCCTTCCAGCGCGAACTCCTCGACACACTCGACGACGGTGGCACCCCCGCAGTTCGGAACTGGCTCCGGGGGTTCCCGCTGGACGAGAACAGCGTCCGGGCGCTGACACGCCTCTACGACCAGCAGGTACGCTACGCGGGGGCAGAGAGCGTCTCGACCGACGGGCGACTCGCCATCGAGGTGGAACTCGACCAGACCGAGTACCGGCGGCACTACTACGTCCACTCGAACTACGGGCGGCGGTTCAACGACGGCTTCTCCCGACTGCTCGCCTATCGCTGTGCACAGGCCGCCAACGCCAACGTGCAGGTAGCCGTCGCCGACCACGGCTTCACCCTCTCGATGCCCCTCAACCGGAAGGTGGACGTCGAGGGGCTGATTCGCGACGTCGACCCCGCCGAAGCCCGCGCGGACCTCCGGGCCAGTCTGACGGGGTCGGACCTCCTCAAGCGCTACTTCCGCATCAACGCGACCCGCTCGCTGATGATACTGAAACGGTACAAGGGCTACGAGAAGACCGCCGCCCAGCAACAGGTCTCCAGCGAGATGCTCCTGAGTTTCGCCGACGACCTGCCCGAGTTCGCGGTCGTGGAGGAGACGTACCGCGAGATACTGGAGGACAAACTGAACGTGTCGGCCATCGAGTCGGCCCTCGAATCGATTCGGGCGGGCGACCTCGCTATCGCCGTCCGGCAGGTGGACTCGCCCACCCCGCGGGCCTTCGGCCTCGCCACGCTGATGGCCTCGGACGTGGTCCTCGCGGAGGACGAGGACGCGGTCCTCAGGGAGTTCCACGAACGGGTCCTGCGCGAAATCAGCGAGGAGGAGCGCGTGCCCGCGACCGGCACGGATTGACGCCGCCCACGGGTTTTATCGCCTCCCGCGCGCCGACTGTTCACCCGTGCCGTCGTCCGAACCCGTCGACGTGGCAGACATCTCTCCCCTCGCGTGGCGACTGCTCCGCGTCGCCGCCGGTTACGAACAGCGCGGAGTCGAACGCGAACTCGACGGCCTCCTGCAGGCGCACGTCTCCATGCTGGAGAACGGGACACGTGGCCTCTCGGCGGAGCGTCGTCGGGCACTCTACGACCTCTACGTCGACGAACTCGACGACGAACAGGTCCGGACGCTCGTGGGGAATTTCTGAATCGCTCATAGAGATACAATAACGTTCCTGACGACGGTTCGAAAGGATTAATCCAGAGATACCCGACTGTGAGCGTGTATCAATGATACCGTTCCGACCGTCGGGTCCGCGCGGTAGAATCGTCGTGTTCCTCCTCGCGCTGGTCGGTGCCGGCGTCATCGCCGGCCTACCGACGCCCGAGGGGTTGAGCCTCCGCGGGCAGTACGCGCTCGCGACCATGTACTTCGCGGGCCTCCTCTGGATTACGGGGGCACTCCCGCTCGCGGTGACGGCGCTGTCGATTCCCGTCCTGCTCACCGCGTTCGGGGTGTACGCGGACTTGGACGAGGCGCTCGCCGGGTTCGCCGACCACCTCATCTTCCTGTTCATCGCCGGGTTCATGCTGGCGAACGCGCTCCAGAAGTACGACATCGACCGCCGCATCGCGCTGTGGCTCATGTCGAAGATGGGGTCCTCGCCACGGCGACTCGTCGCCGCAGTGATGCTCGCCACTGCCTTCCTCTCGATGTGGGTGTCGAACACGGCGACTGCGGCCATGATGACGCCCATCGCGCTGGGCGTCCTCGCACAGGTCGTCGGCCGCGAGGGACTGGAGGCCGCCGGCGGCGAGTCGACCTCCGACGTCCCCGGAACCGACACCGCCGCCGACGGCGGCACCGCCGAGTCGGGCACTACCGCGGGCGTCGCGGCGGACCAGTCCTTCACGAACATCCAGGTGTCGATGCTCCTCGGGACGGCCTACGCCGCCAGCGTCGGCGGGGTCGGCACTCTCATCGGCACGCCGCCGAACGCCATCCTCGCCTCCCAGTTGAACGAGATACTGGGCTACGAGATCGGCTTCGCGCAGTGGCTCGCCATCGGTATCCCCATTGTCGTCGTCACCCTCCCCATCGTCTGGTACCTGCTCACGTTCGTCCTCTACCCACCACAGATCGACGACGTGAGCGGCGCACAGGAGAAAGCCCAGCAGTACCTTCAACGGGAGGGTGAGCTCGACAAACGGGGTAAGCGCGTGGCGTACATCTTCGCCGCCACCGCCGGCCTCTGGGTACTCGGCGGGCTCGACACCTTCCTCGGTCCGTTCCTCCCGGCGGTCTGGAACACCACCCTGTTCGGCGGTGACGGCATGACCGTCTTCGGCGTCGAGGGCCACCAGGGGATGCTCTACTACGTCATGGTCGGTCTCATCTCCATCCCGGCGCTCGTCCTCGCGGACACGATGGAGTGGGACGACCTCGTCGACATCGACTGGGGCGTCATCCTGCTGTTCGGCGGAGGTATCGCGTTGGCCGGCGCGCTGGCGGACACGGGCGCGACGAAGTGGATCGCTGACTCCGTGTTCGGGTCGCTGACCGGGGCACCCATCCTCGTCGTCGTCGCCGTCGTCGTCCTACTCGTCATCTTCCTCACGGAGATGACCTCGAACACCGCGACCTCGGCCATCATCGTCCCCATCCTCATCGGTATCGGGAGCGTCTTCGCCACGACGCTCGGTCTCACGGACGTCGCGGCGGCCATCTTCCTCGCGACCAGCGGGGCCATCGCCGCCTCCTTCGCGTTCGCGCTCCCGGTCGCCACGCCGCCCAACGCCATCGTCTTCGGCAGCGGCTACCTCAAGCAGTCACAGATGATGCGGGCGGGCGTCGTCCTCAACGTCGTGATGACCCTCGTCCTGACGGGCCTCATCTGGCTGCTGTTCCAGTTCGTCTGGCCAACGATTCTCTGGTGACGCGGTCGGCTACTCGTCGCCGTCCGCACCGCCCCCCGTCTCCTCTCAGTCCCTCTCCCCTCCGTCCTCGACGTCCCACTCCCCGCCTACCCGGTCGTAGCCCATCATCTGCTCTCCCGCGTGTTCAGTGAACACCACCTTCAGGTTCGCCTCGGGGACGTCCCATCGCTCGCGGGCGGCCTCCATCGTCGCCAGCGCGAACGCCCGCTTGCGCTCGAACGATCGCCCTCGTCGAATCTCGGCGTCGAGGAAGAGGAGTCGCCCGTCCTCGGCCCGCCCGAGGTGGAGGTCCGAGGGGTCGCGTTCGCGTATCGTCACGGCGACGTGGCCCGCCGTCGTCGCCATCTCCTCGGTGTAGAGGTCCGTCACCTCGGCGGCGAACGCCTCCTTGTCCGTCGGGTCCAGCGGTCCCGTCACGTCGAACTGCAACAGTGGCATGCCCCGAGAGGAGGGCGCGAGGGGCTTATCGGCGGGGGTCCCGGCGAGGGCGTCGGGTGCCGGGGCCGGACGTCTGACTACTCCCCCGGTGCGACCAGCAGGGTGTGGAGGGCGTCCGGGACGACGAGGACGCGGCTGCCCGGTTCGACGCTCTCCTCGACGGACTCGCGGGCGGACATCAGACAGTCCTCGACCACCTCGGGGTGTTCGCTGTTCGTCACGAACACGTCGTGGTCCCGGAGCGCTCGCGCCACCACGAAGGCCCGCTGTGCGCCCGGTTCGTACCCCCTGCGCATCTCGTCGTACAGTTCGTCGGCGCTCGCCGCCTCGCTGAGACGCTCGTGGAAGCGCCGCTCGCCCGTCCCCTCCCCCGCGCCCTCCTGCAATCGGGCGGGGACCACGACGCGACCGCCCGGACGGAGCGGGTTCTTCGCGCCGAGAACCACGTAGGTCGCGGCCCGGGTCGCCTGATAGAGGTTCGCGTCCTTCGGCGCGCCGAGGCCCGCGACGACGGCGTCGTACTCGCCCTCGACGGGGACAGCGAGGGCCTCGCGGGCCGTCGCAGCGAGGTCACGGACCACCGACCGCGGGTCGCCCGCCGACACGCCGAGGATACCCGCCGGCCCGTGCGTGACGTTCAGGCAGAACGCCACCCCGGCGAGGTCACCCGCCCGGTCGACGGCGTCGCGGAAGGGGTTGTCCGCGACGTGCCCGAGGCGGACGCCGGGGTTCGAGAGCATCTCCGGGCCGTGCGTGTAGCGGATGAGCGACTCGCCGCCCGCGCCGATGGCGACGGTCTTCGCGCCGCCGGAGAAGCCCGCGTACTGGTGGGGTTCGACCATCCCCGTCGAGAACACGCGGTCGGCGGCCGCGACGGTCCGGTTGAGTTCGACCGGACAGTCGTCCACCTCGCCCGCGACGACGGTGTCGGTCGCGTCGTGGTTCTCCGCGAGGGGGGCGAACTCGCCGAGCATCTCGTCGAGTTCGCCGTCCGTCATCGGGCGGTGGAGGCCGAGACCGACGACGACGGAGACCTGTTCGCGGGCCACCCCCACCCGCTCCAGTTCGCCGACGAGGACGTCGAGGAGGGTCTCCTCGGGCACCGCGCGAGTGACGTCGGTGACGACGACGCAGACGGTGTCGTCGGGGTCGACGAGGTGCGAGAGGGCTGGACCGTGCGGGTCGGCGAGGGCGGCCTCGGCGGCCTCGCGGACGTTCACCGCCTTCCCGCCCGGCGGGTCGGCGACGGTCACTTCGCAGTCGTCGAGGGTCACGTCGACGCGGCCGGTCCCGAGCGGGAGGCGGATGGGGGTCGTCACGGTCACGCGAAGAAGTCGCGTTCGAGGGAGTAGTCGAACACCCACCCGAGCCCGTAGCCGTATATCCAGTGGGCGAGGAGGGTGAAGCCGGCGTAGAGGGCGATCTGGGTCGTCGCCGGGTTCGGTGGGAGGACGTCGACGAACGCGATGACGAACCCGGTCCACATGACCGTCCCGAACGAGACGCCGCGCTTCGGGAGCGAGGTGCCCGGCAGGAACCGCTCGATGGCGGCGAAGATGAGCGGCCACGTCGTCATCCCACCGGCGAGGAAGACGAGGTAGCCGAGGTAGGGCATGAGCGACTCGTCGAAGAGGACGTCGAGGCCGCCGAGTTCCGCGATGGAGGCGAACGTCGTGAGATCGAAGACCCCGAGCAACTGTCCGATACCGAGGACGACGGTCATCGACACCGTTCCCACGAATCCGGCCACGGCCCCGATGATACCGTCGTGGAACACCGCGACGAGGTCGTCCTCGGGGTTCGGCGGCGTAATCGCGCCCCGTTGTTCCCCTTCGATTGGCATACCTCATCGACGGGGGGACGCCTCAAAAAGCCACACGTGACTCGCCTACCGCGCCCACTCCAGCATCCGCGCGTAGAACGGGTCGCTCGACAGCGCGCGCTCGTCACCGACGAGACAGAGCGCCTTCTTCGCGCGGGTCAGCGCCACGTTCACCCGGCGGGTGTCCTCGAAGATGGGACTGGAGAGGTCGCCCGTCGCCACGAACGAGATGACGATGACCTCCTTGTCGGACCCCTGGAACCGGTCGACGGTGTCGACGGCGACGCCCTCGGGAACCCGTTTGGATATCTCCGCCACCTGCGCCCGGAACGGCGCGATGACGCCCACGTCGTCGGGCGGGACGCCCGCTACGAGGTACGACTCGACGGCCTCGCAGACCCGGTCGGCTTCCGTGGGGTTCGTGTTCCCGCGGGCGACCCCTCCGGGGTCGACGAACGACACCGAATCGCGGAGTTCCGGCGGGAGGGCGTCCGACTCGACGCCCGGCAGGTCGTCGAGTCGCTGGGCGGCCACCTCCCCGGTCGCGGGGCGCAGTCTGCCGTCGTAGAACTCCCGCGAGGCGAAGTACTGGATGCGCTGGCTCATCCGGTACTGGCGGTCGAGGAGCACCGACGCCTCGGGGTAGCGCTCGATGAGACGCTCGAACAGCGAGGTCTGCAGGTCGTTCTCCGCGCGCACGACGGGCGGCAACTGCTGGTGGTCGCCGACGAGGACGAACCGGTCGGCGAGGTTGACCGCCGCGAGCGTCGCCGGTTCGGTCAGTTGCCCCGCCTCGTCCACCACGCAGACGTCGAAGTCGCACTCGCGCATGATGCGCGAGCCACACGAGGCGGTCGTGGCCGCGACGACCGGCGTCTCTCGCAGTTCACGCACGCGCTCGGTCGGGTCGCCCCGGCGTTCGAGGCGGTAGCTCTGCATGTCCTCGCGGACGCCTGACTCGGTGCCGACCCGGAGGAAGTCCTCGAAGCCCTGGTCGCGGAGGGCGCCGAGGGCGTTGTCCACCGCGCGGTTCGTGAACGCCGAGAGGAGGACGCGCTCGCCCCGGTCGACCAGTGCGCGGACCGTCCGGGCGAGCGTGTAGGTCTTCCCGGTGCCGGGCGGTCCCTGCACCAGCGCGCAGTCCTCGGCGGAGACGGCCAGTCGGACGGCCTCGTCCTGTGCCTCGTTGTTGTCGATGAACGTCTCCCCGCAGTCGGCGAACGCGGGGTCGCGCCGCCCGAACAGCACGTCCTTCCGGCGCTCGCTCCCCTTCAGGATGCCGTCGTGGAGGGCGTTCAGCAGGCGGTCGACGGTGAACTCGGAGGGGTAGACGTCGAGGCGGCACAGGTCGACCGGTTCGTCCGTCGTCACCACCACCTCCTCGCCCAACCGCTCGACGCGGGCGAGTTCCGCCGTTCCCCGCGTCGGGTGCCCATCGCTCGCGAGGACCACGTCACCCTCGCGTATCTTCGAGACGGCGCCCGTCCCGCGCGCCCGGAGTTCCCAGCGGCCGCTCTCGCGCTGGCGTCGACCGAGGGGTTCGAGGTCTATCAGCGCGCGGTCGTCGTCCGCGCGTTCCTCGGCGCTCTGCTCCCACAGTTTGGCGTACTCGCGGTGGACCTCACGGCGTTCCTCCTCGATTGCCCGGTAGAACTGGTCGAAGTACGCGCGCTCCTTCTCGGGGACGGCCTTCCCGATCTGTCCGGCCTTCGACTCCTGGTCGAGGCGGCCGGAGACGACCATGCAGGTGTCCTGCTCGAAGCAGTACTCGCACTTCGCGTTCGCCTCGTAGCCCGTGGGGACGTCGCTGTCGTACTCCATCGCGGCGATGGCGTTTCGCTGGCGGACGACGTACTGGAGGAATCCGCGCCCGATGGAGAAGTCCTTCGCCGGCGTGAGGTCGCCCGTCTCCTCGTTGCGGTCCAGCACGCTGTTCTTCGTGTAGAGGAGGGTGCCCGTTGTGGGGAACTCCCCACGAGTGCCACCGTCCGCGACGGTCCCCCGGTTCTCGGCGTCGTACTCGCCCAGGAGGAGGGCGTAACAGGCCGCCTGCACCTTGTCCTGGAACCGGGGTTCCTTCTTCAGGTTCTTGCCCGTCTTGAGTTCCACGGGCGTCCCCCGCCGGATGGCGTCGGCCCGGCCCTTGATGCCGAAGCGCTCACCGATGAGCGTCCGCTCCGAACGCCACTCGCTCTCGGTGGGACTGAAGTCGCCGTCCCGTCCGTCGGCTCCGGTCCCGGTGAGTGCCCCCTGTGCCAGCCACCCCTCGATGGCCCGCGCGTTCTCGCGGACGTCGCCGGCCACCTCGTCGGGGTCCCGACCCAGCAGGCCCAATTCGAGGCCGGCGTCCGCCACGTGGTCCTCGATTGCCTCGTCCAAATCTCGGCCACGGAGCAGGTCGCCGAACACCTCGTGGACGAGCGTCCCCTTCACGACGGGGTAGTTGAGCGGGATGCCCGAGAGCTTGTTCAGGTAGTACATCCGCGGGCACTGTACCCACGAACGGATGTCGGTCACGTCCACGAGGAAGCCCGGTTCGACGACCACGAACGACTCCTTGCCCGTCGAGAACTGCACCTCCCCGTCCCACTCGCGTTCGTCGGGGTCGGTCACGAGCAGTTCCATCCCCGGTTCGAGGACGGCCGCCGTCTCGGTCCACTTGCCCCACAGCGTCACCGTCACGGGGTCGGCGCGTCCCGCTTCGGGACGCATCGTCACCTCCGTCAGGTCGCGTTCGCCGTAGCTCGTACTGACGGTCTTCGACTCACCCACCTCGACGACGGGGCCGCGGAGTGTCACTACCGGGATGCACGCCCGTGGAGAGATGAGGGTGTCGGTCACCCGGCTTCCCGGTCAGGGCTGGAGGTCCATCGACTCGGCCTGCTGAGCTGCCAGTTCGGCGATCTCCTCGACGGAGGACGCCGACTGGGTGGCGAGGACCCGCGTCATCATCGCGAGCTGGACGACGGCCACCTCCCGAAGCTCGGACTCGTCGACGGCGTTGCCGAAGTAGTACTCCTTCTCCCCGTCCTCGCGGACCACGCCGAGGTACATCGACCGGAGGTCGTCGCCGTCGATGGCGTCGGCCGCCCGTGCCCGGAGTTCGTCGAGGTCGGCAGTGTCGTGTTCGTTGGACATCTCGTCCGTGGACGTTCTCGCCGCATCCTCAAAACGGTGTGGCGAGGGGGGGCATGGGGCCGCTCGGGCAGCCCGAACGCCTACGGACGCCGACCCCGTCGGGCCGGGTATGGACCGACAGCGCACCGGGTCGGCGATCCGCCGAAGGACCGTCGCGGGTGGAATCGGACTGCTGGTGGCCGTCGGCGGGGCCGCGTTCTGGTGGTGGCGCGAGCACGCCCCCCTCTCACGGCGCTACCGCCGGGCGAACGGCGACGGGAACGGGGACGGCGACCGCCGGGAGTCGCATCCGGGCCCGGAGCGCGAACCCGGAACTGACCCGGTATGAGCTGATACATCGGGACGCGACGGCCCCCCAGCGAGGGAAGGCCACAGCGTTTTCGGGGGGCCGTCTGTACCCCTTGTACGCATCGGCCCGTTGGACGTCGATGCCACCCATCTAATGAACGATTCTGGCATTTCCGGGAGGGGCACGTCCGTCGTCCGCGTCACGGTCAGTCACAGCCACCACCAGAGCGACGAAGGGGGGCCGCCGGACGAGGGGAGATCGGAACGGGGACGGCGGCTCCTCGGGGCCGCCCGCGACGCCGACGGCGACGCGGCCGTCCTCGAAGTCGGGTCGACGGGCGTCCGCGCCCTCGAACCCCTCGTGCTCGTCACCGACGGGGGCCGGACCGCCTACCACCCCCGCCCGTCGTTCGAGCGCGTGCAGGCGCTCGCCGCTGGCGCCGGGTCGGGCGACGTCGGGGCCGACGAGGCCGCGTGGGTCGTCGAGCACGACCCGGACATCGACTCGCTTCCGACGCCGTCCGAGGGCCCGCTCGCCGTCGGGCACCGCCGGGTCCTCGGAGGGTGCGGGTGGGTCGACCCGGAGGGCGGTGCCCGACCGGACGCCGCGAGACTGGCCCGCGAGGACCCCGAGGACGCGCTCGACTCGCTCCGGGACATCGGCGTCCTCGGACGCGGCCGGGGGGACGCGACGCGGGACGCCCCCGTCGCCGGGACCGTCGAGACCGTCCGCGAGGCCTCGGGCGACCCGGTCGTGGTGGTGAACGCCAACGAGAGCGACCACCGGAACGAGGGCGACCGGACGCTCCTCGGCGGCGCGCCGGGGACGGTCCTCGACGGCGCGCTGGCCGTCGCCGAACTGGTCGGGGCGGGGCCGGGCGACGTCGTCGTCTACACGAACGAGGCCGACGAACTCGCGCGCCGCCGGACGCGCCGCGCGGGACGCGCGCTCGTCAACGACGCGGGGGACGGGGCGGGGAGCGGCGACGCCGACACCCCGCAGGTCGTCTCCGGTCCCGACGAGTACATTGCCGGCGAGTTCACCATGGCCCTGGAGGCGCTGGAGGGCAACGACCGCCTCGAAGCACGGCTCCGCCCGCCAGGACCGGCGCGCCACGGGCTCTACGGGCGACCGACGGTCGTCCACACGCCCCGGACGTTCGCCCAGATACGCGAGGCGCTCGCCGACCCCGGCGCGTTCGACGCCGGCGACGCCGACCCGGGGACGCGCGTGCTCACCGTCTCCGGCGACGTCGAGACGCCGGCGACGGTCGAACTCCCCACCGGGGGCTCGCTGGCCGCGGTCCGGGACGCCGTCGACACCGAGGGCGGCTTCAAGATGGCCTGCGTCGGCGGTCAGTTCGGCGGGTTCACCCCGACGCTCGACCACGGTGCGAGCGCGCTCGCCCTCTCGAACGCGGGACTCGGCACCGAGGGGACGGTCGAACTGCTGAACGACGACCGCTGTGTGGTGGCGGACGTGGGCGAGCGCGTCCGCTTCGCCAGCGAGGAGAACTGCGGTCGCTGCTTCTCCTGCCGTGAGGGGTCGAAACAGCTCCTCGACCTGCTGCGCGACGTCTACGACGGTACCTACGACGACGACATGATCCGAGAACTCACGCGGACGGTGGGCGAATCGAGCATCTGTGACTTCGGGCAGTCGGCCGCCCGCAGCGTCGGGACGGCTGTCGAGCGCTTCGAGACGGAGTTCGAGGCCCACGCGAACGGGCGCTGTCCCAGCGGTTCCTGTGAGGTGTCCCACTCATGAGCATGCACGACGGGCCCGGCCCGACCGAGCACGGCCCCGCCGACCCAACCCCCGGCGTCCCGGACATCGACGACCCGCAGTCGGAGACGCCGCTCACCGACGAGTTCGAGACGGGGACGGCGAACGACCCCGAGGTCGGCACGGCGGACGACGGGCCGACGACCGTCACCGTCGACGGCGAACCGGTCACCGTCCCGCCCGGGTCGACGCTCATCGACGCCATCGAGGCCGTCGAGACCGACGCCGACGTCCCGGCGCTCTGTTACTACGACCGCGACTCCGAGCAGGCCGAGAAGATCGGCCCGCGCGGGACCTGCCGGACGTGCATGGTCGAGACGGACGACCACGGGATGGTACCGTCCTGTAGCTTCCCGGCGGAGGACGGCCTCTCGGTCAGCACGGACGACCCCGAGGCCGAGGAGGCCCGCGACGTCAACCTCGACCTCGTCCTCTCGAACCACAACCTGCGGTGTACCACCTGCGGACAGAACGGCCGCTGTGAGCTCCAGGACACGTCCATCGAACACGGCGTGAACGAACCGCGCTACGGCGTGTTCAGCGACCGCGAGGAGTACGCTCCCCTGGACGACTCCTCGGTCATCCAGATCGACCGCAACAAGTGCATCCTCTGTAACCGCTGTGTCGAGGCCTGTAACGACGTCCAGAACGCCGGCGTCCTCCGGATGTCCGGCAAGGGCGACGACATCCACATCGACTTCCAGAAGCCCGAGGCCGACACGATGGCCGAGTCGACGTGTATCTCCTGTGGGCACTGCGTCACCGTCTGTCCGACCGGCAGCCTCGTCGAGGAGGGGCTCACGGACGCGACGACCATCCCGCTGCCCGGGTTCACCCAGAAGGTCTCCATCGGGACGGTCCACGAGAAGGTCCCCGCCGAGACGGCCGACACGGCGGAGGCGCCGAACCGCGACCTCCCGGAGGCCGGCGACGAGAGCGGAGCGGCGCGGACGGACGGAGACGAGCCGTCCGGCGTCGCGGCGTTCATGGCCGACGCGAAGCAGCAGGTGACGGACCTCTCGGAGCAGGCCACGCGGCGCGCCGCCGAGACCGTCGAACACACCGCGGAGGCCGTCGCCGAGGAGACGCTCACCATCGGACAGCTGTTCGACGCCGCCGAGGCCATCAGCGCCTACCGGAAGCGCGAGCTCACGGTCGCGGACACGACCTGTACGTACTGCGGGGTCGGCTGTCGCTTCGACCTCTACGGGAAGGGCGAGGAGGTCCTCGCCACCCGGCCGGCCGACCCGGAGCAGACCCCCGCCAACGACTTCTCGACGTGCGTGAAGGGGAAGTTCGGCTACGAGTTCGTCAACTCCGACGAGCGACTGGAGACGCCGCTGGTCAGGGAGGACGGCGAGTTCCGCGAGGCGTCGTGGGACGAGGCCCTCGACCGCATCGCCGACCGCCTGACGGACCTCCGCGACGAACACGGGTCGGACTCGCTCGCGGTGACCTCCTCCTCGAAGGCGACCAACGAGGAGAACTACCTCGCCCAGAAGTTCGCCCGGCAGGTACTGGAGACCCCGCACGTCGACAACTGCACGCGGCTCTGTCACTCCTCGACGGTCGCCGCGCTCAAACAGACGGTGGGGTACGGCGCGATGACCAACCGCATCAACGAGGACATCGGCGAGACCGACGCCTACCTCATCACGGGGTCGAACACGACCGAGAGCCACCCCGTGCTCGCGACCCGCATCACGCAGAACGTCCGTTCGGGTGCGGACCTCGTCGTCTTCGACCCGCGGGAGACGACCATCGCACAGCACGCCGACCAGTACACGCGGACCAAGCCCGGCGCGGACATCGCGTGGCTCAACGGGATGATGCGACACATCATCGAGAACGACCTCCAGGACGAGGCCTTCGTCGACGAGCGGACGAAGGGCTTCGAGGACCTGGAGGAGGCGGTCGAGCCGTACACGCCCGAGGTCGTCGAGGAGCTGACCGACGTCTCGCCGGAGGAACTGCGGAACGCCGCCGAGACCATCGCGAACGCCGAGACGTGCGTCTACGGCTGGGCGATGGGTCTCACCCAGCACTCCCACGGGACGAAGAACGCGCTCGCCATCGCCAACCTGGCGCTGCTCTGTGGACACGTCGGCAAGCCCCGCTCCGGACTGTCGCCGTTCCGTGGGCAGAACAACGTCCAGGGGGGCGGCGGCGACATGGGCCCCATCCCGAACAACCTGCCAGGCTACCAGCCAGTCGACGACGAGGACGTCCTCGACAAGTTCGAGGACGCGTGGGGCGTCCGGCCGCCGGGGACGGTCGGCCTCCGGATCACCGAGATGTTCAGCGCCATCCCTGGCGTCGAGAAGAACGACGCCGAGAAGGACGACCACGAGGAGGACTCCTACGGCGGTGCCGACGCCGCCGAGGGCGAGGAGCGCGAACGCGGGACCGGCGACCCGCACGCCGAGGAGGGGTACTCCCCCGACAACACCGACGTCCACGGGATGTACATCGTCGGCGAGAACCCCGTGGTCTCGGAGCCGGACGTCCAGCACGCCGACGAGGCGCTCGACGCCCTCGACTTCCTCGTCGTCCAGGACCTCTTCATGACCGAGACGGCGAAGTACGCCGACGTGGTGCTGCCGGCGGCCTCGGCCGCCGAGAAGTACGGCACCGTCACGAACACGGAACGGCGGGTCCAGCTCGTCCGGCCGGCCGTCGAGTCGCCCGGAATCGCCCGGACGGACATGGACATCCTGCAAGACCTCGTCGGCCGGCTGGACACCGGCGTCGAGTGGGAGTACGACTCGCCGACCGACGTGATGGACGAGATAAACGACCTCGTGCCCATCTACGGCGGCGTCACCCACGAGCGACTGGAGGCGAAGGAGGACGGCCTCCAGTGGCCCTGCCCCGACGAGGACCACCCCGGCACGCCGTATCTCTACGACGAGGAGTTCAACTTCGACGACGGACTGGCGCGGTTCGTCCCGTCGTCGATGCCCGACGAACAGGAGCCCACGCCGAACGAGGAGTACCCGTTCACGCTCTCGACGGGCCGCGTGCTCTATCACTGGCACACGGGGTCGATGACCCGCCGGGTCGAGACGTCGATGCGGCACGTCGGCGAGAGCTTCGTCACGGTCCACCCGGACGCCGCCGAGGAACTCGGCATCGCCGACGGCGAGTACGTGGAGATCGAGTCCGAACAGGGCGACATCGTCGTGAAGGCGAACGTCGAGGCGACGTCGGGCCCCGACGTGCTGTTCGTCCCGATGCACTTCGTCCACGGCGCGGTCAACAAGCTGACCGAGGAGAAGTTCGACCCCACGAGCAAGATACCCCAGTACAAGGTGACGAACGTCCGCCTGCGGCCGCTCGGCCCCGACCCCGACCGGGAGCCGACGTCGCTCGACGAACTGGCCGGCGACGACTCCCAACCGCTGGCCGGCGACGACTGACCCGGGCGCGTCCGGAACCCACCCAACACGCGACCGGGCGAACGTTCAAGTACGGAGGGGGGACCATCGCCCTCATCCGCTGACGACTGCCGCAGGGCGGACTGCGGGGTACAGGCTGTGCCCCGGACCACGCCGCGTGACACGACGCCCTGTACCCGCCCCGGAGTGTGTCGCCTGCCCGCCCTACTCGAAGTCCGGGTCGCGCTTCTCGACGAAGGCCTCCATCCCCTCGCGCTGGTCGTGAGTCCCGAACAGTCCCGACCAGAGGCGTCGCTCGTAGGCCAGTCCCGCCGACTGGGACATCTCGTGGACCTGGTTGAGCGCCTCCTTCGCCGAGCGCAGGGCGAACGCGGGCTTCTCGGCGAGTTCCTGTGCCATCGCCGCCACCTCGTCGTCCAGTTCCGCTTGCGCGTAGACGTTGCCGACGAGGCCGAGACGCTGGGCGTCCTCGGCGTCGACGCGTTCCCCGAAGAACACCATCCGACGAGCGATGGCGTCGCCGACGATGCGCGAGAGTCGCTGGGTGCCGCCCCACCCGGGGACGATGCCGAGGTCGATCTCCGTCTGGCCGAGGACGGCGTTCTGACTCGCCACCCGCAGGTCCGAGGCGAGTGCGAGTTCACAGCCGCCGCCGAAGGCGTAGCCGTTCACGGCGGCGATGACTGGCCCGGGGAACGCCTCGACGGCGTCGGTGACACGGTGACCGAGTTCGGCGTACTCCTGTGCCTCGTCGACGGAGAGTTCCGACATGTAGGCGATGTCCGCGCCGCCGACGAACGCCTTCTCGCCCGCGCCCGTGAGGACGAGGACGCGCGCGTCGCTGGCCTCCTCGATGGTCGCGAGCAACGTCTCCAGCACCTCGGTGTTGAGCGCGTTCATCGCCTCGGGCCGGTTCACGGTGATGGTGGCCACGTCGCCCTCACGGTCCAGCAGTACCGTTTCTGAGTCGGACATGGACGGAGCCACGGACAGCGGCGGGTTAACTCTGCCCCCGTCGTGACCCCGAGAGGGCGACCCGATTCCGCCGACCGGTCGGTCGTCGATACGTTCATGCGAACCCGTACCGAACGACCGGTATGCGCGTCCGGGACTGGCAGGACATCCTCGGCGAGGTGGTGGAGTCGGGTGCGGACCCACAGGACTGGCGGGCGGTCGCCGGCGACAGACGCAACGGCGTCGGGGAGGACCTCTACCTCGGTCACCCCTCAGTGGGCGTCTTTCAGGTCAAGACCTACGCGAAGAACCCCTTCGAGGTGCGCGGCGTCGGTGCCGAGGTGGCCCGCCGCGTCGACGACGACATCGACCCCCTCCTCCCGCGTGAGGCGGGCGGGCGCTTCGGCGTCCAGCGAGCCATCGAGGACGAGGACGACGCCAAGCGGGCGGCGACCCGCCTCACGTCCGTCGTCGAGACACACCGCGATGCCCCCACCACGCCCGACGCCTTCTTCGAGGACGTGATGAGTGCCCTCGACAGCCCCGCGTACGGGCCGATGGAGTACGACGCCTACGACCGACCCGACTCGCTCGACGACCTCGCGGACACCTTCGAGGAGGCGGAACGACTGCTCGACGCCGATCTCGACGACCTCATCGACGAGGACGAGGTCGGTCGCGGGTTCGCCTGAGTCACCCACCCCGGCGAGGACTCCAGCACCGGTAAGTCCCGTCAGGTGTTCGTTCCCCCATGGACATCGAGGACACCGTCCGGGCGTACTACGACACGCTACGTCGGGGTGGGTCGCTCCCCCCGTTCTTCCTCGAATCGCCTGACGTGGTGAAGTACGGCCTCTCCGAGCGACTGGCCGGCTACGACGCCGTCGTCGAGGGACTCCGCGAACAGACACGGACCACCGAGGGGTGGACCGTCGAGAGTCGGAACCTCGTGGTCGGTGAGCGTGACGACCACGGATGGTTCTCCGACCAGGTGTCCCTGGCGTGGACCGACCTTGACCGGAACGTCCGCTTCGAGTTCGACACCCGCTGGAGCGGGACGCTCGTGCGCGTCGTGGCGACCGACGAGACGGACGGCCCGTCCCCGTGGCGCTTCGCGGGGATGCACGTCAGCACCGCACAGGAGGGCCTCTGAATGGTCGGGCCGATGTCGAGCGAGGAGCGCGACTCGCTCACCATCCGTCTCAAGGTGGGGTTCGTCCTCCTCATCGGGTTCTCGGCGGGCCTGATCACGCTGGTGGGCGACCCGACGCTCCTCGAAATCGCGCTGGTCACGCTCGTCGGGTTCGGCGTGGGGGCGGTGCTGGTCTGGTTCGTCTTCCCCGGTACGGGCGAGGTGAAACGCGACCGGGGCCGGCGGTAGGCCGGTTCTGGTCTCGCGGGTCGTCTCGGGTGGCGCGGGCCGCCCCTCGGTACGTCTTTGTGTGTCGACCTCCGAGTGCCACGTGATGACACGAGCAAGCGTCGTGGGCGCGAGCATGACCACGTTCGGCGTCCACGAGACCACCCTCACCGAGTTGTTCGCGGAAGCGGCACTCGGCGCGTTTGACGACGCCGGCGTCGGACCCGACGACGTCGACGCCCTCTACTTCGGAAACGCGATGGGCGGTCAGACGGAGAACGACACGCACCTCGCGCCGAAGGCCGCCTCGCAGGTCGGCCTCGCGGGCGTCCCCTGCCAGCGCTACGAGGACGCCTGTGCCACCTCCTCGAACGCCTTCAAGAACGCTGTCGAGGCCGTCGAGGCGGGCGTCCACGACACCGTCCTCGTGGGCGGCGTCGAGCGCTGTACCCCCGAGACCGGCCTCGGGACGGGGGAGATGACCCGCATCTTCGCCTCCGCCTCCGACCGCTACTACGAACAGCCGACGGGTCTCACCTTCCCCGGCGTCTTCGCCCTCCTTACGAAGCGCCATATGCACGAACACGGGACGACGGCCGAGCAACTCGCCCACGTCGCCGTGAAGAACCACGCCAACGGGCAGTTGAACCCCAACGCCCACTTCGGCAAGGAGACCACCGTCGCGGACGTCCTGGAGTCGCCGGTCATCGCCGACCCGTTCCACCTCATGGACTGCTGTCCGTTCTCTGACGGCGCGAGCGCCGTCCTCGTCACCAGCGACGACCGGGCGGACTCCTTCGACGACCCCGTCGACGTACAGGGGGTGGGACACGCCACCGACATCGTCCCGCTCTCGGCCAAGGCGGTCCCGCACGCCACGCAGGCCGCCCGCGACGCCGCGTCGCAGGCCTACGAGCAGGCCGGGGCGAGCGCCGACGAGATGGACTTCGCGGAGGTCCACGACTGCTTCACCGGCGCGGAGGTCATGGCCAGCGAGGCCATCGGTTTCTTCGAGGACGGCGAGGGCGGCCCGGCCGCCGAGGAGGGGCGGACGAGAATCGACGGCGACCGACCCATCAACCCCTCCGGTGGCCTGAAGGCGAAGGGTCACCCAATCGGCGCGACCGGGACCGGGCAGATCGTCGAACTCACCGAACAGTTGCGCGGGAACGTCGGCGAGCGACAGGTCGAGGGTGCGGAACGCGCCGTCGCCCACAACCTCGGCGGCGACGCCGCCACCACCGTCGTCTCGGTCATGGGGGTGCGCCGATGAGCCTCACCCACGAGGCGTGGGCTGACGCCCTGCGCGACGGCGACCTGCTCGGCGTCGCCTGTGCGGACTGCGGGGCGACGTACGGCACGCCCTTCGCGGTCTGTAACGACTGCGGCGGTCGTGACGTGGAGACCACCGACCTCCCCACCGAGGGCGAGGTGTACACCGAGACGACGATACAGGTCCCGCCCGTCGACTTCGAGGGGCCGTATCAGGTCGGGATGGTGCAGGTGGGGAGTGCCCGCGTGACGGCCCGACTGGAGGGCGACGGCGAGGCCGTGGAAATCGGCGACCGCGTCGTCCTCGACGGCGTCGTGGAGTCGGGCGGCGAGCCGGCGCCCGTCTTCCGGACCGCGACGGACGGCGAGTAGCGAACGCCGGCGGTCCGATTCTGTCCCCGTCTGCTCAGAACAGGAGCGCCAGCAGTTCGTCGGCCTTCGCCAGCGCGGGCCCGGTCGTCTTCGAGAGGATGTTCAGCGCGATGACGAACAGCAGTGCGGTGACGAGGTAGTCGAACCGCTCGCCGTCGATGCCCAGCCTGCGGAGGTACGTCCCCGCCAGCAAGCCGACGATGGTGACGACGGCGATGGCACACCCGAGCCAGAGTCGGTAGGGCGTCAGCAGGCCGACCCACGCCATCTGGACGATGCGGACGGTGAAGATGGCCCCGAGGACCATCGAGAGGCCGCCGACGTACCGCTCGCGGTCGCGTTCGAACGTGTGGAGGTACGCCGGGAGGAGCGGGCCGAGATTCGTCGCCGCCAGCAGGAACCCCTCCAGCAGGCCGACGCTCCCCAGTGCGACGGGGTTGTGCGCCTCCTCGACGACGACGAACCGCCGAGCCACCTGAAAGAGGACGTAGCCGAGGAGGAGCAACGCGATGAGGAAGGGGACGAGCGGCCCTTTCTGGAACTCGGCGAGGAAGAACACGCCGACGACCGCACCGACGACGGAGAGGGCGATGAGCGCCCACTCCCGGCGGACGTACTCCAGTCCCGTGTTCGTCTCGCCCACCTGGAAGACGTTTATCATCCACGGCGGAATCGCGAGGACGACGACGGCGACGGTACCGTTCGGGATGAGCGAGGCGAACACTGGCGTGGCCACGAGGGCGTAGCCGAACCCGGCGGCACCCTTGACGACGCCGGCGGCGATGGCGACGACGAGGAACAGGGCGATGGTCGTCGTCCCGACGTCCGCCGACAGGCCCGCCGTGATGTTCTCGGTGCCCGGAAAGAGGAGGACGGCCCCCGCGACGACGGCCAGTGTCGCCGTCGCCATCAACACCTCCCGATACTGGAGCGAGAGCAGGTTTCGAAGGAACCCCCGCAGGTCGACCGTCGCGTCGCGTGTAGCCATCGTGTCCCCGAGCGTACGGTACAACGCCTGAAAGGGCCGTCACCACCGGTAACCATCGCCCGGTACTGTGACGGCCCTCACACTCCCGAGACGCTCGAACCCGGGGACGTGAGGGCGACGGACCCGGACGTGCGCCGCTGGCCCCGTCGCCGACCTCGGCAATAATTGCCGAATCAGGCGACTCGGCGGAGCCACATCGTCGGGTTGTCGAGTTCGTCGTCGGTCGGGAGGTTCTCCGGACGCTCCCAGACCAGCGCGGCGGTCTTCAGGTCGCGCGCGGCGGCGACGCCCTCGAAGAAGGTCTTGCCGCGCTCGTACTGGCGGCGCTTGCGCCCGAGGCCGAGCAGGCGGCGGAACAGCATCGAGATGGGGCCGGCGTTCTGCCGTCGCTGGTCGAGTTTCCGCCGGAGGTCGGCGTACTCGTCGTCGAAGGTGCGGTCCATCAGCAGCTCCGCGTACCCCTCGACGGCGGTCATAGTCGTGTCTATCTCCTGGAAGTCCGCGCGGTTGAAGCGGGCCGACGAGAGGTCCGCGAGCGTCCGTTCGATGAGCGACTCGAGGTGGTCGGAGAGCCACGGCGCGGCCCCGAACTCGGCGGCGTGGGTCACCTCGTGGAAGGCGATCCAGCGCCGGAAGCGGTCGCGGTCCACGTCGAGCTGGTCGGCGACGCGCTCGATGTTCGGGTGGACGAAGTAGAGGCGGTGGTCGTCGGACTGCGAGAGCAGGAGGGGGTCGTACTGCCCGAGGACGTTGTTCGCGAGGAAGGCGATGGAGAAGGCCATCGACCCGGTGTTGAGCGACCGGGCGATACCCGGGATGACGGACTGGCCGGTGTCGAGCTGGTCGAGGACGCGCCGGAACGTGCCGATGTTGGCGTCGATCCAGTGGTGGCGATGCTGGACCTCGACGGTGTCCGGGAGATCGAAGTCGACGCCGCCGACCGACCGCACCCGGTCGCGGGCGGCCTTCACGTCGTCGGCGTAGCCTGTCCGCTCGGCGTCGGTGAGGTCGAGGTCGCCGCGGGCGGTGACGGCCTTGGCGGCCTCGGCGACGGCCAGCCAGTCGACCGGTCCGTCGCCCGAGGCGTCGGTGACCGCACGCGCCGCGCGATAGAAGCTCATACGAGTGTCAGGCGTGAGCCGTCCAAAGGCCTTCCGGCTACCGTTCCCGTTCCGCCGTCGCGCCCGTGTCGGCCGCCTCTACCTCGATGTCCGTGGCGTCCTTGGACTCGGACCCGCGGCGCTTGACGATGGCCGTCACGAGGATGAGAAAGAGGAGGCCGACGACGGCGGCGACGGCGCCCTTCCGCGAGGAATCGTCGGTCGACTCGCGGTCGAACTCGTACTCCTCGTCCCCGTCCTCGTTCTCGGCGTCGATGTCGAACTCCTCGTCGAACCCGAAGCGGCCCTCGGCCTCGAACTCCCCGGCCTCGCGGTCCTCGTCCTTGTCGTCGCCTCCGCCGAGCTTTCGCTTGAGGACGAACGCGACCCCGCCGAGGGCGGCGAGGCCGACGACGACGAGGCCGCCGAGGAGCTTCCAGTTCCTGCCGCCCTCGTCGTCGTCTTCGTGGTAGGCCTCGCCCTCGTGGTAGTGGCCGAAGGGGGCGACGAACTTCGTCCCCGAGAGGTCGACTTCGAACAGGGTGATGTCTGGCATGGACGACCAATCGCTCGGCGTGCATTTAGCGGTTTGGCTGCGGTCGGTGGACGGCGACGCGACAGCGCCTTGCCCCCGCCGGCCTTCCTCGCGCCGTGGAGCGACTCCTCCTCGTGCGCCACGGCGAGTCGCCGTGGAACCGGACCGGGCGCGTCAGCGGGTGGGCACCCATCGGGCTGACCGACCGGGGGCGCGAGCAGGCGACCCGGGTGGGCCGGCACATCGCGGCGCGCTACGACGTCGACCGTCTCTACGCCTCCGACCTCCGGCGGGCGACGCTCACCGCGCGGGCCATCGCCGACTGTCTCGGCACCGCCCACGACGACATCCGCCCGGAACCGGGGTGGCGCGAACGCGACTTCGGGGTGTACCAGGGCCTCACGGACGAGGAGGTGGCCGAGGCCGACCCGGACCTCGCCGCGCGCTACCGGCGCGGTGAGGTTCCGGAGTCCGAACGGCCGCCGTCGGGCGAGAGCACCGCCGAGTTCCGCGACCGGGTCCTGCAGGGGTGGCGAGCGCTGACCGACGACCCCGCCGGAACCGTCGTCCTCGTGACCCGCACCGCGCCAATCGTCGTCCTCCTCTCGACGGTCCGGGGCATCGGCCCGCAGGACGGGTTCGACGACCACGCCCCGGCGAACTGCTCGCTCACGGAGGTGACGTGGGACGGGACGGCCCGAGAGGCGACGGTGGTCCGCGAGAACGAGACGGGCGTCCTGTAGACCGACGGCCGTCCCGCCTGCGGTACGCTGGCCGGACGCCGGATCACCCGTTGAGCGGGCGAGCCGTGGTTCCGAGCGGTGTCCCGGTGGTATTAAGACGACGGGAAGAGGCGACAACGTATGGCCGGCCGACCGCTCGACGTTCTGGAGGAATCGCTCGGTAAGGAGGTCACGGTGAACCTCAAGGGTGGCGAGGTGTTCTCGGGGTCGCTCTCCGGGTACGACCAGCACATGAACCTCGTCATCGAGGAAGGGGAAGACGTAACGATTATCCGCGGCGATAACGTCGTCTCGATAACCCCATGACTGGCGCAGGAACCCCATCTCAAGGCAAGAAGAACAAGACGACCCACGTGAAGTGCCGCCGCTGTGGCGAGAAATCCTACCACATCAAGAAGAAGGCGTGTGCGTCCTGTGGCTTCGGCAAGACGGCCAAGCGTCGCGAGTACGCCTGGCAGTCGAAGACCGGCGACCACTGAATCGTCCCTCGCGCTCTCTCTCCGTTCTCCACACTCCGTAGCGGTGCGTCCGCGTCGGGTCGCCGTTCTGCCGACAGTCGCCGGCGTCGTCCACACTCTCCGAGATATACACGAACGTGAATACTTCGGGACGGGCGTGGGAGACTATCGACAGGATGGTGGAGTTTTTACGCTAGGCACTCCCAGCCTCTCGCATGACTGACGGGCGGTTCGACGGCCCGACGGAGAAGTGCGGAGTCGTGGGCGTGTCCCTCGCGGACCGGGACGCCTCGCGGCCCCTCTACTACGCCCTGTACGCCCTCCAGCACCGGGGCCAGGAGTCCGCCGGCATCGTCACGCACGACGGGTTCCAGCAGTACGACCACGTCGGGATGGGTCTGGTCGGCGACGCCTTCGACGAGGCCGACCTCGACGGTCTCCGGGGGAGCGTCGGCATCGGGCACGTCCGCTACCCGACGGCGGGGAGCGTCGACGCCTCCTGCGCTCAGCCGTTCTCCGTCTCGTTCAAGAGCGGATCGCTCGGCCTCTCGCACAACGGGAACCTCGTCAACGCAGACGAGGTGCGCGACTCGCTGGAAGAACGGGGCCACGCGTTCACGAGTGACGGCGACACGGAGGTCATCGCCCACGACCTCGCACGAAACCTCCTCGACGGCGACCTCATTCGGGCGGTCCGCCGGACGATGGACCGCATCCACGGGTCGTACGCCCTGACCATCACCCACGACGACACCGTCGTCGGCGTGCGCGACCCGGAGGGCAACCGCCCGCTGTGTATCGGGGAACTGGAGGATGGCTACGTCCTCGCCAGCGAGAGCGCCGCCATCGACACGCTGGACGGCGAACTCGTCCGGGACGTGCGACCGGGCGAACTCGTCGTCCTCGAACCCGACGGCTCCGGGTTCGAGTCCTACCAACTGGTCGACCGCGAGAACACCGCCCACTGCTTCTTCGAACACGTCTACTTCGCCCGCCCGGACTCCATCATCGACGGGGAACTGGTCTACGAGGTGCGCCGCGAACTCGGTCGCCTGCTCTGGGAGGAGTCGGGCGTCGACTCCGACGTCGTGATGCCCGTCCCCGACTCGGGACGCGCGTTCGCCTCGGGGTACGCCGAAGCCGCACAGGAAGAAGACGCGAGCGTCGAGTTCGCCGAGGGCCTGATGAAGAACCGCTACGTCGGCCGGACGTTCATCATGCCGACGCAGGACGCCCGCGAACGGGCCGTCCGCCTGAAGCTCAACCCCATCCGGTCGACCGTCGAGGGGAAGTCGGTGACCATCATCGACGACTCCATCGTGCGCGGGACCACCTCGAACCAACTCGTCGCCCTCCTCCGCGAGGCGGGAGCCGAGGAGGTCCACATGCGCATCGGCGCGCCGCCCATCGTCGCCCCCTGCTACATGGGCATCGACATGGCCTCGCGCGAGGAACTCATCGCGGCGAACCAGTCGGTCGAGGACATCCGCGAGACCATCGGCGCGGACTCGCTGTCGTATCTCTCCATCGACGCCGTCGCACAGGCCCTCGACTCCGCGCGCACGGACCTCTGTCTGGGCTGTGTCACCGGCGAGTACCCCTACGACATCGACGGGGAACCGACAGACCGCGACGTGGAACGACCCGTCATCGGGCCGTCCGCCAGCGCGGGCGACTGACACCGCGTCCGGTGGGGCTTTGCCGTCGGGCGCGTCACTCGGTGTGTGAACCAGACGACGCGCCGGACCTGTTACGCCTGCGGCGCGACCCACGACACCACCGCAGCCCGCTGTGACTGCGGCGAACCGCTCTGGATAGCGACGCCGACCGACGGGTTCTGGGACGACTGGCCCGCGGGCGGCCCCGACTCGATGTGGCGCTACCGGGACCTGCTGGCCGTCGACCCGCCGACGGGACTCGCGGGCGCGGCGGGCGGCACCCCGCTGGTCCGGACCCCCCCACTCGACCACGGCGGAGTGCGCGTCCACGTCAAGTACGAGGGCGCGAACCCGACGGGGAGTTTCAAGGACCGAGGGAGCGCCGTCGGCGTCGCGGCCGCCCTCGACGACGGCGCACCCGCCGTCGGCACCGTCTCGCACGGGAACATGGCGCGGAGCGTCGCCGCCCACGCCGCCAGTACCAGCACCCCCGCCGTCGTCCTCGTCCCCGCCGACATCCCCGAATCGCGCCTCGCGCCCATCGCGCGCTACGGACCGACGGTCCTGCGAGTCGACGGCGACTACGGCCGCCTCTACGACCGGTCGCTCGAACTCGGGGCGGACCTCGGCGTCCCGTTCCTCAACTCCGACGTGCCTCTGCGCGTCGAAGGCCAGAAGACGCTCGCCTACGAAGTGTGCGAGACGTTCGCGCCCGAGGTCCCCGACGCCGTAATCCTCCCGGTCAGCAGCGGCGGGAACGCCAGCGCGGTCTGGAAGGGCCTCCGGGACCTCGAAGGGGCGGGACGAATCGACCGCCTCCCGCGCCTCTATTTCGTCCAGACGGCCGCCTGCGCCCCCATCGCCGAGGCATTCGACCGCGGCGACGATGCGGTCGAACGGGTCGAACGGGTGGGGGAGACCATCGCGTACTCCATCGCGAACGCCGACCCACCGAGCGGGACCCGTGCGCTCGCGGCCGCCCGCGACACCGGCGGGGCCGTCCTCGCCGTGGACGACGACGCCATCCGGACGGCACAGCGCCGACTCGCCCGCGAGGCCGGCCTCGCCGTCGAACCCGCCGGGGCGACGCCGCTGGCGGCCCTCTCCCAACTGCGTGAGACGGGGAACGTCGAGGAGGGCGAGGACGTGGTCCTCGTCGGGACGGGAACGGAGGTGGCCGGCGGCGAGGTGGCCCCGGAGGACGTCGCGATCGTCGGGATGGACGGCCTCCGTGAGCGAGTCGAGGACCTGTTGGCGTCGGAGTGAACAGTACCCTCCCGCTCAGT
Source organism: Halomarina litorea (assembly GCF_024227715.1). Classification (NCBI taxonomy): domain Archaea; kingdom Methanobacteriati; phylum Methanobacteriota; class Halobacteria; order Halobacteriales; family Natronomonadaceae; genus Halomarina; species Halomarina litorea. Next base: position 1,979,951 of record NZ_CP100448.1, on the reverse strand, counting down.
CTCCCTCGCCCGACCCGCCGTTCGACGACGCGAACCTGACGACGGTCTCGCCGTCGTCGTCTTCACAGGTCGTCTCGTAGAACCCCGAGTCGAGACAGTCGGCGGCGAGAACGGCCACCTGTCTCCCACCGACGGAGAAGACGACGGACTCGCCTCGCTCGCTTGGCGTCCCCGGTTCGTCGGGCCCCGGTTCCGGTTTCGACCCGCCGCCCGCCTCCCAGAGGGTGTCCCGGTAGTCGGCGAGGCCCGCGCCGTCCTTCGGCTGGTCGGGGATGTTCCGCGCGCCGGCCTCGAACGCCCGCATCACCTGCTCGGGCGGGAGGCCCCCGCGGGCGTCGAGGAGTTTGGCGACCATCCCTGCCACCTCGGGGGCAGCGAACGAGGTGCCCGACGCCTTCACCCAGGGTCCGTCGAGGTCCGTCCCCATCGACGTCCCCTCCGCCCCCGCGAGGCGGTTGTCCTTCCCGATGGCGGCAACGTCCGGGTTGTCCCGGTCCGGGTTGTACGAGGAGAACTCGGCCATCTTCCCCTCGGCGGTACAGGCGCCGACGCTGAAGGCGCGTTCTGCGGTGCCGGGACTCCCCGCTTTCTCGCCGGTGTTGCCCGCCGCCGTCACGTCCCTGACACCCTTCTCGACGAGGCGGTTGTGCACGCGGTCCAGTTGCTTGGTGACCTCCTGGGCGCCCCAGGACATGTTCACCACCTCGTAGCGGTCGGTGTTGTTGTGCAGCCACTCGTAGGCCCGCAGGATGACGTTCGTCTTCGTGCTCCCCTCGCCGCCGAAGATGCGGAGCGCGATGAGGTCAGCGCCGGGCGCGAGGCGCGTTATCTGACCCATCACGGCCGTCCCGTGGCCCACGTCGTCGCCCTTGCCGTCGCCGGTCACGTCGACCTCCTCGACGCGCACGTCGGAGAAGACCGGATGCGAGGAGTCCACGCCGGAGTCCATCGCGACGACGGTGACGCCCTCGCCAGTCGCCCCCCTCCGGGGCACGTCGTGCAGGCGGCGGACGTCCTCGATGGTCGCCACGCCCTCGCCCACGTCGCCGGGTTCGTACAGCGGTTCCACAGTGGTGAGGTCCTCCACGCCGAGGACGCCCGGTGCGTCGAGGGTTCGGGTGTCGCCGTCGAACTCGACGTACGCCGCCGTCAGGTCGTCGTCGAAGCAGTAAGTCTCGAGAACTGTGCACTCCGCCTCGAACAGGACCTCCGGCCGCCGCGAGAGGTAGACGATTTTGTGGGTCATAGTAGCAGACGACGGTGGAGCCGCCGTGCATCACCACACTACCCGCCCCGACGTTAAATCACTACTTACAATTCCGGAAAGGAACCATTTCGGCGCTCGCGGGTTCGATATAGCAGGCTCAACACACATCCCCGCAGGACCGTTGTATCCGTCCATGCCCGAATGCGAGAACTGCGACGCCGTCGTGACCGAGGAGTACGTGAAGGTGTTCGCCCCGCGCGGGATGGACACCGTCCGCGTCTGCCCGCACTGTGAGGACAAACTCCGCGACGGTGCCGACGTCCGGAAGGCGCGCTCGCCGAGACAGTAGCGACCGACCTCCTCTCCTCGCTCGCCGACACCCGATAGGGACGGGTTCGTGACTGACGGGAGAACAGGGCAAGGATTCGAACCCGGTCACTCCGTTCACTCCGTTCGCTCCGCTTCCTGTTCGAATCGTCAGCGTTCACGATTCGCTGCTCACGTATCCGCGAACAGATGCCTCGCATTCGCTCGGCACTGTTCGCCGTGGTTCGCAGCAGAATGCGGTGAGGCTGGGATTCGAACCCAGGAGGCACGAAGGCCACCGGTTTTCAAGACCGGCGCGTTAGGCCAGGCTCCGCCACCTCACCACACCCCCGACTTCCGGCGGGGGCCTCTTTTCGCTGTCGGTCAGCGCGCGATCGACAGGTCGTCGCCCTCGCCCACGACGGTCACCCCGATATCGTCCAGTGCGGCGGCGGTCATCTGGGGGACGATGCGCCCCGCCCGCTGGCGCGCCCGGATGAGGGCGAGTGCGTCCGCGAGGTCGTCGCCCGTCTCAACGACGGGGAGCATCGGCAGGTAGTCCACGTCGTGGCCGGCGTCGAGACCGCGGTCGGTCAGCGTCTCCACCTCGGGGGCGGTGTACGCGGCGTCGAAGTCCACCGTCTCGCGGAAGCCGGCGTAGTACACCCGTCCCCGTGTGGAGGGACCGAGGACGACGGCGCTGGACCGGAGTTTCATCGCCGCGTTGTCGACGTGCGACCGGGCGAGGAACGCGGCGGTGGGTTCGACGACGGCGACGGAGGTGACGCCCTCGCCGTCGAGGAGGTGGGTGGCGGTGTTGCCCGCGCGGCCGGCGAACGTCTCGCCGACCTGCACCTCGAAGCGCGCCTCGTCGGGGTCCGAGAGGGCGTTCCGGACGACCGAACGCACCTCGGCCTCGGCGCTCCCCTCGCCGTCGACGGGGAGGGCGTCGTCGTCGCGGTAGTTGACGAGCAACTCCCCGCCGCTGGTCTCGACGGCCCGACAGACGTCGCCCAGCATGGCGGCGTAGAGGTCTGCGGCCTCCTCGGACGACAGCGGCGAGGAATCGACGAGGTCTGGGAGGACGAGGCCGGGTCGCGGCGGGTCACAGAGGACGGCGACGGTGGTCATACCGACACTCGCGTCCCCGGCGGCTTTATGCTCCCGGCTTCGGAATCACCGGATATGGCACTCTCCCGCACGACGGGCGCGCTCGCGGTGCTCGCCGTCGTCGTCGTTGCCCTCGGCGCACTCGTCTCGGTGCTCGACCTGCTGGGCAGTTCGTACGTCACCCCGTCGGCCGTCGTTCTCGGACTGGTCGCCGCCGTCGCCCTCCTCGGGGCCGCCCTCGGGTCGCGGGCGGCACAGCGACTGGAGAGCGCGTACTGGTGACTCCTCACTCGTCGCCCGTGGGCGGGGGCGACCGACCCGACTGACTCATCTACGCGCGGCCCCTCGTCCCGACGATGACCAGAGCGGCCACCGAGTCGGGCCTGTTCGACGCCGTCGACGCCATCGTCGAGGCCACCTACGACGAGTTCGACGCCGTCCGCGCCGTCCGCCGCGGGAGCACCAACGCCGCGGGCCGGGCGGTCGACGCTCTCCTCAAGCAGAACCGCCTCCTCGACGAGTACGTCGTCCGCCCCGAAATCGAGGGGTTCCGCGAGGACGCCCGGAGACAGGTGAGCGCCATGCTCGACGCCGTGGCGGCGGGCGACCCCGTCGAGACGCGCCGGGAGACCATCCTCGCCGCCGACGCCTACTACGGAAACCTCGGCCCGGAAACGCCCGCCGAAACCCGTGCGGCCGTCGCCGACGCCGTCGTCGGGCGGTTCGAGCGCGCTGGCGAGACGGTCGAACCCGTCGTCGCGTCGCCCGAGGAGTCGTTCTGGGACGCGGTGCGGGCGTCGCTCACGGCCGAGGAGGCGCGCACGCTCGTCGCCGCCAACTTCGAGTTCGCCCCCGAGATGCGCCCGTACCGCGAGTGGCTCGACTTCCGGACGGACCTGACCCCGAGTGAACTGCTCGGCGGCCCCCTCGCCGCCCGGTTGCCGACGCTCTCGGTGGACTACACGGACGAGTCGATGCGCGCGATGCGCCGCGCCGAGACGCGGGTCCGCCACGAGTACGACCGCGAGATTGCCCGTCGCTACGGCGACTGATTCGCGGGGCCGCCGTCCCCGTCCGAACCGCCGTCGGTCTCCCACTCGCGGAGGACGCGGCGCTGTATCTTCCCCGTCGTCGTCGTCGGCAGTTCCTCGACGAACTGGATGCGCCGGGGGTACTCGTGTTTGGCCAGTCGCTCGCGCACGAGGTCCTGGAGTTCCTCGCGGAGGGCGGCGTCGCCGCGCACGCCCGCGACGGGTTGGACGAACGCCTTGATGACCTCGCCGCGCGTCTCGTCGGGGACGCCGACGACGCCCACCTGCTCCACGTCCGGGTGTTCGAGGAGGACGCTCTCCACCTCGCCGGGACCGACGCGGTAGCCCGCCGTGATGATGACGTCGTCGTCGCGCGACTTGAACCAGACGTAGCCGTCCTCGTCGCGGTAGCCGAGGTCACCGGTCCGGTGCCACCCGCTCACCGTCGCGTCGGCCGTCTTCTCGGGCTGGTTCCAGTACTCCCGGAAGACGACCGGGTCGCCCTCGCGCCGGACGGCTATCTCGCCCTCCTCGCCCACCGGAACCGCCTCGCCCGTCTCGGGGTCGATGACGCCCACCTCGTGGCCGGGGACGGGTTTCCCCATGCTCCCGGCCCGCGCGGGGAACCACTGCCGACAGTTCGTCACCAGCAGGTTGGCCTCGGTCTGTCCGTACAGTTCGTTGACGGCGGTGCCCGCGAGTTCCTCGTCGGCCCAGTCGAGAATCTCGGGCGTGAGCGGTTCGCCCCCCGAGCAGATGGCCCGGAGCGAGAGGTCGTAGGCGTCGGCGGGGTCCTCGACGTTCATCATCATGCGGATGGCCGTCGGCGGGACGAACGCGTTGGTCACGTCGAACTCGCCCATGAGCCTGAACGCCCGCTGGGGGTCGAACTTCTTCGACGGCGCGCCGAGGACGGGTTGCCCGTAGTGCCACGCCGGGAAGACGAGGTCGCCCAGCGCGCCGATCCACGCCCAGTCGGCGGGTGTCCAGTGGACGCCCGTCACGTCGTGTTCAAAGTACATCGAGAACGCCGGGCAGTGGCCCACCCAGACGCCGTGACCGTGCAGGACGCCCTTCGGCGGTCCGGTCGACCCGCTGGTGTAGATGATGATGGCGGGCGTCTCCGGGTCCGTCTCGACGATGTCGAACGTGTCGTCGTCCGCGAGGACGTCTGCGAAGGCGACGGCCCCGTCCGGGACCTCGCCCGCGTCGTCCACGTCGCCCCCCTCGGTCGCCTCCACGACGTGTTCCAGCGCCTCGCACTCCGGCGCGACGTCGAGGACCGTCGCCGTCCTATCGGGTGCGGTGACGACCACCTCGGCTCCGCCGTCGTCCAGTCGGTAGCGCAGGCCCTCCTCCCCGAAGAGGACCGAGAGGGGAATCGAAATCGCCCCGAGCTTCCAGCACGCGAGGTGCGTGAGGGCGTTCTCGGGTCGCTGGGAGAGGACGACGGCCACCCGGTCGCCCCGCCCGACGCCGCGTTCGGCGAGGCCGTTCGCGAGGCGGTTCGACAGGCGGTCGAGGGCGGCGAAGGAGAAGTGCTCGCGGTTTCCGTCCGGGTACGCCATGTGGAGCGCGGGCTTTCTCGTGTCCTCGTGTTTTCGCAGGAAGTCGTGCGCGAGGTTGTAGTCGGGCGGGAGGTCCCACGAGAACGACTCGCGGGCCGCCTCGTAGGAGGACTCGTCGAGGGTGAGGTGCCACGGCATCGGTCGCGGGTTTTCGCCGTGGTACCAAATAACGTTCCCCGGCAGGGGTCACTCCTCACGCGCCCGCGATTCGCTCCCGCGCCGCCCCTTCGTCTGTCGGTAGTCCCGCCCCAGTTCCCCGCGGACGTGGGCGACGAACGCCGCGCGCTCCGCCTCGTCCGGGTCGGCGACGGTCGGGAGGAGGTCGAACCCCCGCCCTCGTACCGTGGTGGCGTGACACGCCTCGACGTCGAGGGTCGTCGGGTCACGGGTCGTGTGGTCCGCGGCGAGAGCGCGCAGGGCGCGTCCGCCCACGGGGACGAGGAGTTCGGGACTCACCATCCGCACGTCTGCGCTCAGGAAGGCGTCGCAGTTCCGTTCCTCCGAGTCGGTCGGTCCCCGGTCGGGGTGGCGACAGCGCGTGAGGTGGGTGAGGTAGGCGTCGTGGGGTTCGTCCGACGCCTCGTCCCACAGGCCCAGTTCCGCGAGCATCCCGGGGACCTGCGTCCCCTCGAACGGTCCCCCGGAGTCGTCGGCCTCCGAACTCGGCATCTCGCCGACGACCACCACGTCGGCGTCGACGGGGCCGTAGCCGTGGACGACCCGGGAGCGCGTCTCACAGAGGTCGGGGCAGGCGGCGCAGTCCTCGTCCATCCCGAGGGGATTGGCGAGGCGGTCCTGACGGGCGTCCATGTTCGTGGTCGTGCCGGACTACTCCTCGTCCCGTGCGACGTTCTCCGGACTGCGCGGGTGGTAGTCGGTGTCGTACTGGCCGACGTCAGCGTCCAGTCGATCGGGGTTGATGCGCCCGCCGAGCAACATGAAGTCGAGGACGGTGAGGTAGCACATCGCCTCCACGACGGGGACGCCGCGTGGCGGCAGGACGGGGTCGTGACGGCCCACGACCTGAATCTCCTTCTCCTCGCGCGTCTCCCAGTCCACGGTCCGCTGTTTCTTCGGGATGGACGTGGGCGCGTGGAGCGTCACTTCGCCGTAGATGGGTTCGCCCGTCGTGATGCCGCCCTGCAGGCCGCCGTGGTCGTTGGCGACGGGCCGGGGGTCGCCGTCCTCGTCGAACTCCCAGTCCTCGTTTCGCTCGGACCCAGTCACGGAGCGCGCGTCCCGGCCGAGACCGAACTCGAAGGCCGTCGTCGCGGGGACGGCCATGAGCGCCTGTCCCAGGCGCGCCGGGAAGGAGTCGAAACGGGGTGCGCCGAGTCCGCGGGGGACGCCGCGCGCCTCGAAGTAGATGGCCCCGCCGATGGAGTCGCCCTCCTGCTGGTACTGGTCGATACGCTCGCGCATCGCCTCGGCCGTCTCGGGGTGGGCACAGCGCACCTCGTTCTCCTCGGTGTGTTCGAGCATCTCCTCGAAGGTGACCTCGGGGGCCTCGATGTCGCCGATCTGGTTGACGTGGGCTTTCACCTGCACGTCGTACTCGCTCTGCTCGAGGACCTGTCTGGCCACCGCACCCGCCGCGACCCAGTTGACCGTCTCGCGGGCCGAAGAGCGCCCGCCGCCGCCCCAGTTGCGCGTGCCGAACTTCGCGGAGTAGGTGAAGTCGCCGTGACTCGGGCGCGGCGCGGTGACGTACGGTTCGTACTTGCCCGAGCGGGCGTCCTTGTTCTGGACGACCATCCCGATGGGCGTCCCCGTCGTGTAACCGTCCTGAACCCCCGACTGAATCTCGACGTGGTCGGGTTCGCCCCGACTCGTCGTTATCATCGACTGGCCGGGCTTGCGCCGGTCGAGTTCGCGCTGGACCGCCTCGGTGTCGAGTTCGACGCCCGCGGGACAGCCCGAAATCGTGGCCCCCATCGCCTCGCCGTGGCTCTCGCCGTAGGTGGTGACGCGGAAGAGCCGCCCGAACTGATTGCCGTTCATTACCCTCGCTGGGTGGTGCGGGCATTTCAACCTTGCAGAACGCGCAACGCGCCGCCCGACAGCCTCAAGCCGACGGGCACCGCCAACTCCGCCATGAGTGACACGAACGGCGTCAGCGTCGAGCGCCGGCCGCCCGAGGCGATGTTCGCCCTGCTGGGCAACGAGACGCGCCTCGGCATCCTCCGCGCCCTCGTCGAGTCCGACGGTCCCGTCTCGTTCTCCGGCCTGCGCGAACGGGTCGGGGTGCGCGACTCCGGGCAGTTCAACTACCACCTCGGCAAACTCGTCGGGACGTTCGTCAAACAGGACGACGAGGGCTACGAACTCACGCTGGCGGGTCTCCAGCTCGTGGGCGCACTCGTCGCGGGGACCTACACCGCCGTCGCCTCGATGGACCCCATCGAACTCGACGACCCCTGTCCGTCTTGCGGCGGGAACACCCTCCGAGTCACCTACGACGACGAACAGGTCCACGTCCACTGTACCGCCTGCGAGGTATTCCGGAACCAGTTTTCCTTCCCGCCGGGGACCCTCGACCAGTACGACCGCGAGGAACTGCCCGGCGCGTTCGATCGGTGGCTCTGGACGCTCTTCCAGCGCATCACCGCCGGGTTCTGTGCCAACTGCGCCGGACGACTGGCCGGTTCCCTCGACATCGACGAGGACCCGCCGCGCGTCGAGTGGCGCTGCGAGCGCTGTGGTGACCTCGCCAGCACCTCCGCCAGCACGCCCGTCCGCTACCACCCCGCCGCTCAGGGGTTCTTCCACGACCACGGTATTGACCTCGGGATGACCCCGTCGTGGCGGCTCTCATCGCACCTCACCACCGACGAAACTATCGACGGCGAGGCTGTCATCATCGAGGTGACACTCGACGGCGACACGCTGACCGCGCGCGTCGGCTCCGACGGGACCGTCACCGACGTATCGCGTTCCGATCGGTAGTCAGGTCACCACGCGCCTTCGAGGACCGCCAGCAGTTCCTCCTCGGTGGCGTCCAGTCCCGCCGGCGCGTTCGCCATGAAGCCGTCCTCGGCGACCACGCGGGCGATTCGGGGAAGGGCGTCCTCCTCCACCTCCTCCAGGTCGCGGAGGCGCGACGGCAGCCCCATCCCGTCGCGGACGTCCGCGACGGCGCTCACGACGCCCTCTGCGGGGTCCTCGTCGTCGCCCACGCCGAGCGATTCGGCGAGCAAATCGCGGCGGCCGTCGACCTGTTCGAAGAGGTAGTCGAGGGCCGGTGGGGCCATCACCGCGTGCGCGACGCCCTGCTGGACGCCCTCCTCGCGCAGGCCGTGGCCGAAGGCGTGAATCAGCGACAGGAGCCCCGGGTCCCGGGTGGCCCGTCCGTACTGGACGGCGACGATTCCCGCGACGGCGTTGTCCATCACCCCCGGAGGCCGGTCGTCGTCGGCGACGTGGGGCAACGAGGGCCGCAGGAGCGCGAGGCCGCGAAGCGACGTCGCGTCGGTCAGCGGGTTCGCGCCGCGGGCGTACAGCGCCTCGATGCCCTTGTCGAAGCCGTTCATCGCCGACCCGACGAGCGCACCCACGGGGGTGGTCTCGAAGAGGTCCGGGTCGTAGAACAGCGCCTCGAGCATCAGGTCGGGGTCGATGTAGCCCGCGCCGAGGGTCGCCTCGCCCTCGCGGAAGGTCACCGACCCGACCGTCGAGAGGTCGGCGCCCGCGAGCGTCGTCGGCACGGCGACGAGGGGGACGAAGTCGGCGTCGGGGATGGGGAGACGCCCCTGTTCCTCGGCCGCCTCCCTGACCTCGTCGTAGCTCCGCCCGTCGGCGTGAAGCGCCCGCATCGCGCGAGCCACGTCGATGCTGCTCCCGCCGCCGACCGCGACGAGTGCGTCCGCGCCGTGGTCGGCCATCGCCTCGCGCCCCTCGAAGGCGCAGCGGGCGTTCTTGTCGGGGGCCGTGCCGTCGAAGATGCCGACGAGTCGGTCGCCGAGGCCCTCTCTGATGGGGTCCATCGTCCCCCTGTTCGCGCCGACGTTCGACCCGCAGACGACCAGCGCGCGGTCCGCGCCGAGATTCGCGAGGGCCTCCGAGAGGTCCGCGACGCACCCCCGGCCGAAGGCGATGCGCCCGGCCACGTTGTCGTACTCGAAACCGCCGATTGGGTCCATGGTGATTCGAGGACGCCCGGTCGCGGGTTAACAGTTGGCGTGCCGGGCGACGCGGCTACGCCGAAGGACGACCTAGAGGGAACATGGCATCCGACACGCGGACCCGCACGCGCCGGGACCGCCTCGCCGACACCTTCTGGGAGCGCCACTCGAACCCGTGGAGCGGGTGGACGCGCTTGGCGACCGGTCCCGTCCTCCTGTACGCCCTCTACCGCCGGGACTGGCGACTGCTGGCGGCGGCCATCGGTTACACCGCCGTCAATCCCGTCCTCTTTCCGAGGCCCGACAGCCCCGACGCGTGGATGAGTCGCGGGGTCCTCGCCGAACGCGAGTGGCTCCGGGCGGGAAACGGAACGGTGAGTTTCTCCTACCCGAACGTCCTCAACCTGCTGAACCTGCCCGTTTCGGGGTACGCGCTCTGGGCCGCGATTCGGAAGCGCCCCCTCGGGACGGTTCTGGGGACGTTCGGCCTGATGGGCCTGAAGCTGTGGTGGATTGCGGAAATCGTTCGGCGGACGGAGGCGGAGGCCGAGTAGCCTACTCCTCCCAGTGGACCTCGGCCCCGACGTCCGCGAGGACCTCGAAGAACCCGGGGAACGAGACGTCGACGTGTTCGGCCCCCTCGACGGTGGTGGTCCCCTCGGCGACGAGGCCCGCGACGGCCAGCGACATGACGATGCGGTGGTCGTCGTACCCTTCCACTTCGGCTCCCCGAAGCTCCGAGTCGCCGCCGTGGACGGTCAGCGAGTCCTGTTCCTCCGTGACGCGCGCGCCCATCTTCTCCAGTTCGGTCGCCATCGCGCTCACGCGGTCGGTCTCCTTGTAGCGGACGTGTTCGGCGTTGACGATGCGCGTCTCGCCGTCGGCGGCCGCCCCGAGGGTGGCGATGGTCGGCAGGAGGTCCGGCGTGTCGCCCACGTCCACTTCGACGCCCGTGAGGCCGGAGCGCTCGACGGTGATGACGCCGTCCTCCCGGTCCCACTCGATGGCCGCGCCCATCCGTTCGAGGACGTCGACGATGGCCGAGTCGCCCTGCGCGCTCGGGTAGACTCCTCGGACCTCGAAGGGGCCGTCGGCGGCGAGGACGCCCATCGCGAGCAGGTACGACGACGAGGAGAAGTCGCCGGGGACGGTGTACTCGCCGCCCTCGGGGTCGTAGGACTGCCCGCCGGGGACGGTGAACCCCGCGTCGGTGTGCTCGGTCTCCACGCCGAAGTCGGCGAGGACCTCGCGGGTTATCTCGACGTACGGCGCGCTCTTGAGTTCGGTCTCCAGTTCGACGTCGATGCCCTCCGGGGTCACCGCGCCGGCCATCAACAGGGCGGTGATGTACTGCGAGGAGACGTCGCCCGGAATCGACACCCGGCCGCCGTCGATTGCGCCGCCGACGACGAGGGGGGCCTGCCCGTTCCCCCGCGTGCTCTCGGCGCGCCCACCCAGTTGCTCGATCGCGTCGAGGAGGGGTCCCTGCGGTCGGGAGCGAAGCGACCCGTCGCCCGTGAGGACGGTGAGGCCGTCGCCGAGGGCGGCCGTCCCGGTGACGAGGCGCATCGTGGTTCCACTGTTGGCGCAGTCGATGACGTCGTCGGGGACGTCGGGCCTGCCGTCGAAGCCCTCGACGGTGAGGCGGCTGTCGTCGGCCGACCGCTCGACACCGCCGCCGTAGGCCTCCACCGCCCGCATCGTCGCCTTCGTGTCGGCGCTGACGAGCGGTCGGTGCACCGTCGCCCCCTCGGCGTACCCGGCCGCGAGGATGGCCCGGTGGGTGTAGCTCTTCGACGGGGGGACGCGTGCGCTCCCCGAGACAGACGACTGCGAGACGTGGACGTCCATGCGACGGCCTCCGGAGGGGCCGGCAATCAGGGTTCCGGACGGCGCAGCGTTGGCCTGCTACGAGGGACCCGTCGGCGGTCAGACCGCCTGCCGGACGAGGTAGGTGTCGGTGTACTGCTCGAAGCGGGCGAGCTTCCCGTCTCTCATCGTCAGGACGTGGGCGAAGGGCGCCTCGAAGCGCCTGTCCGTCGTCGCGTGGGTCCCCCTGTACGTCCCCGTGACGACGACGACGTCGCCGCCGTCGACGAACCGCTCGGTGACGACGTGGAACTCGGTCCAGTCCTCGGCGAGCGGCGTGAAGACGTGGTCGACGACGGACTCCGGTCCGATGTACGTCCCGCCGTAGGGCGCCCCCTCCGCCTCGATCCAGGTGACGTCCTCGGTCATCCCCTCGGTGACCGACTCGAAGTTCCCCCTCGCGAACGCGCGGTAGAGCGCCTCCGCGCGTTCGACGTTCGACTGTGTGGCGACTCCGGACATGGCTGTTCACCTGACGGGAGGGCGTTTCCGGGATTAACGGTTTCTGCAGCGCTCCGAGAACGTCACGCGGTCGGGTCCGGACGGTAAGCTTTCGCCCCGTGCACCCGTTCCGACCACATGCGCGTCCACTTCGAGGGGAGGGCCTTCGACTACCAGACGCTCCGGGCGCTCTCGGCGACCACCTTCGGCGGGGCCGAACCCGGCGAGGTGCTCGTCACCGCCGAGCGAATCCCGGAGGGTGACACCGAGGCGTGGCACCGCGAGTGGGGGCAGACTGCCCGACGGGTCGAGGAGGCCGCCGCGACCGCCCGTGAGGGGAATCACGGCCGGACCGCCCGGAGCGCTCTCCTGCGCGCGCACACCTACTACCGGACGGCGGAGTTCTTCCTCGCGCCGGACGATCCGCGACGCCTGCCGACCTACGAACGCTCCCGCGAGGCGTTCCGCGCCGCACTCGACCTGTCCGACGTGGCGGTCCGAACCCTGCAGGTCCCGTACGAGGACACCACCCTTCCGGGCTACCTGCTCACCCCGCCGGGACGCGACGGTCCCCGACCCACTGTCGTCTGCCTCGGCGGGTTCGACTCGCTGGGCGAGGAGCTGTACTTCCTCTGTGGCGTGCCCGAGGCGCTCGCTCGGGGGTACGCCGTCTGCCTGTTCGAGGGGCCGGGACAGGGCGCGCCGCTCCGGTACGAGGGGCTGACCGCCCGCCCCGACTGGGAGTACGTCGTGGGACCGGTCCTCGACGTCCTCGACGTCGAGGACGGTGTCGATTCGGAGCGTCTCGCCCTCCTCGGCGTCAGCTTCGGCGGCTACTACGCCCCCCGCGCCGCGGCGTTCGACGACCGAATCGCCGCTTGCGTCGCCTTCGACCACATGCACGACCTCTGGGGTGCCTCGGCGTTCGAGACGCCGTGGCTCGCCCGCGCGCTCCTGTCCGTCCCCGACGCGGTGGTGAACGCGTTCGCGGGGCTCGCCACGCGCTCCAGCGTCGAGGCGCGCTGGCTCATGACGAACTCGCGGTGGGTGTTCGGCGTCGACTCGGCGGCAGAACTCCAGCGGGTCTTGCGCGAGTATTCGCTGGTCGACGTGGCGGGAGCGGTGACCTGCCCCACGCTGGTGCTCGCGGGCGAGGACGACCACTTCGTCCCGGTGGGGATGGCCCGCGAGTTCGCGGACCTGCTGGGTGGGCCGACGACTGTGCGGGTGTTCGAGACGGAAGAGGGCGCGGGCGAACACTGTCAGGTGGGAAACCTGCGACTCGCGGTCGATACGATCTACGACTGGCTCGACGGGATGTTGTGAGTGTGGGTTCGTGGCCGTGTGAACCCTGGGGACCGGACTGAGAGACGGAGAGCGTGAGTCTATCAGACAGAAGAACAACCACTTGCTGTTCTGTCAGTTTCAGCGTGCTGCATACAGAGTGCGAATGCAGCACTGTTCTCGACGAGACTATGGAAAAAGCAGATCGATTGCTGTAGGCGATATAGGAACCGATCGGTACGGGGATTTTCTCTGGCGGTTCATACAACTACAACACCGATCGACTCTGACACCCGGGATTATCCTTCGTCTGTCTCGTGCGTGGCTTCACTGAATACCGTGTTCGTCAGCCACTCCTCCGCTCTGCGGAGCCGGTACCGAAGTGTCGATTTCGGAAGGTCGAGTGCAGCAGCCACGTCACCCAGCGATGCTTCTCGCGGAGTTCCGTAGTACCCGCACTCGACAGCTGCCTCGATGGCCCGCCGCTGGTCGGACGGGAGGTTCTTCTGTGAGAGATCTGCGCTCGGCCAGGCCGACGGGGACCCAACTTGGCTCAGCGAGATATCGACGCCCTTCGGGAGCCCGTCCTGTAGCTGGTCGAAAATCTCACCGCCCTTCGTTTCACCTGGGAGTAGGACCCGCCACTCGTACACGTTCTCGCGCCGTCGTGCATCGAACAGCGCCCCATTCCCGACGGTCTGGGTTGTGAAGAAGGGGATCGAGTGGCAGTACCTCCCGCCGGACGTATACGCGTAGACGAGCCGACTTTCGTCTCCCTCCGCGACCACCTCGTACTCCCCCTCGATAGTGCAACCGGGATGCTCCCCGAGACACTCGTTGCACACCGAGTGATCCGTCATCACACGCTCTACTTCGTTGAGTGCGTCTTCTGGCCCGACTAACCGGTCGACGCGCCAGAGTCCTGCACTCGATCCGGCAATCCGGAGTGCACGGCCGACGAGATCTGGATACGAGATGAACACGTCCATGAGGGAATCAGCTCCTCGTTCGTATCGGGCTGCGAAAACAAATTCGCGCATATACAACATATACCTCGCCTCTCCAAATCACTTCGGGAGGTTTGAGGGGGTTCCTGCCTGGTTGTTACGTATACGCGAACAAAGAATCACGGGGTTCTCTGCCGAACAGCGTGGCGTGAACGACCCGGATACCCGCAACCTCGAAGTAGAACTCCCCATCGATGTAGCCGAGCGACTGGAAGATGGCGATGACCCGGTCGCGGAAACGCTCGCGGCTCTCGCGAGGAGTCATGTACAGATGCAAGACTCCATCAGGGCCTATACGGACCGGCACGATGAGGGGGCAGGCCCCGACTCGAACCCGTTAGAGACGAATCCACCGATTGCAGAGTTACTCGGATTTCAATTGGAGTCGGCCGGAGACGGCGAAGCCGTCGTGACGCTCGATCCTGGGCCAGAACACGCTAATCCGATGGGAACGCTTCACGGTGGTGTTCTCTGTGACATTGGTGACTTGGCGATGGGGGCCGCCTACGCGAGTCGACTCGACGACGACGAATCGTTCACGACACTCGAATTGGACGTCAAGTTCCGGCGGCCCGTCTGGGAGCAGCCGCTCACTGCGACGGGACAGGTCATGGATGCAGGACGAACCGTGGGGCTGGTCACGTGTGATGTCACCGGACCGGACGGGGAACTCGTCGCCCACCTCCAGAGCGTCTGTCTGACGTTACGAGGCGAAGCCGCTGCAGGCCGATGAGCGAGGACTCAGCGTCTGTCCAGTCGGGGGTGCAATCGACCCTCTCTGCGATGTGGACGGACCCATACTACCGTCGGTGGGTGGGGTGGGCCGCCCTGTCTCTCGCGTTTCTCTTCGTTGGGCTTCATCGTACCTCGATGGGCGTACTCGCGGAAGCCCTCGTACGGTCGTTCGCGACGACCGGTACTGAGTTAGGACTCCTCCACTCGTCGTTTTTCTATCTCTATGCGGCGCTCCAACTTCCCGCGGGGATTATCACCGATTACGCCGGGTCACGAAAGACGGCAGTCTATGGCACGCTCGTCATGAGTGTCGGAGCACTGGTGTTCGCTGTCAGTCCCACGTTTCCGGTTGCATTCGCTGCGAGGGCACTCATCGGACTCGGTGCAAGCGTGCTGTATCTGGCGGTACTCCGATTCTGTGCGAACTGGTTTCGAGCGAACGCATTTGCGACGTTGTCCGGGCTGACGCTCACCGTCGGTGCGCTGGGTGGAATACTCGCAACGACTCCGTTGGCGATGGCCGTGAGTCGAATCGGATGGCGCGAATCAATATTTGGAATCGGAGTTGCCGGGGGGCTCACCGCGATGTTCGTGTATACTGCGGTTCGTAACACTCCGAGGGATGCCGGACTGTCCCAAATCGATGGCGTCCCGCCTGCCCCCACCCAGAGCAGTGCCGACATCAAATCGAATCTCTCTCACGTCCTCCGGACGCCCGTGACGTGGCTCCTCGGACTGTTCCTATTCTGTGGAATCGGTGTGGATTTCACTATCTTCGGTCTCTGGGGAATCCCGTACCTCGTGCAGTCGTATGGTCTGACTGTCACCGTCGCCTCATCCTATATTCTCGTCGCTGGAATTGGCTGGATGCTCGGGCCGATGGTCTTTGGCGTCGTCTCGGACCGGTTGGAAACGCGAATGCCGTTGGTTCTCGGTGCAGTCATAACCGTCACTTTCGTTTGGGTGATGTTCGCCGTGTTCGGGACTGTAAACCTCCTCGTAGTCGGGGCGCTGTTCTTCACCGCACGGTTCATGGGTGGTGGTGGAGCGCTTACATTCACCGTTATCAAAGAGCGGTTCGATCCGGCCGCCGCTGGGACTGCCATTGGAGCGATAAACTCGATGGGCTGGTTCGGTGCGGCAGTCTTTCCGGTACTGTTCGGGGCCATGCTCGATGCATTCTGGACGGGAGAAACGATCAACGGAGCGCGTGTCTACACGGAGACTGGATACAGAATCGGATTTGCGCTTGCGGCTGGTGCTACAGTTCTCATGGTAGTGTGTGCGTTCTGGGCCATACAGCGACTCGATAGCTGATCGATAGTCCTCACGACATCCTGAGCAGGGTCCATCGGACATTCCATACGTCCGCCACGTGAACGAAACGATGGTGTCACACTCGCGGCACGCGTCTAACGGCTGGTGCAGTCGGAGTCAAACGAAATCATCTGCCGCAGGAGTCGTTCGATGACGCCTCCCACTCGGTTCATCGAGCGCCACACCCTCCCCGGCCGACTCGCTTTGGGACTCGCTCCCGCCGGTCGCTCACCGCGTCGCTCGTCCCTCGCACGGGAATCCAGTCGGCGCTCGCTGTCGCTCGCACCCGACCGAAGCGTGCGCCGTGTGGTTCGTCCGGCCAGTCCGTCGTGGTCCGGGCTCGCCGTCGCTCCGATGCCGTGGAGCCGATTCACGGGGGCGACCCGAACCCGTATGATTGAAGCGTCCGCGCCGGAAGGTCAGGGTATGACCAGACCCTCGTTCGTCATCGGCATCGCGGGGGGGACGGGGGCGGGCAAGACGGCCGTCGCACGCGAGGTGAAGGAGGCCGTCGGCGAGGCCGTCACCCGGATTCCGCTCGACAACTACTACCGCGACCTCTCGCATCTCCCCATGGCGGAGCGCGAGGACGTGAACTACGACCACCCCTCCGCGTTCGAGTGGGACCTCCTCGCAGCGCAACTCTCCTCGCTCGTGGCCGGTGACTCGGTGGAGATGCCCCAGTACGACTTCACCGCCCACAACCGGAAGGAGGAGACGGTGACCGTCGAACCCACGCCGATAATCATCGTCGAGGGCATCCTCTCGCTGTACGAGAGTGACGTGCGCGACCTGTTCGACCTCTGCGTTTACGTCCAGACCGACGCCGACGTCCGCATCCTCCGGCGCATCCAGCGCGACGTCATCGAGCGCGGCCGGGAACTGGAGGGCGTGATGGACCAGTACCTGAGCACCGTCAAACCGATGCACGAGCAGTTCATCGAACCGACGAAGAAACACGCCGACGTCATCATCCCGGAGGGGCTGAACCGGTCGGCTATCGACCTCCTCATCAAGAAGATTCACGCCGAGGTGCGCGAGAACGGCGAGCGCACCCTCGAGGCCTGAGTCCCCCACCGCCCTCCGGCCGGTCCCCGACAGTTATTCTCCCCGCACCACGAGTCCCGTCCGATGGACACCAGCTACCCCCCGCAGGAGGGCGACACCTACCGCTACGAGCGGACGTTCACTCACGGGGACGTCGAGCAGTTCAGCGAGGTGACCGGCGACGACCAGGCCATCCACTCCGAACCCGACGAAGAGGGCCGACTCGTCGTGCAGGGTCTCCTCACGGCGAGTCTCCAGACGAAAATCGGCGGGGACCTGAGCGTCCTCGCCCGGGCGATGGAGTTCTACTTCCGGCGGCCCGTCTACACCGGCGAGACCATCCACTGCGAGTGGGTCACCGACTCCGTCGAGGAACGCGAGGACCGCTACGACATCGAGGTGGCGGTGGAGTGTGCGCGCGAACGCGACGACGAGACGGTGCTCACGGCCGAAGTGACGGGGATCATCTGGAAGCAGTAGTCAGTTCCCCCGCCGGTCGTCCGCGGGTCATTCGGCCGCCCGGGCGAGACGCTCGAGTGCAGACTGTGTTTACCGACAAATACCGTCCCGTGACTGCCCCCGTCTCGTGGCTCTCGACGCCACGTGACACTCGACAGCACCGACCAGTCGTGTCTCTAATACTGCATGTTCTCTATTGACACCCTTATACTCATCAAGACACAGTGTGCTATATTATGTTGTGGTAGCAAGGCCTTAAGATGCTTCACTCCCGACCGCCGGATAGACATGCCCGAGACCATCGCCCCCGAACAGGAAGAAGCGGAGACAGCCGAAACCGACGTCGAGGAGGAAGTCGAGGCCGAGGACGCCGAGACGGAGACCGAGGACACGTACGACTTCCCGACGCCCGGCGGCCTGCGCGGCCTGTAAACCGGCCGTTCCGACGCTCGATTCTTCTTCGAGACCCGACCGAGCAGCGGCGCACCACGGCACACCCGGCGAGGTTAACACCGCCCCGCGAGTGGTGACGCCATGGACATCCGCGGTGCGGTCGTCGACCTCGACGGGACGGTCTACCGGGGCGGACGACTGCTCGACGGCGCGCGCGAGGGGGTCGAGGCCCTCCGCGACGGGGGAATCGACTGCCTGTTCGTCACCAACAACCCGACCCGCTCGCCCGAGGCGTACGCCGAACGCCTCGGGTCGCTCGGTCTCCACGTGCGACCCGAGCAGGTCTGTTCGGCGGGGTCGCTCACCGCGACGTACCTCGCGGAGCACCACGCGACGGACGACGTCTTCCTCATCGGGAGCGACGGCCTCCGCGAGATGGTCGCCGACGCGGACGTGCGGACGACCGACGACCCCGACGCCGCGGACGTGGTCGTCACCTCCCACACCTACGACTTCGACTACGACGACCTGACCGAGGGTCTGTGGGCGCTGGACGGCGCGGACGCCTTCGTCGGCACCGACCCCGACCTCACCTACCCCGGCGAGGACGGCCGCGACCGGCCCGGGTCGGGGGCCATCACCCGCGCGGTGGCCACCGTGGCCGAACGCGCCCCCGACCACGTCCTCGGCAAACCCTCCGAAGAGACGCTCGACATCGTACGCGAACGCCTCGGCCACCCCCTCGACCGGTGTCTCGTCGTCGGTGACCGCCCGGACACCGACGTCGCCCTCGGCAAGCGCGGCGGGATGACCACCGTCCTCGTCCTCTCGGGGACGACCACGCGCACGGACGTCGACCTCGACGGCGAGACGCCCCGCCTCGTCGCGCCCGTCGAGGGAGACCTCGACCCCGACTTCGTGGTCGACGGACTCGGCGACCTCCCGACCGTGCTACACGGTGTCGTCTGACATAGGTTTAAGTAGACGGACGCCGGACACAGTGATATGAGGAATCAGGACAGTCCGTACCTGTTCGGCGAGGTGGACGACGACGTGATAGACGACGAACCGACCGAACCCGAGACCGCCGCGGTCAGCCGCGAGACGGTCATCGTGGAGGGGTCGGCGATGAGCTACCGGTCGTACCAGGCTCGCCGGGGTCGCGAGTGACCGATCCGCCGGTCGCCTAGCCCTGTCGCCGCATCGCCCACACAGTTCTCCCTTCGAGACCGACCCGTCACCGACGGGTCTGCCGACGACGTCCGGTGGAAAAAACGGTTCGTGGAGCGGTGGCGTTCCAGCGTCCCCGTACTCTAGCGCGCCGGTGTTCCGGTAGGCCAGTGGTCAGGTGTACTCCCGGCGGAAGCCCTTGAACTCCGCCCGGTGGGCCTCCTCGTCGGCGAGGATGGTCACCGCCAGGTCCTCCGTGACGGGGTCGTCCGCCTCCTCGGCGGCCGTGATGAGCTTTCGGTACGTCTCGATTGCGCTGTTCTCGGCTTCGATGACGCCGTCGATGACCGACAGGACGTCTCCGGGGTCCTCCGGCGGCTGGAGGGACTTCTGGTGGGGGTCGAACTCCATCGACGCCGGCGGGCGGGCGTCGAGCTGTTTCAGGCGCTCGCCGAGCATCTGGGCGTGCTGGAGTTCCTCCTGTTCGGCGTCGGCCCGGAGGCTCTCTTTGACCTCCTCGGCGCTGACGCCTTCGAGGACGATGGCGTTCGTCAGGTAGTTCATCACCGTCTCCATCTCGTCGCTGTACGCCTGTCGCAACAGGTCGATTACTTCCTCGTTGGTCATGGGGGGTGGGCAGTCGGATCACACGCGTCCTCGCGGCCGGACACGGACTGGTCGCCCCTGTCCGATCGTCCGCAACACGCGCGCGTGTCGCTGTCCGGTTGGACAGTACTCTCCCCGGGGCCTTGGTCGCTTGCCCCCACCGCGTCGGGTAAACTCCCCGCCGTCGGTCGGGAGTTCCATACGGTTTTTTGTGTCCCACCACCGATAGTTGCGCTGTCACATGGCAGACCGACAGGAACTCCGCACGCAGATGATCGACGCGTTCGAAGGTGCCGACTACCCCATCAACAGCCCGATGGACCTCGTCCCGGCGCTCCCCAACGGCCCCTCGACGAAGTTCGAGTCCGGCGACTTCTCCATGACGGCCATGGAGCTGAACACGAAACTCGGCGGCGGCGACTTCCCGTACGACTCGCCCGAGGCCTTCGTCGACGACATCCTCGACCAGCTCGAGGACCAGGGCCACCTCGACTGAAACCCCGTCCGCGACCACCTCGCGTTTTCAGCGCAGCCACGTCAGCACAGCGGCGCAGACGGCGAACGTCCCCGCCCCGAGCAGGAGGTAGTTCGCCACGCCGTTGCTCGCGCGCACCAGCCCCAACGAGTAGCGCCGCCGCGACAGCGGCCAGAGGAGCGGGACGCCCGCCGGGGTGACGACGTCGGCGGCGAGGTGCGCGACGATACCGTAGACGCCCACGAACGCGGCGAACGGGGCGAGTCCCCCGCCGACCCCGACCTGTTCGGCGAGCAGGGCCACCGCTCCGCCGAGTGCCGCACCGACCGCGAGGGCGAACAGGAGCGTGTGGGTGATCCCTCGGTGGCTGACGAACGGGAGGCGGAAGTCGACGTCGGGGAGGCGCGACAGCGAGAGGACGCCCACGCCCCCGGCGAGGGCGAGCGCGGGGGCCTCGGCTTCCGACAGCAGGACGAACGCGACGGGGGCGTAGAGGAGCAACGAGACGCCCCAGTGGCCGGGCCAGTACATGCCCAGAGGTCCGGACCGGGGGCCAAGAACGTGGCGACACCTTATGCTCGTACCGCGTGAAGTGGAGCCATGTCGGTGCTCCTGCTGTCGGTTCTCGATACCCTCGTCGACACGTTCGGGCCGTTTCTCATCCCCGTCGCCGTCTTCGCGGCCGGACTCGTCGGATACGGCGTCCTCTTCGCGCTGAGCAGGTTGTGGTAAGGGCTTTACCCCCGGCGACGGCACTCCGGGTATGGCAGAGGAACCCATGCGGAACTTCCCCGTCCCCGACCGCGACGAGTTGCCCGAGGACCTCCGGGAGCGCATCGACGAGGAGACCGAACGCGCGGGCTTCACGCCCAACGTCTTCTCCGCGTTCGCGTACAAGCCGAGTCACTTCCGAGCGTTTTTCGACTACCACGACGCCCTCGTCGAGGACACGGCACTCGAACGCGAGGAGATAGAGATGCTCGTCGTCACCGTCTCCGGGGTCAACGACTGCCTGTACTGCGTCGTCGCCCACGGCGCACTCGTGCGTATCTACGCCGACGACCCGCACCTCGCCGACCAGTTGGCGACGAACCACCGCTCGGCGGACCTGAACCCCGCCCACCGCGCGATGCTCGACTTCGCCGTGAAACTCACCGAGTCGCCCGGCGACGTCGAGGAGTCGGACCTCGAACGCCTGCGCGACCACGGCTTCTCCGAGGAGGCCATCTGGGACATCGGGAGCGTCGTCGCCTACTACAACCTCTCGAACCGCCTCGCAACGATGGCGGACATGCGACCCAACGAGGAGTTCTACACGCTCGGACGCTGAGGCCGAAGTGACCGGGACCGCTCCACTGTCACGCCGGTCGACCCGAAACGCGAAGCGGACCCAGACCTAAGTGCTAGACAGATACTACTCCGAAACGAAATTTTAGATGCCCTCGACACGCTCGACGCGCCCGTCGTCGGTGGCGTCCCACGCCGAACGGCGAGGGTGGTCGAGCCGTCGCGACGGGACGACCCTCGTCCGGACCGCGAACGGTCGTCGTGTGACGCCATCCGGCGCTCTGCGGGGCGCTCCTCCGCGGCTCTGGCTGCTACTCCTGTAACCCAAACGTATATGTCGGGACATTCCTACGCCACGAGCGTGGCTCAGCGCCCGGAGACGGGTGGCTGCCACGTGGTCGGTCACATGGGAGTGTGACTCTCGGGCGATACCGCCCGAACCTTTCTACCTTCACTAGTCACGACGCCGCCGCCCCCGACGCGGGGCGGTCACGTCCGACGAGTTGGACGACGCCGACCCGACCACCCACCGACTCCTCGGTGAGGACGGCGGCCCCCCATCTCGTCGGAAGGTTAAACAGTCTCTAACTCCTGATTGTTTCGATGGCAGACCACCGCGACGCCCTCGCACTCGAGGGTGTCAGCAAGCGCTACGGCGACGTGCTCGCCCTCGATTCGCTCTCCCTGCGCGTCGGTCGCGGCGAACTGTTCGGGTTCCTCGGACCGAACGGGGCCGGGAAGAGCACCACCATCTCGCTCCTGACGGGCCAGCGCGTCCCCGACGAGGGTCGAGTCAGCGTCCTCGGGACCGACCCCGCCGCCGACCCCGTCGCGACGCGCCGACGTCTCGGCGTCCTCCCCGAACGCGAGGACCCGCCGAGCTACATGACGCCCCGCGAGTACTTCGCGTTCGTCGGGCGGGTCCGCGACCTGGAGGCGGGGACGGTCGCCCGGCGGGTGGACTCGTGGGCCACGCGACTGGGCTTCCGCGAGAAACTCGACACGCTCTCGACGGACCTCTCGCGCGGCCAGCGCCAGAAGGTGATGATCGCCGGCGCGTTCCTCCACGGCCCGGACCTCGTGTTCATCGACGAACCGCTGGCGAACCTCGACCCCATCGTACAGGAGCGCGTGAAGTCGTTCCTCGTCGAGTACGTCGAGGCGGGCAACACCGTCTTCCTCTCGACGCACCACATCGACGTAGCCGAGGAGATCTGCACCCGCGTCGGCATCCTGCGCGAGGGGGCACTCGTCGACGACCGACGGCCGACGGGCGACGGGTCGCTCCTCGATAGCTTCGTCGCGGGGGTCGAGGGGTCGTGACGGGCCTCCTCCGCGCCATGCTGCGTGAGGAGTTCCGCCTGCACGCCCGCCTGTTCGGCGGGGTGCGCTTCGCGCTCTTCCCGGCGTTCGTCGCCGCCCTCACGGTGGGGGCGCTCTACGGCCTCGACCTGACGGGCACCGACACGGGGACCGTCCTCGCGGGCCTCCACGCCCTCGTGGCGCTGTTCGGCGTCCAGACGGGGCTCGTGGGCCTGCTGAGCGCGGACGCGCTGGACGACCTGCTGGGCGACGTGACGCTCCTCGTCTCCGCCGCCCGCACGCTCCCCGTCTCCGAGCGCCGGGTGTACGCCGTCTTCCTCCTGAAGGACGCAGTCTACTACTCGGGGCTGTTCGTCCTCCCCCTCTCGTTCGCCGTCGGCGGGTACGCACTGGCGACGGGCGACGGAGCGCTCGCGGCGACGGCCCCCCGCCTCGCGACGACGCTCGCCGCCACGTTCGTCCTCGGCCTCTCGGGCACGCTCACCCTCGTCGGGACGGTACGGCGCGGGACGGTCGGGAAGGCGGCGGTCGTTCTCGCCGTCGCGGCAGGGACGGCGGTCTACCTCTCGGGCCACTCGCTGTGGACGTGGACGCCGTACGGTGCCTACGTGGCCCCCACGTCCCCTCGGGTCGGGGCGGTCCTGTCCGTCGTCCTCGGGTTCGCCGTCGCGGGGTGGTGGTCGTTCGACCCCACCTACCGCCGCCCCGAACGCCGCGTCGAAGCACGGTTCGCGTGGCTGGCCGACCGCCTCCCGGCGGACCCACACGGCCTCGCGGCGCGCTCCCTCCTCGAACTCCACCGGAGCGGGGGCGGTCTCCTGAAGGTCGTCCTCTCGGCGGGGCTGGTGTCGGGGTTCGCCGTCGCCGTCCTCGACCTCGCGGCGACCATCACGGGCCGGACGCCGGACGCGGCGGTGACCCTCGGCGCGCTGCTCGGCCTGACGGCGTTCACGACGTACAACTGGCTCACGCAGTTCGACTCGCTGGAGGGCTACCGCGTCCACCCGCTGTCCGTCGCGGACGTGTTCCGCGCGAAGCTCGTGGGGTTCTGCGTGCTGCTCCCCGTCGGCGGCGCGTTCTACCTCGGAGCCGCCGTCCTGCTCGGCGGGTCCCCCGCCTCGCTCGCACTCGGCGGGGTCCTCTACGCCGGTCTCTCGCTGTACCTCTTCGGCCTGACCGTCTACCTCACCGGCGTCGAACCCAACGAGTTCCTCTTCGATTCGTTCCTGTTCGCCCTGTTCACGGCGGGCGCGGCCCTCGCGCTCGTCCCCGTCCTCGTCGTCGGTCTCGTCGTGCCCGTCTCTCCGGGGCTGACGGGCGGTCTCGTCGTTCTGGCCGCCGTGCTCGGCGTACTGGGGTACGGGCTGGTCGGCAGGGCCGCCCCGCGCTGGGAGGCACACCTCCTCCACGGCTGAGAGCGAGACCGACCCGGGGCGGGGGCGTCGTCGGCCGACGCTCCTCGTCCTCGCGGCGGGCTAGTCGCTGACGGGGTCGAAACGCGAGAGAAGTCGATACCGTTACTCGTCGTACATCGGCTGTACGGCCGGCAGTTCCACGTTCTGCTCGCGGCGCGCGAGCGTGCGGAGGGTACGACGCATCTCACCGAAGTCGGGCATGCCCGATGTTGGTGTCCGTGACATGATAGTAGCAACGACGGATTCGAGGGTGTTTGTTATGCCTGCGTATGCAACAGTCAATGAGGTCTTAACTCGTTGAACTGTCCGAAATTTCGTGGGAAAATCGGCCGCTCTCGCCGTTTTCGGCGGTCCTGACGGCGAACTGGTGAACAGAGGTGCGCTGGCCGTCGGTATCGAGGGGTCGAACCCGTCAATGGCGGTCCGGCAGATTCGACGACGTCCGTGGCACGACTCTCTCGGGGTCTCGACACGTCGTCGCCCCGCGTCGGTCCCCCGAGCACTCCACCAGAGGATGAAATGACCGGGTGAGGCGCGAACCGGTCGCAAGCGGTCGCTTCTGTCGGACTCCGCCGCGATTCGAACGCCGAAACGTGGGACGGAAATGGACCCCTAACGGCCATCCGGGTAGTGGTCGACGTCGGCGGGTTCGGCCCGCGTCGTTCTCGACCCCTGGACTGTCTCGGACGGTACGGAGCAGTCGGACGAGTGACCGTTCGGTTCCGGACACCTGTCGAAATGTCTACTAGCTTAGTCGATGGGCTTATCTATCATCATTCCTCTCGGTATGTCATGCACCGACGGGGAGGGAAGGGGGAGACCACTCGCCCGGTTTCGAGGTGGTGGGCGTGACGAGCCTCGCCGCTCTGACCACCCTGACGTGGACGTTCAGGCGCGCTATCCTGCTGACGGTCCTCGGGTGGCAGGCCACCTACGCGACGCTCGGGGCCATCGCGTCGGAGCAGGCGGTGCTCTCGCTCGTCACCCTCGTGGTCGCCCTCGTCCTCGCGGTGTCCGTGGGCGTGTTCGCCCGCGGTCGGACCGCCCTCGTCCCGATGAGCTTCGGCGCGGGGTACACGTTCGCCGCCGCGCTGACGTTCGCGGTGGCGGTTCCCCTCGGCGTCTTCGGGCCCGTGCCGAACACCGACGCCTATCAGGTCGTTCCGTGGCGGGCCGTCGCCGCCGTGATGTACTTCGCGCTGTTCGCGGGCCTGCCGTGTTTCGCCCTCGCGGCGTGGATGCTCCTCACGGGCCGCGACGGTCTGCGCTCGCACGGGTTCGTCCCCGACGTGACCGAGTGACTCCGGCGCGTCCCCGCCGCACCGGGTCGTACGACCCGCTCGGTCGGACCGCGATAGCTCTCCCGGATGACTGTCGTGTGAAAAGCGGGTGTGAACTGCCGACTCTCAGTCGTCGCTCTCCTCGGCGACCAGCAGACTGTCCTCGAGCGCTTCCGCATCGAGGTCCGCGGGGTCCGGTTCGATCTCGACGTCGACGTCGGCCTCGGGAAGCGTGCTGGCGAGTTCGTGGTCGTACAGACGCTGGGTGAGTTGTCGCTCCTTCTCTAACCCTTTGCGCTCGCGGCCACGTTTCGTGTCTGCCATGTCGGACCATACCATGTCCGAGGTCATGAATCTTTCCTCGGCGCGCGCCGGGGTTCAGGGGCGGACGACGGACTTCCCGAACAGGTCGCGCGACTGCATGTCCGCGAACGCCTGTGCCGTCTCGTCCAGCGGGTACTCCTCGCCCACCACGGGGTCGAACGCGCCCTCGGCGACGAGGTCGACGAGTCGTTCGAGGTCGGCCTGCGTCCCCATCGTCGACCCGACGATGCGGTGGTGCGAGAGGAACAGTCGGGCCACGTCGAACGTCGACTCGCCGCCCGCCGTCCGCCCACAGACGACCATCCGACCCGCGCGCCGGAGGACCCGCAGGCCCGCCTCGGTGTACTCCCCCGCGAGGTGGTTCAGGACGGCGTCGACGGTCTCGACGGACTCCCGGACCGCCTCGGGACCCCCGGCTTCGACGGGTTCGTCACACCCCAGTTCGGCGAGTCGGTCCAGTTTCTCGGGCGACGTCGACGTGCCGACGCTGTGGACGCCCATCGTGTCGAGCAACTGGACGCAGGCGACGCCGACACCACCCGTCGCCCCGAGGACCAGCACCCTGTCGCCCGGCGAGACGTCCGCGCGGCGAATCATGTGCCACGCCGTCATGTAGGCCGTCGGGATGGCCGCCGCCGCCGTCGCGTCCACCCCGTCCGGGAGGGCGACGAGGCGGTCGGCCCGGACGCACGCCCGTTCGGCGAGGCCACCGTGGAACAGCGAGAAGCGCTCACAGAGGTTCTCCGGCCCCTCGCGGCAGAACTCGCAGGTGCCACACGTCTCGTTGGGACAGAGGACGACCCGGTCGCCCGGTTCAACCGACGAGACGCCCTCGCCGACGCTCGCCACCACGCCCGCGACGTCCAGTCCCGTCACGAACGGGAGGTCCTCACCGCTAACCATCGCGGAGTCCCCCTCCAGAATCCAGAGGTCGTGGCGGTTGATGGCGCAGGCCTCGACGTCTACCACGGCCTCGCCCGGCCCCGGTTCCGGGTCGTCGTGGTCCTGAATCTCGACACCGTCCGGGCCGACGAGGTCGGCGAAGGCAGCGACTCGCATGGGCCACCCTCACACGGCGGGGTCTTCAGTCCTCGTACTCCGGCCGTTCCGCGTAGAGGATGGGGTCGCGCGTCCCGGCGTTCCGGAACGCCTCCAGCCGATACGCACAGGAGTCACACGTCCCGCAGGCGGGTTCCTCGTCGCGGTAGCACGACCACGTGTGCTCGAACGGGACGCCCAGTTCCAGCCCCCGTTCGACGATGTCGGTCTTCGACCACTCCGCGAACGGCGCCTCGATTCCGACGTGGGTGTCGGGGTGCGTGCCCACGTCCACGACTCGCTGGAACGCCTCGAAGAACGCCGGTCGGCAGTCGGGGTAGCCCGCGAAGTCCTCGGAGTGCGCCCCGATGAACACGGCCGTCGCGTCGTTCGCCTCGGCGTACGAGACGGCCATCGACAGCAGGTTCGCGTTCCGAAAGGGGACGTACGTCGCCGGCACCGCCTCGCTGTCCGTGTCGGCGTCTTCGACGGCCATCGACTCGTCGGTGAGCGAGGACCCCCCGATGCGCGCGAGGTGGTCCGTCTCCACGTGCAGGAACTCCGCCGCGCCCGCCTCCGCCGCCAGTCGCTCGGCGCACTCGAACTCCTTCGTCTCGGTCCGCTGGCCGTAGGAGGTGTGCAGGAAGTACGGGTCGTAGCCGGAGTCGAGTGCCTCGTAGACGGCCGTTGCGCTGTCCATCCCGCCGGAGACGAGGACCACCGCCCGGTCCCCGTCGCTGTGTGTCTCGGTCGTGTCTGTCATGTCTCGTGTGTCGTCCGTGTATCGTTCGCGTGTCGTCGCTCGGTCGCTCACGTCCCCGGCGCGTCGTCCCAGAGGTCGACGTGCAGGCGCGGCGTGTACCGGTAACCGTGGACCATCGCCAGTTCGGCCACCTCGTTCCGTCGGTCGTCCAACTCCTCCCGTGTGGTCCCCTCGGGCATCAGGAGCACGTCCGAATCCCGGATCGGGGCGCTCGACACCTCTCGCACCCGGTCGACGAGTCCCTCGATTTCGGGGAGGTCGTCCGGCCCAGTGACGACGAACTTCAACTGGGCGTCGGACTGCTCACAGAGGCGCGCGGTGGCCTCCACGTCCACCCGCCGGGCCTCGTGTCGGTCGGCCCACTCGCCGTCGCCGTTCGGGTCGCGGTCGGCCGTGGGCGTACTGGAGGCGAGTTTCGGGCTGACGCTCGCGAGGTCGATGGGCGCGTCCCTGAAGACGGTCCCGTTCGTCTCGACGGTGATGTGGTAGCCCCGGTCGGCGAGTCGCTCCAGCAACTCGACCGACGCGTCGTGAATCAGCGGTTCGCCGCCCGTCAGGACGACGTGGTCCGCCCCGTCGTGGCTCTCGACCTCCGCCAGTATCCCCTCGAAGTCCATCCACGCGTGCGTCGGCTCCCACGAGGTGTGATAGGAGTCACAGAACCAGCAGCGGAGGTTACAGCCGCTGGTCCGGACGAACACCGAGGGGACGCCCGCCAGTTTCCCCTCGCCCTGCAGCGAGTAGAACAGTTCGTTGACCGGGAGGTCCCCCGATTCGGGGTCGTCGGCCCTGTCGGAACCCCCGGTCCCCACCCCGGCGTCTGCGTCGACGGGCATCTCAGTGGTCCACTCCCGCCGCAGGTCCGGTTCTGAGTTCGCTCGTCTCCGCGACGCTCACCGCCACGTCGCTGACGGTGTCGGGCAGTCGGTCGAGGAGACGGCGTTCGAGGACGACGGCCATCACCTCCGCCGTCGGCGGGTGGTCGATGACGACGAGGGCGTCGTCGTCGCCGCTGGCCTCGAACGCCTCCACGAGGGGGTCGCCCCGTTCGACGAGGAAGCGGTGGTCCCACTCGTCGACGACCGCCGTCACCTCTCCCTTGTCGACGACCCACCCCTCGGGGGTGAGTTCTCCCCGCACGGTCACGGCTACCTCGTAGTTGTGGCCGTGTGGTCGCGAGCACTTCCCCTCGTGGTGCAGGAGACGGTGGCCCGTGCTGATGCGGATAGGCCGGTCCCCGCCGACGTGGAGGGTTCGCTCGCCGGAGATACGGCCCGAGTCACCTTCGAGCACTCTCTCAGTCATATCTGGGGGTTCTCCGGCGAGTACATAAACCCTGCCGAACCGACGCTCCGCCCCCTTCTAATCGGTCGTTATCGGACCCCGGTTGCGGTCGTTGCACCCGGCCCGTCGGCGGGATGGTGCGGAACGGTGGGGACGGTCGTCCCCCTCTATGTAGGGTCCCCGCCGTAGCCGGGAGTGCAACCCATGAACCGAACCGTGGCAGTGCTGGTAGTCGCGCTCGTGGCGTCGATGGCCGTCGTCCCCGCGGGGGCGTCCGCGGCGACGGGTACCGACTCGGAGAGCGACGCGTTCGAGGTCCGTGACCTCACCGTGACGGTGAGCGACGTGCAGGTGAGCGGGACCGGTCTCCCCGACTGGTCCGTCGACCACGCCACCTACACCGTCGAGGACGCGACGGTGGGCACGGACGGCTTCACCGTCGTCTGGAACGGCGAAGAACACCACGTCGGGGCCGTGCAGGTGACGGTGGACGACGTGGGCCTCGTCTTAGAGGACGTCTCCGTCAGCGGCGAGTAGTCGGCTGTTCTCCCGACTCCCCCGTAGTCGGCCCGCATCGCCGTCTCGCCACCACCGTTCGCGGTCGCAGTCCGGTACGGCGACGGCGGGCGCCGACGACGCAATCGGTTTCAATCGGTACCTCCTACCCCGACGCAGTGTCAGATACGGAATCGGACGAGGAGGCGGCGTCCGAATCGGCGGCGGAGTCGGGGCCGGAACTGAGCGCCGAGGAGTTCCAGGCCATCGCCCAGCGACTCCGCCGACCCGTCGTGACGGCCAGTCAGGTGGCGCGACTCCTCGAGTGCTCGCAGGCGGAGGCGACGGACCTGCTCGACGGGTTGGCCGACGCCGGACGAATCGCCCACGCGGACGTCTCCTCGGACCCCGTCGTCTGGTACCCGACGGACCTCCAGTCGTTCGCCGAGCGAGAACACCGCATCCTCTTTCCGGACCGCCGGGAAGTGGTCGTCGAACACCCCCGGCAGTTCACGCGGGCGCAACTCGCCCAGTTCGCCCACCTCGTCGACTCCACGCGGAACGGGGCGTACATCTACAAGATTCGCGAGGAGGACGTCTGGCAGGCGCCCTACGACCACCTCGCGGACCTCCTGCGGACGATGCGCGACGTCCTCCCGGAGCGCTCGCCGCACCTGGAGGAGTGGGTCGAGAACCAGTGGCAACGCGCCCACAAGTTCACGCTCCTCACTCACGACGACGGCTACACCATCCTCCGGGCGGGGAGCGACGACCTGATGGGTAACGTCGCCCGGCAGAAACTCGACCAGGGCGAGCACATCCGCGCGATGGTGACCGACTCGGAGGCGTGGGTGGTCGACGGTGCCGTCGGCGAGATAAAGCGCATCCTCTACGAGGCGGGCTACCCCGTCCAGGACCGCCGCGAACTGGAGACGGGCGACCCCATCGACATCCGACTGGACCTCGACCTGCGAGACTACCAGACGTCGTGGGTCGAACAGTTCATGGAGCGGAAATCGGGCGTGTTCGTCGGCCCACCGGGGTCGGGCAAGACCGTCGCCGGGATGGCCGCCATGGCCGCCGTCGGCGGCGAGACGCTGATTCTCGTCCCCTCGCGTGACCTCGCCGAGCAGTGGCACGAGGAGTTGTTGAACCACACGAACCTCGAACCCGACCAGATCGGCGAGTACCACGGCGGGACGAAGGACGTCCGGCCCGTCACCATCGCCACCTACCAGACAGCGGGGATGGACCGCCACCGGATGCTGTTCGACGAACGGAAGTGGGGGCTCATCCTCTACGACGAGGTCCACCACATCCCGAGTCGCATCTACCGGCGGAGCGCCGACCTGCAGGCTAAACACCGCCTCGGACTCAGTGCGACACCCATCCGGGAAGACGACCGGGAACGAGACATCTACACGCTCATCGGCCCGCCCATCGGCACCGACTGGGCGGCGCTGTTCGAGGCGGGCTTCGTCGCGGAACCCGAAGTCGAGATTCGCTACGTCCCGTGGGCCGACGAGATGGCCAGAAACGAGTACGCCAGCGCAGACGGCCACGAACGCCGGCAAATCGCCTCCGAGAACCCCGCGAAACTCGACGCCATCAGGACGCTCCTCGAAGAGCACGCCGGGGCGAAGGTGCTGGTGTTCGTCGACTACCTCGACCAGGGGAAGGCCATCAGCGAGGCGCTGGACGTCCCGTTCGTCTCCGGGGAGATGCGCCACCACCGGCGACAGGTGCTGTTCGACGAGTTCCGTTCGGGGGGGCGCGACGTCCTCGTCATCTCGCGGGTCGGCGACGAGGGCATCGACCTCCCGAACGCGGAAGTCGCCATCGTCGCCTCCGGCCTCGGTGGGTCACGCAGGCAGGGCGCACAGCGCGCCGGACGGACGATGCGCCCCGTCGGGAGCGCCCTGATGTACGTCCTCGCGACGCGCGGGACGACCGAGGAGGACTTCGCCCGCCAGCAGACCCGCCACCTCGCCGAGAAGGGGATTCGCGTGACCGAACGCGACACACCGCAGGTGGCGGCGGTGGCCGACGGCGAGGACGCGAACGAGGATGCGGGTGAACAGGAAGACGGGACGGAGGCGACCGAAGAGGAAGAGGACTGAGTCGGCCTCGACTCTCACCGTACGACGCTCAGAACGGGTAGTCGCGCGTCTCGCGCTGGACGGACACCCACTTGGGTTCGGTGAACTCCTCGAGGACCCACTCGCCGTTGTACCGGCCGATTCCGGAGGCCTTCATCCCGCCGAACGGGACGTGCGGCTCGTCGTTGACCGGCTGGTCGTTGACGTGGACCATCCCGGCGTCGATGCGGTCGGCCACGTCCTCCGCCCGGTTCCGGTCGCCGCCGAACACCGACGCGGCGAGGCCGTACTCGGTGTCGTTGGCGAGTTCGACCGCCTCCTCGTCGTCCGAGAAGGGGATGACCGGCGCGACGGGACCGAAGTGCTCGTTGCAGGCGGCGCTCATCTCGTTGGTCGCGTCCGAGAGCACGGTCGGTTCGACGAACCGGCCGTCGTGGTCGCCGCCGGCTTCGAGCGTCGCCCCCTCCTCGACCGTCTGCTCGATGTAGGTGGTGATGTCCTCGACCTGACTGTCGTCGATGATGGGGCCGACGACTGCCTCGGGGTCTTCCGAGGGGTTGCCGATGGGGAGGTTCTCCGCGCGTTCGGCCAGTTTCTCGACGTACTCGTCGTACACCGACTCGTGGACGAGGTGGCGGTTGATGGAGATGCAGATCTGACCCTGGTGGAGGAACGTCCCGAACGTCCCCGCGTCCACGGCGTCGTCAACGTCGGCGTCCTCCAGAACCACGTGCGGGCCGTTCCCGCCGAGTTCCATCGCGGGCTGGGCGAAGTTGCCGGCCGCCTCGCTGGCGACGCCACTCCCGACGGCCGACGACCCGGTGAAGGAGACGACGGCAGCGTCGTCGTGGCCCGCGATGCGGTCGCCGACATCCGAGCCGTGGCCCGTGACGACGGTCAGGAGTCCCTCGGGCAGTCCAGCGTCCTCGAAGATACGTGCGAGCAACAGCCCCCCCGTGATGGGCGTGTTCGAGGCGGGCTTGAGGACGACGGCGTTGCCCGTCGCCAGCGCGGGCGCGACGGCCCGCATCGAGAGGTGCAGCGGGAAGTTCCACGGCGAGATGACGGCGACGACGCCCGCCGGTTCCCGCTTGACGACGTTCTCCTTTCCGGGGACGTTCGAGTCGCGGTGGTCGCCGGACATCCGCGTGGGGAAGCTCGCTGCCTCCTGCGTGATGCCCATCGCGCTCTGGAGTTCCACCTCGCCTTTCACCCGGGTGCTCCCGGACTCGACGGCGAGCAGTTCGAGAATCTCCTCGCGGCGCTCCTCCATCGTCTGGAGCGCACCCTGTATCACCTCCGTGCGCTCCTGTGGCGAGGTCTCCGCCCACTCCGCCTGGGCCTCACTCGCCACCTCGTAGGCCCGGTCGACGTCCTCGACGGTGCCCGCCGGGACCTCGGTGAAGACCTCCTCCGTGGCGGGGTCGTCGACCGCGATGGTGTCGCGGTCGTCGCCGTCGACGGGGCCGTCGAGGTACAACTGGTTCCAGTCGGCGTCGGGGCTGTACCGGTCTCGCTCCTCGGCCGTGGATTGCGACATCGTACTCGGAGGGAGGGGCGTCACACTGAAGAGGAGCGGCCAAGCCCACGCCGTTGCCGGAAGACGGGGATACTTGCGTGGCGGGGGTCCGCGTTTTTGCGGTGCGCGCGCGAACGGCCGGTATGAGCTACGAGCGGTTGGTCGGACGCGTCGAGGACGCCTCGCCACTCACGGTCGCGTCGCTCCCCGACGGGAGCGTCGACACCCTCTATCGCGTCGAGGGCGGCGGCGGTCCGGTCGACTCGCGGCGCTCGTTCGGCGAGCGAGTCGCCGCCGGCGAGTCGAGTTCGTTCGTTCGCGAGCGGACCGCACGGGAACCGGGCGGGCAGGCGACGAACATGGCCCAGCAGTGCCACGCCCTCGGGGACGAGGTGACGCTCCTCGGTCACCTCGACGACCCCGTCTTCGAGTCGCTCCCGTTCGAGACCCACTCGATGGGCGACCCGGCGCGAGTGGACGTCTACCGGTTCGACGACGGCGACCTCATGCTGGCGGCCGTCCCCGACAGCCGCGACGGCTGGGGGACGGCGGCGCTCGACGATGCCGCCGAGGGAGCGTCCGGGCCCGTCTACGGCGCGGACGCCCTCCTCGTCGGCAACTGGGCGGCGTTCCCGTCGATGACGGCGGTGCTCTCGGCGCTCGCGGACCGGGTCGATGTCGGGACACTCCTCCTCGACCCGGGTGACGTCTCGGCCATCGACTCGGGGGCCGCACAGGGTCTCTGCGAGGCGCTGGCGTCGCTCGACGAGGGCTGCGAGGTAGTCGTGAGCGCGAACCGCGAGGAGCTGTCGGGCCTCGCGGCGGCCGTCGACGAACGGGGCGGTCACGTCACCGACCGGGTCCGGCGTGCCGCCGGCGTCTCCGCCGTCGTGATGCACGGGTTCGACGAGTCGGTCGCCGCGACGCGCGACGGGCGACATCTCCTCCCGGCGGTCGACGTCGACGAAGGGGTCCGGAACTCGGGTGCCGGCGACCGGTTCTCGGCGGCGCTGGCGCGTGCTCGCGCCGCCGGCTGGGACTGGCCGGTGGCGCTGGCGCTCGGGAACGCGTGCGCCGGCCACTACCTCGAACGGGGCGAGACGCTTCGGTTCGACGGACTGCGGAACTACCTCAACGACCGGGGCGAGGTCGACGGGTAGGGGCGAACAGGCGACGGGGAGGGACGTCGGGTGCCACGTCGCACGACCGCTGTGTGGACGGCTACACCGCCCACGGCTGGCCCGACGGTTGGTGGGTCAGGTCACGCGGAGGATGGTCCCGTCATCACCGAAGAAGGGTCGCACGCGGAACATCCGTGGTCAGTACGTCGCCTTCAGGTACGCGACGAGGCCGGCGACGAGCGACGGGTCGTACGTCCAGACGCCGTAGTACCGTCCCCTCGCCCGCTCCTCGGCGACCAGCGCGCACTTCTGGTAGGGTTCGCCGCCCCCGTCGTACGCGAGGAACCAGTAGTTCGAGAGTTCGGGGACGGGGTCGACGTGGTACGAGAGGTTCGGGTGTTCGAGGCGACCCACCGCCTCGGAACCGAGCGACCCCATGTAGGCATCCACCGTGACACCTCGGGTGAGGAGCGCCTCGTACACCTCGCGTTGTGCCTCGAAGGCCCCCTCTCGCTGGAAGCCGACGTGGAGTGTCCCGTGGCCGATGCGGTAGGCTCGTTCCTCGATTTCACGGCAGGTGAACAGCATCTGCCTGCGGTCGAACGACCGGAAACAGAGTTCGTCGAGTCCGACGACGGCGCTCGGCGTGTCGACGTCCGTCGGGAGCGTCCGCCACTCCGATCCGGCGTTCCCCGAGAGGAGCGCCCTGACGGCCCCGAGCGGGACGGTCCGCTGCGGGAGTCCCTCGCTCCTGACAACGACGAACCCCTCCCGACCGACGGGAATGGTGCGGGTCTCGACCGTGACGTTTCGGGTGGCGAAGTGGTCCTCGAGGTCGGTCGTCGCGTCGGTCTCGTCCGGCGGGACGAAGACGGTGATGGTCCGACGCCTGGCGTCGATTTCGTCGACGAGTGACTGCGGGGAGTACACCTGTTCGTTCATGCGGCGGGCGCTCCGGCCGCGTCTAGTTAGGACTTCGCGGTATATGAAGCGATCCCTACGTGTCACTGGAGTCCTCTCAGCGGGACCCCGACCGGGCGTGTTCGCGTATCTCCTCGACGCGGGCGTGGAACGCCTCGCGTTCCCCTTCGTCCGTGGCGTCCCGGTGGCTGTACACCTGACCGATGCGGTAGGCGCATACGGACCGGACGCCTACTCTCCGGTGCACCCGTCGTTCTGTTTGCATCCCCACGTGACGGTGTGGCGCGGGGGCGCCGGCGCGGACGGCGCGTGGGTGGCTTCGTACGCCTCCCCGCCGACGGTCCCCGACCGCCACGCGCCGATGTGGCTCGTGCCTCCTGGGACCGCGTGCCGCGCGCACTCTTCTCAATCAGAGTTATCTTCTCGTAGTCTGTAGTGATTGCGACGATGTCAAACGGTATCCCCCGACGAAACTTCGTGACGGGTATGGCTTCGGTCGTCGCGCTTGGCGCGCTCGCCGGCTGTTCCGGCGGCGGCGACGGCAACGGTGGCAACGGTGGCGACACCACCACCACGACCGCCAGCAACGGCGGTGACACCACCACGTCCGGTGGGCAGACGACCACGACCGCCGGGAACGGCGGCAACACGACGACCACGTCGGGCGGCGGTGGCGACAACGGGAGTCAGGCCGCCGTCGAGTCCTACCTCTCGGGCGCGAACAACTTCGAGTCCATCGAGGACATGACCGGCCAGAGCGAGGTGACGGTCGACGTCGGCGCCGGCAACGGCCTCGCATTCGGCCCCGCGGCGGTCCGCGTCTCCTCCGGGACGACGGTCAACTGGTCGTGGACGGGCGAGGGTGGCAGCCACAACGTCGTCTCCGCCGAGGACTCCGACTTCGAGTTCCGCAGCGGCGACCCCGTGTCCAGCGGGAGTTTCAGCCAGACGTTCGACCAGGCGGGCCTCGCGCTCTACTACTGCAACCCCCACCGGGGGGCCGGCATGAAGGGCGCGGTCGTCGTCGAGTAAGGCTCGCCCCCGGTCAGGTCCGGTCGACGAACGCGACGATCTCTTCTGCGATGTCCTCGCCCGCGTCCTCCTGCAGGAAGTGCATCGCACCCTCCACCCACACGTCCGGTTGCTCGCTCGCCGTCGGGATGAGGTCGCGAAGCGGGTCGCGGTTCTTCCGCGTGATGGGGTCGCTGTCGGCGAACAGGACGAACGCGGGTTTCTCCCACTCGCCCAGACGCCTCGCCGCCTCCTGTGTCATCTCCGCCCCGTCCCCCCCGTCATTCCGGGGGACCATGTCGGGCCACGCGCGCGCCCCCGCTTTCGCCTCCTCGGTGTGGAAGGGGGCCTCGTAGGCCGCGACGACGTCGTCGGGAAGGTCGGTCGCCGTCGCGTTCTGAATCAGCATCCCGACGGGGAGTTCGTCGACGCGTTCGACGAACGAGCGGAACTCCTCCCACGCCTCGGGCATCTCCTGTCGCCCGCTCGGGACGCCCGTGTTCATCGCCACGAGGCGGGCGAACCGTTCGGGCGCGTGTGCAGCGTAGGTCAACCCGAGGATGCCGCCCCAGTCCTGACAGACGAGGGTGATATCCTGTAAGTCGAGTGCCTCCACGAAGTCCACGAGCGTCCCGTAGTGGAAGTCGAAGCTGTAGGCGTCCCGGTCGGTGAGTTTCTCCGAGCGGCCGAACCCCACGAAGTCCGGGACGACGACGCGCCCGCGCTCGCTGAGGCCGGGTATCATCTTCCGGTAGAGGTAGCCCCACGTCGGTTCGCCGTGGAGACAGAGGAACGTCTCGCCGTTCTCACCACTCTCCTCGCCCACGTCGACGTAGGCCATCTCGAGGCTGTCGCCGACGGTGACGCTGTGGCGCTCGTAGTCGAACTCGGGGAGGTCCTCGAACCGTTCTTCGGGCGTCGTGACCCGCGTCGTGTCACGTGTCATGACAGCGAGTGTCCCGGTCGGGTGTTAGTCGTTCGGGTCACCCCATCGCGCCGAATGGGTTATCACGGTGGGGACGCCAGAGAGTGCCATGCGAGTCGACTTCGAGTTCTACGCGACGCTCCGCGAGTGCGTCGGGGAGCGACACATCGTTCGTGACATGCCGGAGGGAGCGACCGTCGGCGAGGCGCTCTCGTCGGTCGCAGACGAGTTCCCGAACCTCCACGGCCTCCTGTTCGACGCCGAGGGCCGCCTCCGCCCGCACATCAACGTCCTCCGGAACGACGAACCCCTCCACACCCTCGACGGAGCCGACACATCCCTCTCGACGGGCGACACGGTCGGTGCGACGCCGGGCGTCGCCGGCGGCGCTGGTCGGACGACCCGCGCGGGCCACGGGGGTGTGTGCGCGTGAAGGCCATCAGCCTCGGCAACACGGCGTTCGAGGGGCTGAACAACGCCTACCTGCTGGAAGGGGAGGTGACGACGCTCGTCGACACCGGTGTCTCCACACCGAGCACCCGCGAACAACTGGAGGACGGCCTCCGGGAGGCCGGCTACGAGTTCGCGGACATCGATCAGGTGCTCCTCACCCACCACCACGCCGACCACGCGGGACTCGCGGGTGCCGTCCAGCAGGAGTCGGGCGCCGTCGTGCGCGTCCACGAGGCGGACGCGCCGCTGGTCGTACAGGACGAGGACGCCGAGGACGCCTTCGAAGACCGCCAGCGCGAACTGTTCGCCGAGTGGGGGATGCCCGAGGAATCCCGCGAGGAACTCGTCGGGTTCCTCAGGAAGAGCAGCACCATCAGCGGCGACCCCGCCGAGGTGGAGACGTTCACCGACGGCGCGCGCTTCGATGTCGGCGACGGGGAGTTCGAGGCGGTCCACCTGCCCGGCCACACGGCGGGGCTCTGTGGGTTCGCCGTCGAGAGCGACTACCGGTCGTACACGGGCGCGCGCGGCGAGGAACTGTTCAGCGGCGACGCCCTCCTGCCGTACTACACGCCGAACGTCGGCGGCGCGGACGTGCGCGTCGAGGACCCGCTGGCGTCGTATCTCGATACCCTCACCAGAATCGTCGACGCGGGTTACTCCCGGGCGTGGCCCGGCCACCGTGGTCCCATCGTCGACCCGGCGGGCCGCGCGGCGGACATCGCCGTCCACCACCGCGAGCGCACCGACCGCGTCCTCTCCGTCCTGCGCGAGCACGGCCCCGCGGACGCGTGGACGGTGGGCGCCCACCTCTTCGGCGGACTCTCCAGTATCCACATCCTCCACGGACCGGGCGAAGCGAGCGCCCACCTCGGCCATCTCGAAGACGCGGGCGTCGTCGCGGCGACGGAGGAGGCCGCCGCCGACGGCGGTGACGCGTCGAAAGAGTACGAGATAGTCGATGAGGACGCCGACGTCGACGCCCTGTTCCCGGACGTCCCCGGGATGGACGAGCGACCCGACCCGTCGGCCTGAGTCGGCCGAGACGAAGGACCAGTGCTGGGTCAGTCCCCGAGGTCCAGGTGGTCGAACTCGTTGGCGAGGTCCTCCAGAACGTCCTTCGCGTCGTCGACGGTGTCGTCGTCGATATCGTCGACCGCCTCGACGCTGTGGCCGCCGCTGTAGGCCGTCTGTAGTGCGTTACTGTTGAGGTTCCCGTCGGGGTCGACCACGCTCGTCGGACGTTCTGTAGTCGCGATTCGTGACCTCGTATATCGCCGTTCGAGGAGATGAAGTCAGCGTGATTCTCCGTCGAATCCACCACATAGGGGGACCGTGCGCCGAGAATCGAGACCCAGAGCGTCCGCCGAGGCGTCTGTCAGGCAGACGCAGGCACGGCACCTACGTCCATCCGTGGTCTCCAGAAGAACGCAATGGCGCGAGAGTTCACAGACGACGACCGGGACAAGGACGTGTACACCTCGACGGGCCACCGCGTCGGGAGCATCGGCGAGACCCGCGGCCAGACGGCGACGGTCCGCCGAGACCACGACGACGACGACGACGGCATCTTCGACGAGATAAAGGACATGCTCGGCTGGAACGACGACGACGACGAGCACGAACTCCGAAGCGAGGACGTCGACCGGCACGAGGACGACGGCGTCTACCTCCGGAAGCACAACTGAGACGCGCCGACCGCCGACTGCCGACTTTTCTCGACCGACTGACCTCACGACGCGGAGTGCCGACGGAGGTGTGACGCCCGCACCCCGCGGCGGTCAGTCGGCCTGCTGGTGGTGGGACGTCCGACCGGACGACCGACGGGCGAACCGCGGGAGGGGAAACCGCTGTGAGGCGTGGTAGGCCGCGCCCGCGAGGACGGCGGCCGCCATCGCGTCGACGAGCCAGTGGATGCCGAGGTAGAACGTCGAGACGACGATGCCGGCGGCGAGCACCCCCGCGACAGTCGCGTACCGCCGCGAGGAGTGACGCGCGTACAGCGCCGCCAGCACCGACAGCCCGGTGTGGAGGCTCGGGAACGCCTTGACGAGGGTGTCCGTCGCGAGGACGCCCTCGCCCACGACCGGGTGGACCGTCAGCAACAGGGGGTCCACGGTCGGGAGATACTGGCCCGTGATGCGCACCGGGAAGGCGAGGAACAGCGGTGCGGCGACGACGACGAGCAGCGCGTACCCCATCGCGTAACGACACGCCTGCTCCCGGTCGTGGACCTTCAGCTTGAAGTACGAGAACAGGACCAGAAACGGGAACCCGACGAGGTAGAGGACGGCGAACCCGAAGGTCAGCGCCGGGGTCGTCACGGTCTGGAAGGCGGCGACGACGGGCCCCTCGAGGGCGTAGACCGTGTCCGTCACGAGGCGGTCGGCGTGAAACCGGAAGGCGAGTTCGTTGACGACGAGCGTGACGGCCCACGCGACGCCGAGGTACTTCCAGTCGGTGCGGACGAGTTCGCGGACGACGACGCGGGGCCGTCGCTGCTTTCGGGGGATGAACGTCAGCGTTCCGAGCAGCAGCGCACCCAGGGTGGCGAGGGCCATCCCGACGGTGTAGGCGGTGACCGGGGTGGTGACTGCTGCCCGTATCGCTTCCGTGGAGAGCGGAATCGTCATACGGGGGGACACTCCTCAGTCTTGCGACGGTCCGCTTAATACTATTGGTTGTATTGAATTACTTTTCTGCTCGTGAGTAGCGAGTGGACAACCACCTGCGACGGCGACGAGTGGACGGAGGGCCGCCGGAGCGGTCGCTCCGACGGGTGAGAGGAGGGCCGGACCGTCGAACGTCGGTCGGACGGTACCGTAACTGGTGGCTTCGGCGGGTCCAGCGGGCGCTTACCGATGGCGGCGCGCCGACCGCGGTGAGCGACCCGTCGACGCCGACCAGAGCAGAGATGACTCAGTCCGAGAGGTTGCCCCGTTCGGTCATCCAGTCGGCGTACTCGGCGAGGGCGTCTACCCCCATCTCGGAGATGGCGTAGTAGTTCGTCCGCCGGTCGATCTCCCCCTTCTCGATGAACCTGTCGTTCACGAGGGTGTCGAGGTTCGGGTAGAGTCGCCCGTGTGTGATGTCGGTGTTCGTCCGCTCTTCCAGCGCCATCTTGATGGTCTGGCCCGACGGTTCGTCGAGGCCGGACATGACGACGAGCAGGTCGCGCTGGAACCCGGTCAACTCGTGGAACGCACGCGCGGCCTCGCGTGTGCTCGTCCCCTCGGTTCGACGCTCCGTGTGAGTCTCTCCATCCATGGACCGTGCTACGGCCAGACACCATATTGTTACACGCTGGTATGACCCGTCGAACCGTGCAACTGCAACAGTTTCAGATACCGTGACAGTACTGACTGACCGATAGGGCGACACTTACAGTCACGGCGGCCGGACAGCGTGGCTGGCCGACGAAACCGCCCGACGGAGCGTGATGCAAAGAGACATATCGGCGGCGACGACGACCCTGCACGGGAGTTCACGGCGGAATCGGGCCGTCGGCGGCGCGACACGGCAGTCGTCGGTCGCCGGTCGACTCGCACGGCCGAACAGACACTCGTGCGGGCGTGCGTGAACGGGAAGGTTCCACCGTCGAACCTCTCGCGGCGGTGCGGTCGTGACTGCGACGGACCTCTGGCGCTCTCCACAAAAGGGCGTGACGGGACTCCCGCGAGCACTGCGAGCGGGAGTCAGGAACGCCCGTCGACTGAGCGAAGCGAAGGAGACGGGCGTGACGGGATTCGAACCTCGGTCGCTCGCTTCGCTCGCTCCCTGTTTCGAATCCCTGTGCCCGCTGTCGTCACTCGCGTTCGCTCGTGACTGACAGCGGGCGTGACGGGATTCGAACCCGCGATCGAGGAGTTAGGAACCCCTCGCCTTGTCCACTAGGCCACACGCCCCGTGCCCGGAAGCGGGCAGCGAGAGCAAAAATTAGTTCTGCTTTTCGGCTTCCGTCTCAGCGGTCTCGTCCATCGTCGTCTCGGTGGTGCTCTCGGTCGTCGTCGGCTCGGTAGTGGTCGTGGTGTCGGCCGTCGCCTCGCCCTGCTTGGACCCCTCGCCCTTCATCTCCGCGAGCTCCTGCTCGATCTCCTCACGTCCTTTCTTGAACTCGCCCATCGCCTGCCCACTGGAGCGTGCGAGTTTCGGGAGCTTGTTCGCCCCGAACAGGAGCACGACGATGAGCAGGACGACGAATATCTCGATTCCGCCGGGGAGCCCGGGGAACAGCGGTACCAGAGTGGTTGCCATGTCTACTTGTTCTTACCTACTCCCGATTATAGGCCTTTTGCTCGTGAGAGGGTCGCCCTATTTGTGTCCGTCTCCCTAACCGGCGGGTGTGATACAGACCGGCGACATCGCCCCGGACTTCACCGCACCGCTCGCGACGGGCGACGACATCGAGCAGTTCACGCTCTCGGAGATGCTGGAGAGGGGACCCGTCGTCCTCGCCTTTTTCCCCGGCGCGTTCACCAGCGTCTGCTCGCACGAGCTGGCGAGTTTCCGTGACCGCCTCTCGGCGTTCGAGGAGGCGGGCGTGCGCCTCTACGGCGTCAGCGTCGACTCGCCGTTCGCGCTCAACGCCTTCCACGACGAACTGGGGCTGAACTTCCCGCTCATCAGCGACGCGAACGACGAACTCATCGAGCAGTACGACGTGTCGATGGACTTCGCGGAACTGGGCGTCAACGACATCGCCCAGCGCGCCGTGTTCGTCGTGGACACCGACCGGACCGTCACCTACGCGTGGGTCGGCGAGGACCCGGGCGTGGAACCCGACTACGAGGAGGTGGAGGCCGCGGCGACCGACGCTGCGGCCTGAGCGCACCGAGGCAAAGCGGTTTTCCTCTCGCCCGCGAGAGAATACGTATGGCCAGTGCAGACCGCGGCGACGGCGGTCGAACCTACGATCCGTCCGCCGACCACGCCTTCCCGGACGAGCGGCTGAACGAGGTGCTCGCGTTCATCGACGAGGACGAAGAGATTCAGGCGTACCTCGACGCCCAGAACGTCAACCCCGTCGACCGCAAGGGATACAACGACCACGGGCGCAAGCACATCGGCATCGTCCGCAACCGCGCGCTCTGTCTCTACGACCTCCTGAAGACCGGCGGCGTCGAGTTCAACGGCGCGCGCCAGCAGGGCCTCGACGAGGCAGACGAGGCGGTCATCATCGCCCTCGCGGCAACCCTCCACGACATCGGCCACGTCGTCCACCGCGACGACCACAGCTACTACTCCATCCCGCTGTCGGCGGACATCCTCGACCGCGTCCTGCCGAACTTCTACGACGTGGGCGACGTGGTCCGGATGAAAGGCGAGGTCCTCCACGCCATCCTCTGTCACCACACCGAGGAGAAACCCCTCACCCTCGAAGCGGGCGTCCTCCGGGTCGCGGACGGCCTCGACATGGAGCGCGGTCGCTCCCGCATGCCCTACGAACGCGGTGGGCGGGGCATCAACACCCTCTCCAGTCAGGCCATCCGACAGGTGAGCCTCCGCGAGGGCGACACCACGGCCGTCCTCGTCGAGATCGAGATGACCGACGCCGCGGGCGTCTATCAGGTGGACGAACTCCTCAACGCGAAGCTAGAGGGGTCGCTCATCGAGGACGACATCCGCATCGTCGCCATCAACATCCACGAGGGCGACGACCAGTTGGTCGAGCGCATCGAACTCTGAAGCGCGCGCCGTTTTCTCCCCACGGTCAGTCCCCGAGTCGGTCGCCCGTGTGAGGGGTTCTCCTCCCACCGCCTTCCGGGAAAGCCGGATTTAATCGTACCCCCCACGTCGGTTCGACTATCGTGTCACGCGGGTCGTTCGGCGTGTTGCAGGACCGCGAGTTCCTCGCGCTGGGCGGGACGGCGTTCGCCCGGGCGCAGGCGTACTCGACCATCGCAATCGCCCTCGCCCTCTACGCCGACCAGTTCGGGACGACCAGCACCGTCGAGGGCCTGTTCGGCACCGCCTTCGCCCTCGCCCAACTGGTCATCGTTCTCCCCCTCGGGCGGTACGTCGACACCCACAACGCCAAACGGGTGCTCCTCGTCGGCCTCGTGGTCAACGTCCTCGTCTTCGTCGGCTTCTCGCAGGTCTCCTCGGTCACGGACGTGATTCTCGTCAGAGTCCTGCAGGGCGTGGGTGCGAGCCTCCTCTGGATCACGGGGTCGACCGTCGTCGGCGAGATAAGTCCGAACGGCGAGCGCGGTCAGTGGCTCGGGACGTACAACCAGGTCGGGGCGTTCTCCTCGCTCGCGGGCGACCTGGTGGGCGGGTACCTGCTCGCCGTCTACGAGTACACCGTCGCCTACGCCGTCCTCTCGGCGGTGACGGTGGGCGCGACGCTCCTGCTCCTGTTCTGGCTCCGGGACAACCCCGGCGGGAAGACCGATCCCGAGCAGGCGACGGGCGTCGAGACGCTCCGGCGACTCGTGGGGCGGACCGCCATCCGCGCGCTCGTCGTCTTCCGGTTCGGCCTCAGCTTCGGCAAGATGGCCGTCATCCTCTTTCTCCCCATCTACGCCCGGACCGCCTTCGGGATGAGTCCCTTCCTCATCGGCGGCATCCTCGCGGGCGGGAAGGTGACGAAGGGTCTCACCCAGGGGTTCGTCGGCGGCTACACCGACCGCGTGGGGAACAAGCACTACTTCGTGTTCGTCGGCGCGATGCTGTACGCCGTCGGCGCGATGGTCATCCCGCTCGCCGCCTCCGCTGACGCCGTCTTCCCGGCGGTGACCGTCGCCGGGTTCACCCTCGTCCCCGCCTTCTTCGTCCTGTTTCTCGCCTACGGCATCTGCGGCGTCGCCGACAGCATCCGTCTGCCCGCGAGCATGGCCCTGTTCGTCGAGGAGGGCGAACAGTTCGACGCCGTCGCCGCGAGCATGTCGCTTCGCTCCATCGCGTGGAAGGTCGGACAGGTGACCGGCCCGGTCACTGTCGGTGCCATCTGGGACGCGACGGGCGTCCTGATGGCCTTCGCGACGGCCGCGGGACTCATCGTCATCGCGTCGGTGACGTTCGCGTTCCTCTACACCGTCGACCCGGACCTGACGGTCGTGTCAGCGGCGGACCGATGAGCGGGTATCGGGGGACCGTTACTCCGACCGGGTGAAGCCGCTCCCGAGCGTCTCGGTTTCTTCCTCGCCCACCCGGACCTCGCCGTCGAAGACGGCCCTGAGCGTCCCGAGTGTCTGGTCGTCGTGCATCGACGGATCGAGGGTGAACACGCCGAGCCAATTGCCCGCGGTGATGCGGGAGGTGAACACGTGGAGGAAGCGGAAGACGGTGCGCAGGTCGACGTACATCAGGAGCGTCGACACCGAGGTCAGACCGAGTCTGAGTGGGACCTCGCTGTCGAATCGACGGCCGATCTTCGCCGTCCCGAGGCTGATGCCGGTCAGGTCGCCGGTGGACC
Source organism: Halomarina litorea (assembly GCF_024227715.1). NCBI lineage: Archaea > Methanobacteriati > Methanobacteriota > Halobacteria > Halobacteriales > Natronomonadaceae > Halomarina > Halomarina litorea. The sequence continues at coordinate 1,935,130 of NZ_CP100448.1, read as the reverse complement.
CGAGGCGCTCGACGAACACGTCCGTCTCCGCGACGGGCGTGTCGGTGGTGTCGACGACGCCCACCCGCTGGGGGTCGAACGGCTCCGAACGCGACCTGAGTGCCTCCACGACGTCGGTCGTCCCCGCGTCCGTCGTGATGACCACGGTGTGGTCGCCGTTCGCGTGCCCGCTCGCGAGCAGGTCGTAGACCAACTCCTCGGTCCGGTCCCCGGGACCGGTGAGAAGGAGGCTCGTCCCTGGCCTGATGCTCTCGACGCCGGTGTCAGCGAGACGCCGCGGGACGCGGTAGGTCACTGGTCGCCCCCCCGCTCGATTTCGCGGACGAGGGCGACGAAGTCCTCGTCGGAGTCGAGGACCTGCCGGTCCATCTCCCGCCTGACCGTCTCGATTCGCCGCTCCAGGTCGGCGTAGCGTCCCTCGCCGTCCGGTTCCTGGTCCGCGGTCGTGTTCTCCAGGACCGCCCGCTTGGACACGAGGCGGTAGAACTCCCGTTCGAGCGCCGAGTAGTTCCGCCGGTCGAGCAGACGGTCGACGGCCGAGAGGAGGAGGTCCCGTTCGAGCGGTTTCGTCAGGTACGCGTCGACCCCGGCTTCGATGATGTCGAGGCCGGGTTCGACCGCCGTCACCATCATGACGAGAGTGTCGAACCCGCGTCGGCGGAGTTCGGCCAGAACCTCGTCGCCCGACATCTCCGGCATCATCCGGTCGAGGAGGACGAGGTCGACGTCGTCGTCGAGGGTCGAGAGCGCCGCCTCGCCGGAGGTCGCCGACCGCACCTCGTGGTCGGCCTCCAACCAGCGGCTGTATATCTCGACGAGCGGTGGTTCGTCCTCAACGACGAGGACCACCGGGCGGTCGTCGGTCATCTACCGTACTCACCTCCGGCCAGCCCATCAGTATTCCGCTCGCGGACGGTCACGCCTCTGCCCTCGGGAGTTCGAGCACGACGGTCGCACCGCCCTCCTCGCTCGGTTCGGTGCGCGCCGTCCCGCCGTAGCGTTCGAGCATCGTCGCCACGAAGTAGAGGCCGAACCCCGACCCCGTCGGGTCGTCGCCGCTCCCGAACCCGCGTTCGAACACCCGGTCGCGCTGGGCCGTCGGGATACCGGGGCCGTCGTCCGAGACGCGCACCCGAGTGACGTCCCCGTCCAGTTCGACCGAGACGTCGATGGTCGGCGCGTCGCCAGCGTGTTCGACGGCGTTCGAGACGACGTTCCCGACGACGTCCGCCAGCAGGTCGTTCGCCCGGCCCCTGACGCCGGGGGGAACGTCGGTGGTCACCGTCGCATCGGGAGCGGCCGCCCGGATCTTTCGGCACTGACGCTCGACGACGGCGGAGACGTCCACCGGTTCGAGCGACTCGTCCCCGTCGGTGATGGCCGTGAGGACGGCCCTGACCTTCTCGACGAGACTCACGATGTCGTCGCTGTACTCGCCGATGGTGTCGAGGTACCACTGTCCGTCCTCGTCGACGTGCTCTCCGAGGAAGTCGGCGTAGTTCGTGATGACCATCATCCCGTTGAGGATGTCGTGGCGCAGGAGGCTGTTGAGGAACTCCAGTCGGTCGTTCTGTCGGCGGAGGTCGGCCTCCCGGTCGCGCAGGAGGCGTTTGCGGTGGACGCTGTCGAGTGCCGCCTCGATGGTGGCGGCGAACAGTCGCAGCAGACCGACCGTGTCGTCGTCGAACGGCCCGCCGCTGGTCCGACCGGTGATGAGGAGCCCGTGGCTCCCGAGTGGGAGTACGACCTCGCACTTGATCGGCGTCTCCGGGTTGTACACCCCGTCGTGGTCCCCGACGCGGTCGTACCACCGGAAGCTCCCCGACTCGAAGGCCTCCCAGGCGAGCGAGTCTCCCGACGAGAACGACGGCACCTCCTCGAAGACGTCGTCGGCCGCCGCCGTGATGGCGACCGGGTCGAGGCTGTCGCGTCCCTCATCGTGGCGCCACAGGCCCGTCAGCGGACAGCCGAGGGCCTCGTCCGCCGTCTCCATGGCGATGCTGGCGACGTCCTCGACGGACTCGGCGCGCATGAGCGCCCTGCTGGCCTCGTTGAGTTCCCTGAGTTTGGTCTGTCGCTCCCGCCGGTCGCTCACGTCGCGGGCGGTCCCACAGAGGTAGACGTCGTCGCCGTGGTCCAACCGGTCCCCGGTGAACTCGTAGGGGATGGTCTCGCCGGACTGGGTCTTGATGCGCGCTTCCGTCGTTGCCCGTCCCTCCATGAACCCGGTCGCCATCGCGTCCGTGACGCGCTCGTGGTGCGCCTCGTCGATGAGGTCGGTCGGCAGGGCCGAGGCGATGGTATCGTCACCGTAGCCGGTCACCTCCGTGATGCGGTCGTTCCAGCGGAGGAACTGGCCGCTGTCGCTGATGATGTAGAAGATGTCGTCGAGGCTGTCGAGCGCGTCGGCGACGAGTTTGCGTTCCTGCTCCAGCGCCTCCTCCGCGCGGATGCGCTCGGTCACGTCGTACAGCAACACGACCCACCCGCCGGCGTGCGGACCGGACGGTATCGGGTGGGCACGGTACCTGACGTGGCGGCGCTCCCCGTCGGTCTCCTTGAGCGCGAAGTCGAACTCGGTCTGCCTCGGGTTGGCCGCCGCGGCCGCCAGCGCCTCCGGGTCCTCCACGACGGACTCAGCGTGGCTCAGCAGGACACTGACGTTCTTGCCGACGACGTCGTCCGGACTCGACCCGAGGTAGCGTTCGACGGCCTGACTCATCCAGACGATGGACTGGGACCGGGTGAGGATGATCGCCCCGACGTCCGAGCCCCAGAGGAGGTCCTCCGCCAGCGGGCGCGACTCGCTCACCGTGGGGACGGCCCCCCGCGCCCCCGCGATGGTCGCGCCGATGCTCGCCACGTCGGCGAGCGCCACCTCCGGTTCACACGCGACGACCAGCACCGTCGACTCGTCGAGGGGAACCGCACAGCTGTCACCCTCCTCGACGGGGCCGTCTTCGGAGAGCGCTCGCGGTGCCACCACCGCCACACCGCCCATGGTCCCCCGTTCGGCGAGGACGCTCGTCCCGTCGTCGACCGCCACGACGGCGGCTCCGGCGAACGGCCCGCGTTCGGTCAGCGTGGCCACCACCGCGTCGTCCAGCCCACGGCGTGTCATCGCGTCGGCGCTGACAGTCCCGACTGCACGCAGAAGATCGTCGGCCGACGCGGTCGTGAGTTCTGTCAATCTGTGTATGGTCTCCCGCCCCGGATACTTATCAATATTGGATAATATGGCACCGTCTAGATAAGGAACGAGCAGGTCCAAGTGTAAGTTCCTATGCCACTCTCAAACCTGCTCAAACAGAGTTTAGACACAGCTACGCTTGAATCTGGCAGCGGGAGCGGACGGCGACGTTAACGAGACGCGACGCGTCTCGTTCGCACACCAGAACCCTCTGGGTTCGTACTCGCTTTCAAATCGCCGTCGCGGGCCTGCTTTTTGAGATGACACGCGTATCGGCGGCAGTCGAGGACGTCGAGGTCCTCGAGGTCCTCGAGGTCCTCGAGGTCCGTCACACCGTGCTCCTCGCGCAGCCAGGTGCGCCACGTCGCGAGGGTCGACGCGAAGTTCTTCCGGGAGTTGCCAGCCTCGACGCTGTCGAGGTACTGCTGGATGGCCGTCTCGACTGGTGTTTCCCCGGGTGTAGCGTCGCCCTCGTCGGGTTCCATGGTTCGTGCTCGACCGACGACGGAGATCCACGTAAATTTACTGTGTACAACTAGGATAATACACAGTTGATCTGAACCTCCGAACCCCCTCCCCCTCTCCCTAAATCGAATGTGAGAATGTCTATAACGTCGATATTCTAGTTTATGGATCATATGTGGATATACGGAGTTTGAGGGGTTCCATAGCTGGGCTTCGGATGTGTGCCGGCGTTCGCTTAGTGGGCGTGAGAGTTGAGATGGGTCCGACGATCTCCGTATCCCGGGCTCAATTCGATGGTGGCGTGATCAACCCCGTGCTCCTCGAGGACGTGATGGATTTGTTGGGTGACTGTGTCGGCCTCGCTCATCGTCTCGACTGAGGTTTCGACGTGTGCCGTCGCGACCGTGATCTGACTACAGATCTGCCACGCGTGCCAGTCATCAATGTGGTCGACACCGTCGACGGCTTCGATTTCCTCCCGGACGTGCTCGGGTTGGAACGGTGTCTTCATGAAGAAGATAGCGCCGCTTCCACGCAGGACCTTTCCGGCAGACCACAGGACGATGCCCGCGATAAGCGCAGCAGCGATGGGATCGATGACGGTGATTCCGGTGACTTCGACCACGACAACGGAGACGATGACGGCGATCGACCCGCCAGCGTCCCCGAGGAGATGATAGAACGCGCCCTTTTCGTTGAGACTCATCTCCCCACCCTGGAGGATGAAGACGCTGCCGACGTTCACTGCGAGCCCGCCGATTGCGATTACGATCGTCGGGACGGTTCCAACCTCGATCGGAGTCAGGAACCGCTGATATGACTCCCAGAGGATGTACCCGACCATCGGGATGAGCAGGACACCGTTGAGGAAGGCAGCCAGCGGTTCGAGCCGGTGGAGCCCGTACGACCACCACTCCGATCCTTCGTATCTATCCGCGACGTAGGAAGCGGTAAACGCCATCACGTACGCCAGAGCGTCGAAAAGCATGTGGACTGCGTCGCTGATGAGCGCAACAGAGCCGAAGAGGAGTCCCCCAGCGAGTTCAACGACGAAGCCGACGATATTGATGGCGGAGACGAGTGCCAGCTTTCGACTGCTAGCTGACCCCCCATGTCCATGGCCAGGATCGTGATCATGCGGGGGTCCAGGGGCTTCGTCCCCCTGGTCGTGATGGTCGACGCCACTCTCGTCGGTCATTCGTGACAGGCCGTACTCGAACGAGATTTATTAAACACCGTATCAGCTATCCGGCCATCTATCCGCAATGTCTAGCATATTATTGGTACAAAATTAACAACCACGGCTGCATTCTCGGTTCCGAGAGGTGTGTTTAGTGGTCAGGTTGTTAGTCCCATCATCTGATGACGATGCCACCGTCGATTTCCATGTACGGGTGTCCATAGCCACAGTAGGTCAGGCAACTCAGCGTGTAATCGCCCCGTTGCGTCGCCCCAAACTGTCGAACGATGGATCTGATGGCATTTTGCGGAAGTGCAACCGAGTGCATCATCATTCCGCCGCCCATGTGAACCTGTCCGGAGGGCATGATCGCGAGACTGTGGTCTGGGTACTGCTCGTTCGCTTGTTCCAGCAGTTCGTGGAACCGTCATCCGCATACGATACTGGCGAGTCGCTGCGCGAGTCCGGTCGATTGCTGATCTGCGTGCTCGATAGCCGCGTCCAGCTCGTCTCGCTCGACGATTCCGATGAACTCCTCAGCTCGATCCGCACCCGAAAGATGTGTGGGTCACAGATTTCGGATTCCAAGGCTGCGTACGTGAGCAACCCTGGAGCTGCTGGTCGCGCCGATTACTCCGAGCGTTCGAGCTTGTCTCGGCGGGTTTTGAACGCTCTCTCGGTGAGATCACCACGGGCGTATGCCATACGCAACTCCTCTATCGCAGGATTCCACGTCGACTGTGATTCCGTCACGCGACGGAAGACGAGATATCCGCCACCCAGTAGGATGAGGAGGAAGACCAGCGGGACAAGCATCCCAACGAGTGGCCACCAGCCGCTGGTCGTCCCGTATCCGCTCATCATTCCACCGTAGCCCATCATCCCGCCGAATCCCATTCCCATCGTGAGCAAGAGAAGAACGGTGATCGCCCCGAGGATGAGGACGATGGTTGTAGTGTCGAGTTGATTCGATGACGACATCGATGCTTAGACCTCCGACGAGGATTCGAGTTCGTCCACGACACTGGCGAGGACGCGCTCGAACCGGTCGTGGACCTCGTTGGCGATCGAGTCGAGCGCCTCGTTGTCTGCGATGCCAACCAACTGTTGCGGGTCGACTGCACTCACCATGACCTCGCCGTCGTCGGTTTCGTAGACGATGACGTTACACGGAAGGAGTGCGCCGAGTTCGATCTCCTCGTTCAGCCCCTCGTGCGCGAGTGCCGGATTGCACGCACCGAGGATGCGGTACTGTCGGAACTCCTCGCCGAGTTTCTCCTTGAGCGTCGCCTGAACGTCGATGTCACAGAGGACGCCGAATCCTTCGTCTTTGAGCGCAGCAATCGTCGTGTCGACGACGTCGTCGAACTCGCCGGTGACTGAAGTCTGTATTGTGTATTCCATGGAATATCAACCCCGTCCACGGGGTTAACGGTTGGGTGCCGCAACGGCGGGCGTTGGGGGTGTGGTGCACCGGTTGGAACAGCTGCGGTTCCGGTCATCTGGTACGTTCGAGGTGTTTTCGCCGCCGATCGAATTCGTCGTCCGAGAGCTCACCGCGGGCGTAGCGCTCGCGGAGAACCGACAGCGACTGCTCATTGTTCCTGCCGGACCCTCGATTGAGTAGCGCATAGCCGATGTAGAGGGGGACGGCGATGAGGAGCCCCATCCAGAGGAGCCCCCAGAGCCCCATCGCTCCGCCGAAAAGTCCCCGGCTACTCCCGCCCATCATACCGCCGACGGAGCTCCCGCTACTGTGGGCAGCAGCCGTTCCAATTGCCGCGACCAGCAGCGGGAGGGAGAGTGTCGCGAGTCGACGAGCAGTGCGTCCGATGTGGGTAGTGAGTTGCGTCATTATCTTGAGTTGGTGTGTTGCGGTCTTCTGTCGAAGCGATCGAAACGGTCAGGGTCGTCAGCAGTAGCCCTGCCCGTACATCCCGCCGTTGTAGTCGTCGTCAGCCATGTCCTGGGCCATCTCGTCGACGGTCACACCCATGTGCGACTCCATCCACTCGACAGCACCGGGGCCCATGTGCTCGGTCATGTGGTCTTCCATCCAGGCCGCCCAGTCGTCGGCGGTCCCGTCGTACGGGGGCGCGTCGTCTGCGGACGTTTCGTTGCCGTGTGCGCTGACCACAGGCGCAGCGAACGCGAGTCCGATGGTCGCGAGCGCCACGAGCAGCCAGCGGCCGATGGTGAAGTTGGTCATTGTCATTCTCCTCGGTTAGTCGTAGGACCCCTCTGGAGTTATCGCGATGGGTGTGAATCCGCGCAGGAGAACGTTCGAGAACGTGTATAGGGTGTTCTAATCGTCTTTCAGGAACGGAACCGTTCGTAGCCGCCGAATTCGATGAGGATTGCGTATCTGTTCGGCTACGCCCTGACAGTCGGTCCGCTGATGCAGGAGGGTGTCGGCTTCGGCGAGGCGATGCTCGCCGCCCTCCACAGCGAGACGCCGAGCATCACCATCATGGAGATCGCTGCTATCGGAACGGATCTGCTGATCGCCAGCCAGGCTCACATCTCCGATCTGCTGTTCTGGGGGGCGCTGGCGTTCTCACTGTCGGTCGGATTCGTCTTCGCGTTCCCGGTTAACACCGTTTTGGTCCACTTCGGCGTCAAGGAAGGCATGAAGAATCCGGCCGAGATGAGACAGAGCGGCGGACAGGCACAGGCCGCCGACTAGTGCATCTCACAATGATGTTCAGATGGCACCACCATCGACGATGAACTCGCCGCCTGTCCCTGCGCGGTTTGCTCCGACTTCGGGGAGAACGACAGACCAATGAACTATCTCTACTTCGGCTTGGGCGTAAGTCTGCTCATCGTGGCCGTGATCGACCTCCTGTGGACGACTCTTTGGGTCGAGGGCGGTGCCGGACCCCTTACCGCACGCCTGATGCAGGGGACGTGGAAGCTGCTACGACGCGTTGGAACCTATAGCCCCCGCATTCGGACGCTGGCCGGCCCGGTGGTTCTCGTCCTCGGGCTTGGGATGTGGATCGCCCTGCTCTGGTGCGGGTGGATGTTCGTCTTCGCGAGTGCCGACAACGCTCTGAGAGACACCATCGACACAGGCCCTATCTCTTGGGTCGAGCGGTTCTACTTCGTGGGATATTCGTTGTTCACGATGGGAAACGGCGATTTCGCGCCCCGAGATGGCCTCTGGCAGATCCTGACTGCACTGATGACCGCCAGTGGGATGTTGCTGGTGACACTGAGCATCACCTACGTCCTCTCTGTCCTCGACGCAGTCACGCAGAAACGCACGTTCGCGCGGAACGTAAGCGGGCTCGGACTGGACGGCGAATCGATCGTCACCACCGCCTGGAACGGTGATGAGTTCGACGACGTCGCGCTCCCCCTCAACAGTATCACCACGGCGCTGAACGAACTAACGTCTAACCACAAAGCCTACCCAATCCTACACTACTTCTACACCGACGACCGCGAGGCCGCCGCCGTGTTGAGCGTCGCCAGTCTTGACGATGCTTTGACCCTCTGGCAGCGAGCGACGCCCGAGGCGAAGAGGCCCAGTGACTCGGTTCTCGAAAACGCACGGTCGAGTGTTCAGAGCTACCTCGACACGGTCAGTGTGTTCGTGACACAGTCCGACGAGCATCCACCGCTGCCCGACCTCGCCGTCCTACGCAAGGCGGGTGTCCCGACGGTGTCCGACGAGGAGTTCGATGCCGTACTCGAAGAGCTGAAAGAGCGACGCCGAACCATGCATGGATTGATTCAGGCGGACGCGCGCCAGTGGCCGGGGACCTGGGAGGAGTAGTACCGACGGGTGAACACCCCACTCTCAGTCCTAGTTGACACACCGATCTTCATTTCGTCGCTACATCAAGAGCGTACGTCGAGGTTCAATTGATTTCTCAGTGGCAGTTGTTTGAGTATGAGTCCTGTATCAAATGCGGACGTCTTCCAGTCCCCGTAATAGGCGACGAACATGAATCAGAGTATGCGAGCAACAGTGGCCTTTGTTCGACTGGAAACTCGCTACTGAGCTACTCGACGTATCTCACGACACGCGCCATGCCCGCATCGAGATGATACAAATTGTGACAGTGGAACAACCACCGGCCGGGATTGTCCGCGTGGAAGTCGATTGTCACCTGCCCTCGATGTCCCGGAACGATGACCGTGTCTTTGACTGCGTTACCGACCTGGAAGAAGTGGCCGTGAAGGTGCATCGGATGGACGACTGGACTCTGGTTGGTCATCCGAATCCGAACGTGTTCTCCGGGTCGAATAGTTAGCGGATCGGCGTCCGGATAGGCCTGTCCGTCAATCGTCCACACGTACTCACCCCTGCCGCGAGACAGCGTCAGGTCGAACGACCGGTCGGGACGCCCACTCACACCGTCGAGCGAGGAGAGTGCTCGAAGGTCGGTGTACTGCAATCGGTTACTCGAGGATGATGGGGGCTGAGGGGTGCCCGAACCACCTGTGGATTCGTACGCAACGACGGCTCTAGCTGGTGGTTCGTTCCCGTCGAGTGCGTCCGCCTGAACGAACCATCTTCCCGGATTCGCCGCTTCGACGACGACGTCGTACCGCTCGCCGGCTCCGAAGACGAACGAATCTACGTCGACGGGTTCGACGGGTCGGCCATCGGTGTGGGTCACCGTCATCTCGTGGCCTGCGATCCGTACCCCGAAGACCGTCGCACTGGCGGCGTTCACGAATCGGAAGCGAATCCGCTCGCCCTCAGTTACGTCGAACGTCGGTGGGTTCTCGGGGAGGCGACCATTGACGAGGAGCCCCTCGTATGGCGGCCGAACGTCACCCATCATTCCGCCTCCCCCACTCATTCCACCACCGCCACCCATTCCACCACCGCCACCCATCCCACCGTCCGACGGAAGACGGGGCTCTCCAGAGAGGTAATCGTCGACGACGACGACGTACTCGCGGTCGTACTCGACGTGTGGGTCGGATTCTTCGATGATCAGTGGACCGAGCAGCCCACGATCGAGTTGGAGTCCGACGTGACTGTGATAGAAGTACGTCCCGGCGGGTTCGGCACGGAACGTGTAGATGAACGTGTCGCCGGAAGCGATCGGGTCTTGGGTCACGTTTGGCACGCCGTCGACTGGGTTCGGAACGGGAACCCCGTGCCAGTGAATCGTCGTCTCTTCTTGGAGATCGTTGGTCAGCTCGACGCTGAGCACGTCACCCTCCTGAACGCGTAGCTCCGGCCCCGGGAATTGCTCGTTGTACGTCCAGTTCGTCGCCGAAGTCTCGGGGGACGGTCGAATGGTTCCGGCCGCCGCGGTGAGGCTGACGGACGTATCTGGCTCGTCAGTGACCGTCGGGCGTGGCGTCACCTCACGACCTCCACCATTGTCGATGCCCGGTAGCTGACCGGCACAGCCCGCGAGTGTTCCGAGGGTGGTCGCCCCAGTCAGTTGGAGGAGCCTGCGGCGCGAGAGCGACCGTTGTTCTCTATGCGGCACAGTTGTTCGGCCCCAGTTCGAGTTCTGTCGCCTCACCCTCGTCGTCGACGGTCTCTTTGCCGGTGTTGATGGTGATAACTGTCTCGTAGTTCGGGGGCTTCTCTGGGGCATCCTCGGTTAATCGCTCGATGAACGCTTCGCGGTCGAGCCCGAGGAAGTCGAGTTCCTCGCGTAGATTGCCAAGCTGGGCATCGAGGGGTTCGCCGGGCGAGCCGTTCTCGTAGCGCCCGTCGCTCGTGACGGTGAGGTGCCCCGGCAGAATCGTGGTGTCGTCCGGGAGGTCGAGGATCGTCTCGTGGAGCGAGTCGTACAGCAGTTCGGCCCCACGCGAGGCATCGTCCTCCCCGAATTGGAGTTCCGTCCGCCCGACGGAGTCGACGAACAGCGTATCGCCAGTCAACAGGAGTTCGCCGTCGACGAGGTAGTTCATCATCTCGGAGGTGTGACCCGGTGTGTGGAGCGCCTCGATCTCGACGTCGCCGACTTCGATGACTTCTCCATCTGATAGCGGTTCGTACTCGTACTCGACATCGCGCTCGCTGGCTGCTTCGCCGAGGTGGTAGGGCACGCCGATCTCGTCGGCGAGTGTCGGACTGCCCGAGATGTGGTCGGCGTGGACGTGCGTGTCGAGCACGCGTGTTATGGAGAGCCCAGCGTCCTGGGCGGCGACTTTGAACCGGTCGGTCTGTCTGGTCGCATCGACCACGACGGCCTCTTGCGTCGCTTTCGAGCCGACGACGTAGCCGAGACAGCCCTTCGCCCGGCGCTGGACCTGCCGAATGACGAGGTCGTCACTCGTCGTCTCGATGGGAACCACCTCGTAGAGTTTGCTCCACTCTTCCATTCCGCCGGTGACGACCTCGGCGTCGTCGTAGCCGTGTTCGTCGAGCTCGAACCCGAACGGCGTCGACGTCAGACCCTTCCCGCAGATAGCGACGATCGGCCGGCCGTCCACCACCGCGTCCACCTCGTTCAGTTGGTCCTCGCTCAACCCCTCGTCAGGGTCGTACGGAACGTTCTCTGCGTTGCGCACGTGCCAGGCCTCGAAGCTGTCTTCGGGACGTGTGTCGATGAGTGTGAACTGTTCGTCGGCGTCGATCTTGTCCGCGAGTTGTTCCGCGGTAATGTTCTTAACCATCGTATCTCACCTGTGTCGTGCCGAGTTTGCCGTTCGCCGGAGCGGTCGCGTGCGCCCTCGCCGTCTAGCGCGTTCGATTACGCCCTTCTTCGGGGAAAGCGTTCCCGCGCGGAATCATGGACGTCTCACAGTACGCCTCTCCGCCCTGATAGTCGACGCCTGGTTGGATGAACGGGTACGGCCCGTCGGCGGGTGTGTTCTGGGCACCACCGCCATCGTCCGCGGTCTCGACCAGCCCCATTACTTCGTAGTCGACTGGTGAGTGTTCTTCGAGGTACTCGACGATGACGTCGACTGGAATCGTCCCGTCGTCAACCTCGACGTCCTGGAAGGGAAAGCCACAGTTGCCGAGGTCGCGTTCGGGGTCACCGGGTCGGCGGAATGTCGCCACCGAGTACGTCTCCTCCGGGTCGACCGCTTCGTCGTCGATCCGCATCTCGACGAGGCGACGGCCGCGCTTGGCGGTCGGGTCGACGGTCACCTCGACGTTCGATGAGAAGTTCCGGACGCGTCCGTCCTCCTGGTCGTACGGATAGGGCGTGAAGTTGTCCTCGAGGAATTCCTCCATGTGGGACGTGAGCTGCTGGCCGTACGCGACACCACGGGCGACGGGTGTCGCCATCGGGAAGAAGGTGTAGAGTTCGCCGAGCGTGATCTCCCCGGGAGGGATGGCGGTCCCGTACCGGAATCCGTGCGAGACGGCAAGGTCGGTGTCGAAGTGGCTCCGGAGTGCGTCGTTGAACAGTGTGTTCCAGGCGCTCTCGAGGAACGACTGCCGGTAGAGCGGCGTCTCTGTCTGTCCGACAACCGTATCGAGGGATTTCTCGAGGGTGCCGGCTCCGCGCTCGAATCCCGGGGCGTCCTCGAAGAACGACTCACGCACCGATTCGACCGTCTCCTGTGCGTTAGCGTCCGGTTCCGGCGTGTACTCGCCGTCCTCGGTCAGACAGTAGAGGTGGTGTCTGAACTGTATCTCCCCGTCCTGAACACGGAGGTCGACCCGGCCGAGCGCCTCGCCCATCCCGGACTCGACGACCACGGTTTCGGTCTCCTTGACGACAATCGGGTCGTAGGTGTATTCGTGGGTATGCGCGCTGAACATCACGTCCACGCTAGCGCAGTCCTTGGCGGCTTGGACCATCCACGGCAGGCCAATTTCAGTGACCGCCACCACGACGTCCGCGCCGTCCTCGCGGGCGGCCTGTGCGGTCTCTTCGAGGAGCGCGGGGTGCTTACCGAAGCGGTACTTCCCCTCGGAGAACGCGGGTGCCATCCGGTCGACGTAGACGTTCGTCATCCCCACGACGCCCACAGAGAGTCCGCCGACCTCGATGACGCTGTACGCATCGTACAGTCGATCGCCGGTCTCCCAGTCGTAGAGATTGTTCGCAAGGACCGGGGCGTCGAGGGCGTCCATTAGCTCCACAACGTTGCCGTCCTCGGCGGCCTCGTTCGAGTAATCCCAGTTCCCGGGGACGTAGACGTCGGGTGCAACGTGCTCGTTGATAGGCTTGAGCATCGCTCGCCCGTCGGTGTAGGTGGTCACGGCAGAGCCATGGAAGGTGTCACCACTCATCAGCGTACAGACCTCGTAGTCCGCGCGGAGTTCGTCGAGTTTGGCCGCGAGCAGTGGAATCCCGCCACCGCGCTTGATGACGCGGTCGTCCTCTCCGAAGTCGAAGTTTGGCTTCGACGTTGGATTGTCGTAGTAGACCTGATAGCGCGGCGTTAGCTGTCCGTGGAGGTCGCTGACGTGGGTGAAGACCACGTCGGGGGCACCTGCGCTGTCGCTGGCAGGATCGCCACCGAGGGACTTCCACTCACCAATGGACGTCTCGTTCCCGTTCATCGTGGCGCGATTGCAGATACGCCCTCCTACGGTTCATGGATTGTGGTTGCTATTCGAAATACCGCACAAGACCCTCTACGGGCACTGTGTCGCAGAAGATTGGACGCGATGACTGAGACGCACTATCCCCGAGTTGGAAATAGAAACTCGTGGCGTGGCAGAGGCGTGATCTCGATAGCTGACTAGGGATGTATCCTTCCGGCTCTTAGGGACAATTAGCCTAAGCGAGGAAGCCATAGTATCGTCCGTAGAGATGCGCACGCTGACTCAATCGAGGAGGCGGTGACGATGACGAGTAGCTGGGTGACGACGGGACTGTCTGCGGTCGTCATTCTGGTCGCATCCGTTATTCACGGGATCGCCGGGTTCGGTTTCGCGCAGGTGTCGATGGGGCTGATGCCGCTGTTCCGGTCTCCTTCGAGCGCATCGATCATCTTCACGGCGACGGCAGTCGTGAGTAACGCCCGCGTCTGGTGGAGCGTTCGGGACGCGTTCGACTGGCGCAAGTGGATCGTTCCTGTCGGTGGACTCGTGCTGGGGATGCCGCTCGGCATCTACGTGTTCAGTCAGTTCAACAAGGCACAGATGCGCGTCGCCATCGAGATCGTCCTCGTGTTAGCTGTCGTAATCGTCGGCGCGACCCAGCAACTCGATATCGTCACCGATTGGATCGAAGCACGGGACTACCGGCCGGGGAACATCGTCGGCGCGACGGCCGGTTTCCTTGCGGGGGTTTTTGGTGGCGCCGTCGCAGTCCCCGGCCCGCCGATGATTGTCTATGGGGCGTTCATGTCCGCCAGCGGGTTCTGGAGCGACGAAGAAAGTTGGCGACCGAGAATCGGTGCGATTGTGGCTTACGCCATCGATCGGCAGGACTCCGCGCACTCGCGGAGCGGTTCGACACAAGCCTGACAGTGGTCGTGGTCGTGCTGTTCACACTCGTCGGCGCAGGCTTCACACACGTCGGCGCACGTCTCCGCGATATCGCTGTTGAATTGCGAGCCCGATGCACAGAGCTGAGCGCACGTCGAGGCGACTGTGACTACGTCGCGACAGAGTCGGGGGCACTCTTCCATCTCCTCGCCCTTACCGATGCACTCGTCGGCGCAATGGGCGCACGCCTTCACAGCTTCATGACAGTTGTCGATACACTCGCGGGTCGAATCGTCGAGCAAATCGTTGATTTGAGCCATCGCGTTCAGTACTACGACCGACTCCTTTTCGTGAGTTGTGGCTACCGATCCAAGTGGGGAAACAAACGATTCCCTCCTGTCCGCTTAGGGGCTCAAAAAGGCAGATATCGGTCATCTGGTGCATAGATGAATCAGCGTCTGACTTCACGTTGGAGCGAATCGACGCTCCAGTTGTTTCACACCCCAAAATAGCAGGCTGATCAATCCAGGGTTTGTAATCGCGGACAAGGAGCTGATTCAGATAGCCGCGTCTACTCGTCGGCTGCCTGTTTCAGGGACTCGTACTGCTCGACGATTTTCTCCGCGCACGACGAGCAACAGACGTGATACAGGTCTCCGGAGTCCACCTCTATTTTTTGACCATCCCCCGAGATCGGTTTTCCGCAGATCGTACACTCGATCGTTAGGTCGTCTGTTCCGAGCTGCGGCTGCCATGAAGAACCCAGAATTGACGTCACGTGATAATCCTCGATCTGATCGTCGCTCAGCGTGTCAGCGAGCAGCGAGCGGAGTTCGGCCGGGGGAAGAACCGCCTTGACGACCACCGTCGAGTCGACTGTGTAGAAGACGTGTTCCACTCCGTCGATATCTTGCAACTGGGAGAAGACGTCTTCAGTATGGGCGAGTCGCGTGTCAATTACCACGAGACACTCGTCCTCGTCGGCGAACTTCGTTCGATCCACGTCAACCGTGAACCGCCGTATGACGCCGAGGTCACACAGTCGGTCGACACGATTTGAAACGGTCGGTGGTGAGAGTTCTACCTCCTCCGCAATTTCGCGAAACGACCGATGGGCATCCTCCAGTAACAACTCCAAGTTGACATCCTCCCGCGCCTGAAGACGCGGGAATCCCACGGCACCGCACCGCTGAGTTGGGATATTAGGGTTTGCAGTCTACCACTTGAGCCTGCGGTTGGAATCCGCTGGACAAGTCATGAAGGTAGACTCCGGGCTGTGCCAACCAGCCGGTACTCCTATCGCCACCCAGATCGGGTGCAGACTCGGAGTTACTTTCTGCGTTGTTGATGTTGAGACGGATGTTCTCCGCCCCGTTCACGTCAGCGTTGAACGTCGCATCACACGTCTCGCACACGTACAGGCCGCGTTCAACACGCTGATTGTCGTCTTCTCTACCGCAGATGCAACACGTTTTGCTCGTGTCGCGCTCGGACACTTCCACGACTTCGATGCCCTCAACTTTCGCCTTGTATTCGAGGATGTTGGTGAAACGGTCGAACGCCCACCCGTGCAAGTCAAGGTTGCCGTGCCGACCCCAGTTCTTCGAGTCCCCATTCTCGTCTTCACGGGCACCTGCAAGTTTCCCGATGTTGATGCGCCCTACGCCACGCTTGATACACTGTTCAACGATGTGTTTTGCGAGACTGTGGAAGAAGTGGGTGCGACGCTCCGACCACTTGTGATGAAGTCTCGTGGCCCTGTCGCCACCCGAGTCGTCACACTTGGCGATTTCCTTCGGGAAGTAGTACCCATCTTGTTTCAGGTGGTTGCCGGGGTACAGGTCGGCCTCTTCAGTGCTGTACGCGACCGCCGCGAAGTTACTGATACCAAGGTCAACACCAGCCGTCTCGTTACCGGGTGCAGTGGGCGTCTCGACTTCGTGTTTGCACACTAAGTGCAGTTCCCAGCGTCCTTTCGCCTTATCGTAGACAGCTCGAACCTGTTGCAGATTCTCGACGGTGACGTCGGGGCGGGTTTCGTACTCGACAAGGATGTATTCCCACGCTCGGGGGTGTTCCTTGTGATTCGCGCCTTTCGAGAGGCGCACTCGACCATTTTCGGTGTCGTGTCGGATGCCTTTCTGCTTCCACGTTACGGTGCTACGCGGGTGTTCTTCGTGGACGCGATGACCTTGCTGGTCGTAGTAGTTTTTCTTGCGGTAGCCGGGCGGATTCGCGCGCGAGTCGTTCTTGCGTTTGCCGTACCACGAGTTGAAGGATTCAGCGAGTTCCTCCAGAACGCGCTGACTGGACTGACTATGCAGTCCCTTGTACTTTGGATGTGTCTTCAACTCGCGTTTCAGGTCCGAGTCGTCGGGAATCTCGCCCGTGTTATCCCACACTTGGCGGGAATGATAGTTTGCAACGTTCCAGAGCTTCGATGCACTCCACCCGTGCCGGTTAAGTGGTTCCTCTACCTGACTGTGGTTGAGGATGTTCGCTCGGTGGGTTCGATGGATGTGCATCGTGGAACGCTTCCATAACTGGTTATGTAGATTTCTGTTGTATACGTTCGGATTGGGGCGCGGAATATCTAACCATGCTATCGTCGGTGGACTATGGAAGCGTTGTCGGATTCATCCCGCGCCTAAAGGCGCAGGTACTCTCCTTGATTCTGTATAACTGCATCTGTTGAATCTAGCTCAGCCATGGGTACATGGATGGGCAGGGACGTTTTCTGACTACTGCTATCGAAGACGATGCTGATGAAACGAGGATCTCGCCCTCACGAGTCATGCGAAACGCGGACTGGGAGAGTAGCCTGCCGTGTCCAATTCACCAGCTAATTCAGAGTCTGGTATCTCAGTCGTCGACACGTTCCGGACAGAAAATTACGACCCTGTCTCACCCATGGAGTGTTAGCCGAAGGTCCGTAAAAGATCGAACCCCATGTATCCTATATGGAGAAAAAGGAATACGCGATCCTCGCCGTCGTTGCGCTCGCGACGGTCGCACTCGGTGTCCTCACGACATCGAAGCCCTTGTGGCCGTTCTTCGTCGAGAGCACGCGCCAGTTCCTGACGACGACCGCTGCGATGGCGTGGATCACGTGGTGGGCGCTCGTGATCGGCTTCGCAATCGCCGGCGGCGTCGAAGCCTGGACCTCGAATGAGCAGGTCGCGGACCTCCTTGACGGTCACGGACTGCGCGAGATCGGCTACGGGTCGCTGTTCGGGTTCGTCTCCTCGTCGTGCTCGTACAGCGCGATCGCAACTGCGAAGAACCTCTTCAAGAAGGGCGGTTCCGCCGCCGCGACCATCGGGGCGTTCATGTTCGCCTCGACGAACCTCGTCATCGAGATCGGTATCGTGATCTACATCCTGTTGGGCTGGCAGTTCCTCGTCGCGGACCTCGTCGGCGGATTCATGCTCATCGGCCTGATGGCGTTCGGCTTCGTTTACCTTACTCCTGACAAGGTGATCGATCAGGCCCGGCAAAACGTCCTTGACGAGGGTACCCCGACCGTGCAAGACCCGGTCTGCGGGATGGAGGTCAACCCCGAGGAAGCCGACTACTCGACTGAACACGACGGTCAGACTTACTACTTCTGCTCGCAGTCCTGTAAGGACAGCTTCGACCCGGAAGAGGCCAATACCACGATTCGCGAGCAGGCGACCTCCCTCTCGGGTTGGAAGGCGCTCGCGGACAAGCAGTGGTCGGAGTGGGGGATGCTCTGGGACGAAATCGCCATCGGCTTCATCTTCGCCGGACTCATCGCTGGCTTCATTCCCGAGAGCGTCTGGACCTCCGTCTTCTCCGGGCCGACGTTCGGACTCCCGGTGTACGTCTTCTGGACGGCAGTCTTGGGTGCGGTCATCGGCGTCGCGACGTTCGTCTGCTCGGTCGGGAACGTCCCGTTCGGCGCCGTCCTCTACGCCAACGGCTTGCCGTTCGGATCGGTGCTCTCGTACATCTACGCCGACCTCATCGTCCCGCCGATCATGGACGCGTACCGTGAGTACTACGGCACGAAGTTCGCGGCCATCCTCTCTGGAATGATCTTCGTCTCCGCCGTGCTCACGGGCTTTGTCATTCACTTCATCTTCCTCGGGGCGGGGGTCATCCCAGACCCATCGAGCGTCCAGATTGCAGAGGTGAAGATCGAGATGAACTACAAGATGGTCTTGAACGTCCTCGCAACGGTGTTCTTCCTATTCCTCTACTGGCTGCACCGTTCGGACTCGATCGGAGATGAGGAGCATGGCGAGCACGTGCACACAGCCGACTAACGCTCTCGGTCTCTCTCGTTCAGTCGGTCGGCATCTTTGCTGTGCCAGTAGTCGGTGATCGTGGTGACGAGATCGTCGATGAATCTGACCCCTCGGCTGGGACAGACACCCCGCGACCCCGGCGAAATAGTACTTGCACGCACTATAGACACGGCTGGTGAAAACGGGGTCGCACGGACGTAGCTCGTCTCGAGTTCAGCACCCATGACGATGGTACCAAACGGTTCTAGTTCGCGGTAGCGATTGCTAGTGCGCTTGATTCTGCTGCAAGTCGTCACTCGGATAGATTCGATACGTCCGCCCCTGCCGTTCACGATACAACAATCCGCGCTTCTCGAGGGCGCTGACCGTCTGACTTACCTTGCTCTTCGAGAAATCTGAGCGATCCCGCAACTCGATCTGCGTAATGCCGGGCGAGGATAGGACTGGTTCGAGGATACGGCGTTCGTCTTCCGGAAGGAGGTCTAACACGCGAGCCTGTGGCTGAGATTCTGGATTGATGGCCCCATCTGGTTGGGTGGCCCCCTCCGGCGAATCGGCGCTCTCAGGGTGGGTCGGAACCGCCATCTCATTCTGTGAGCGGTCCTTTACCTCTGTGCTGGTGAGGTCGTCCCGAGCCGCGAGATACCCTCCACCGATGACTGCCGAGACGAGGAGGGTCCCGAGGACGTACCAGAGCGGGTTCGTTCCGTGAACCGCCCCCATCGACGTTCCCATCATCGATCCCATTTGCTCGAAGGCCTGCTGTTGCTGGTACGCTTGCCAACTGAGCGCACCGCCGACGATGAGGACGGCAGCGACCAGGCCACCGACAACTGTATCGACCCGCCGTCGATTCATCCATCCCACCTCGATCTGCCAGTGGACTCGTTCATGCCTGAGAGATGGAACAACACCGATGTACCAGTTGTGATCCTTACGAATGCTAAGCCCGAGAGCCTCAATACCGACATTACGACGTATCGGCAACTCCAATCGTCGTATTCTACGCCGGTAACTGCTCTCCTCTCCGGAGAGTAGTACTTTTACTGTAGACTAGTCCGGTCACGACACGAGTACTCGTCTCGAAATTCCGTCTCGAGATCGCTGCCGTATCTTCTATCCATCTGGTATTCCTGATCGACATCGCCGATGCGGCGTGTACGTTCGATTCTAAGCAGCAAACCAATTGAACCAGTCGGACGTATCTCTACACATGAGTACTGCTATCACCGACCAAGAACCGTACGAGATGGGAACGACCTCCGACGTGATGCATCTTGACGCACTGGCGCTCGCCGGCACTGCGGCACTCGTGTCTGCCATCGTCATGCTCCTGCTCGGCGTGTTCGGAGCCATCGGCGTCTACGAGGGCGCGGTCGAGATGATGCAGCAGTGGCACATGTTCTTCGAGCCGACGGTCGTCGGGACTGTGGCTGGCATGATCGAGGCGGCCGTCATCAGCTTCGTCCTCGTGTACCCCTTCGCGTGGCTGTACAACCTCTTCGCTCGATAGGAGACGAACTGGAGGCCATCCAATGTATGTAACCGACAAAGCCGAAATCGTCATCGATGCCACCCCTGCTGAGATTTGGGTGTACGTGACCGACCCCGTCCACTGGACGGCGTCGAATCGCTATGGAGGACGCCCGGAACCTCGACACGGTGATGTTCGACAAGACGGGGACACTCACGAAGGGTGAGCAGGGCGTCGTCGACGTCGAGACGGCGGGTAGCTGGAACGAGGAACGGGCGTTCGAGACAAACCGCGATAGCAAGAGTGGCTGGTTCGAGTGCAACGAGTGTGCCTACTCGGTTGATGGCGACTACAACGCCTCGAAGAACATCGGACTCAAGTTGCTAACTGTACCAGAGGGCAAACGCCCCTCTGGATTGGGCGACGGTCATCTCGCCCTCAAGTCCGAGACGCTGAACCGGAACGGCGAGTACACCACCTACTCCACTACGGAGGTAGACCGGGAGTCCACGGACAAGCCCACGACTTCAGTCGTGGGTCGATGACTAAGACTCTCCACATCGAAATCTGGACAATGAGCGCACGTGACGATGTTACGCGGTATCGTCGAAATATACAGGACGAAATAGACAGTGCGACCGTCTACGAGGCCATGGCCGAAGCGGAATCTCAACCGCAGCTCGCCGACGTGTATCGACGCTTGGCGGCGACCGAGCGTGAACACGCGGAGTTCTGGGCCGAGAAACTTCGCGAGGCGGGCACCGATATGTCTACTCCACGGCCGTCTTGGAGAGCTCGTGTTCTCGCGTGGCTCGCCCGACGGTTCGGTCCTGGCGTCGTCGCCCCGACGATGCGTGCCGGAGAAGCAACTGGCGGTGCAGGATACGCCACGCAACCGGAAGTCGAGGGAACGGGGATGGTGGCTGACGAACGATCCCACGATCGCCTGCTTGCAGCAATCGCCGAGGCACCCGGCCGTGGCGCAGAAGGGAACGTCCTCGCCCGCCTCGAAGGGCGACATCGAGCATCGAGTGGTAACGCCCTCCGGGCGGCCGTTCTCGGTGCGAACGACGGCCTCGTGTCGAACCTGAGTCTCGTGATGGGTGTCGCAGGGGCCGCTCTCAACGCGACAGCCATCCTCATCACTGGATTAGCCGGGCTGCTCGCCGGTGCCGGGTCGATGGCGATGGGCGAGTGGCTCTCCGTCCAGAGTTCGCGGGAACTCTACCAGCGCCAGATCGACATCGAGGCCGCCGAACTCGCTGAAGTTCCCGAAGAGGAGGAAGAAGAGCTGGCCCTTATCTACGAAGCGAAAGGCCTCTCCAGAGAGCAAGCAGAGCAATTGGCAGAACGTCTGGTTGCAGACCAGGCCACAGCGCTCGATACACTTGCTCGTGAGGAGTTAGGCATCGATCCCGAAGAGTTGGGCGGGTCTGCCTGGGAGGCTGCAGGTGCGTCGTTCATCCTCTTCGCACTGGGAGCGATCGTCCCCGTCATCCCGTTCTTCGCATTCACCGGAATCACTGCTGTCGGGGCGAGTCTCCTGCTGAGTGCAGTTGCACTCTTTGTGGTTGGTGCTGCAATCACCGTGTTGACAGGCCGCAGCGTGCTCTATTCTGGCACTAGACAGGTCGTGATCGGGCTCGCCGCCGCTGGTCTTACCTACGGCGTTGGGACGCTCATCGGCGTTTCCATCGCCGGATAAACGAGAAACTCCTCACAGCGTTACGATCGGTTCCGGACGAAACCAATCCTGACACCCTCCGTGCAAGCGGCTACGTGGTCGATACGCTGCAAACATCGCTGTATCACGGACTTACTACGGACTCGGCGGAGGATGCCATCGTCTCTGCTGTAAACATGGGACCTGACACCGACACCGTCGGTGCAGTTACAGGAGCTGTCACAGGGGCTCGGTCCGGGGCAGACGCACTCCCCGATCGATGGACCGGCGAGTTGGAGTGTGCCGATGAAATCGCGCGCCTCGAGTCGGTACTTATGACTGCAGAACTCACCGTGGACGAGAGTTCCGTTAGCTAGCTCCCCCGAGGCGTCGTCCCAGCCTTAATATTAATAAAAATAAGAATAAGATTAAGCACAGCTGGCTGCTGACAGCTTACAGTATCGAATCTGGCTGCTGTTCCGATTCTGTGTGAGGGAGACGTCCGTCTGGTCGGGGAACGTGCCCTGCATCGATTTCGATATCGACGCGGCGCATATGCTTACTGCCCCCTTCCGGTTCGCGTCGCTGCCAGTCGAGACATGTACACGTCTCAGCAGCGACATCGACATCGTGAACGGCCTCGGAGTCACGTCTCGAGGCTTCCCGTGGGTTAGTCGGACACTCCCATCTGACCATCGGCAGGGGAGCCTTGAACGGTCGGGTGGGTCACGGTCGGGGCGTCCACGGCCCCCGATGCCCGCCGTCGCACCTTCCGAACTTGGGGAAGATTGTTGAGAGCGGGCACATTCCAATCTTGATGATCCTTGGTGCCTTTCACGGCGATGTTGATGCTTGCACCTCGGTCGCTGTGGTCTTGGTGCGCACAATCTTTGCACTTGAACCGCTTCTTGTTACGGTTCGCTCGTTCCGTGTGCCCACATAGCGGGCACTGCTGGCTGGTGTACTCTGGGTTAATCCAGCCAGTTGGGATGCCCTCGAACGACGCTTTGTACGACGTATAGAACTGGAGGGCGCGGAACGGGAGGTGGTGCAAGCGTCGGTTCATCCGCGTGCCGTAGTCGATACTATCGCGCATCTCTTTGAGGTCTTCAAAGACGATGCACGGCTTCTCAAACTGCTGGCTCCACTCCACGATGTGACGACTTACCTTGTGGAGTCGGTCGCGGACGAACCGTTCCTCACGTCCGTCCAGCGTGTCGTGGAGGCTGTCCTTTCCCGCGTTTTGGACGCGCTTACGCATCGTGAAGTAGCGGTGGCGCTCGAACTTGATTTCGGGGAGGTCGATGACCAACGTATCTTCGACACCGTTCTCGGAGAGTGCGGTCAACGCCACGTTGTCCTCGTTCACGTCCACGCCGACGACCGTCTGCGAGTCCTGCTTGTTTCGAACGGTCTGCTCAGTGTTAGTGACGGTGACGTGCAACTCGGGGTTGTCGTTGTGGAACAGGGCTTCCGCCGTCCCAATTTTCCACTGGTCGCTTTCGAGTGCAGTCGTAAGAATATCGAGATGACCGTCACTCCCTTCGAGGACGCCCGTGACGTGCTTGTACGGTTTCGCGCTGATGCGGAATGACACATGTCGGACCGTCTTCCGGACCGTGACGTGGTCGGCGTCGCGACCACTGTCGTCCCAACCGTCGGCCGTCCAGAACTCGCCGAACTGCGCCCCGCGATGCAGACCATTCCTGTCGAGGTCAGGATTCCGAAAATCGTTATCGAGCATTCCGACCGGGCACTCGAGGGTATCGAACTGCGACTGCTGATACGTGCAGTCCTCGCGAAATCCAGGGAGGAAGCCGAGAGTCAGCGCATCGATCGCAAACGGAACCCGATGGAGGAACGCCACGTACGCCGCTTGCCGGGCGTCAGAGTGTGTCTCAGTCGGACTGTTGTTAACTGAGTCTGCGCTGTCGTGGATGGCCATGAGGAGTCTCCTGCGGGACTCCGTCGCCCCGCAGGGCTCTCCGGGGCAAGATAGACCTCGCTAGCATTAACCAACAGCAGTAGAAACTGGGACTGCGTGTTGGTTACTCTCCGAATAGGCACTGCATCGCTGACTCGTCACCTGTGAGCGTCTGTTGGTCGGCGTCAGTATCCGCGAAGAGCGTCGACTGACCGATTACTCGTCGGGAGATCGTCGTCGGCGTACCTGCTCCGGATTCGCCATCTAGGGATATTCAGGAATTAGTTACTGAAATTTTCGCTCCACTTCTCGGAAATCATCAACCGAGTTCACGTCGGTAAAGGTCCGACGTGATGTCCGGGATAGCACTTCTGATGTGGACAGAATCGTCGTGTCAAGGCGATTAATAACGCCATGAAGGCTCCCGTCGCCGCATTCGACTACGTCACCGGCCGCGGAGCGGGCTGCCGCCGTCCGGTATACTGCGTGCATCGGCTGGACGTGACCATCGATGTGCGGGACGCTCCCGTCGCGCCCGGCCGCCAAATCGAACAAGTCATCGAAAAACTCGGCGTCGACAAACGGCATGTCGGCGGCGACGACGGCGACGTATGGTGTCGAAACCGCCCGGAGTCCAGCTGCAATGCCGGCCACTGGCCCTTTGTCAGGGACCGGATCCGGTGCGAAAGCGATGTCGACATCAACCGATGTGGTTCGTAACACCGGGCGGAACGAAGAGAGTTGCTCCCACCGGCAATTCACAACCACACCATCTACTGCGGGGGCCAATCCCTCGATCACGTGCATGAGAAGTGGCTTGTCATCCAATCGAGCTAATGCTTTGTCGTGTTCGCCGAATCGAGTGGAGTAGCCGCCAGCGAGCACAATGCCCGCACGTGACCCTGCCGTCATGTCGTCTGCAACTCCGAATATCGGGGACTGTTCGTCTCAGCCATGGTTTGCCTACTAGCACCGTCTTGATGACAACAGAGAGACGCGACGGGACAGAAAACCGTCACGGATTCACATGATGTACGACCAGGGTTTTGTGGTGCCCGTTGGTCTGCGACGGATATGGCTCGACTCGTACGACACGAAGCAACCGGTCCACGAAAACTTGACGCCAGCGACGTT
Source organism: Halomarina litorea (assembly GCF_024227715.1). NCBI lineage: Archaea > Methanobacteriati > Methanobacteriota > Halobacteria > Halobacteriales > Natronomonadaceae > Halomarina > Halomarina litorea. The sequence continues at coordinate 1,910,504 of NZ_CP100448.1, read as the reverse complement.
GATGCTGAGAAAGGCGATATCGCCGTCTGTCAGTGTGGCCTTTCGGAGGAGTATCCCTTCTGTGACGGCACTCATCGTGCGACGAGAGACGAGGCGTCGGACGTACTCTACTGTTACGAGGGCGACGACGAGAACCATCGTCGGGTTGTCGTGGACATCGACTACGACGACTGACGATCCGCGAACTCACGGATGCACGGTTCGGAGAAGCCACGTTTCCGGGTTTTGGCGTTTGACTTCGAAGCGACCGAGTGAATCGTGGTCATCGACGAGATCGAGAAGAAACCCCCGTACAGACGTCGGGTCTCGGTCGCTCACGAGATAGAACGTGTCCCCGGAACCGACCTCTTCGAAGCCATGTCTGACCCGCTCGTGGCGATCTTCGGGAGGAACGCCTCTGAGGTCGACGGCTCCGTCCGGCACGTCGACCGTCCAGATTTCGTCGATCCGGTTCTGTACTGCGGCTCCTAGTTCCCGCGCGTACTCGGTCACTCCATCGGGTGTCGGCCGCGGCGTCTCCTGCATCGACGAGGTGAACGGAATCTCAGCGAGAACCGGCACTTTCAGAGCCGCTATCGGATCCGAACCCTCGAACAGCTCGTGAGGATGACCACATTCCTCGCAGACGAACTCGCCCATATTCGCGACGACGCCGAGCACCGGGACGTCGTTCTCCTCGAACAGTTGGAGAGAGCGATGCGTATCGGATACAGCAGCGTGGAACGGCGTCGTGACGAAGACGACACCGTCGACGGGGACATCCTGTAGCGTCGTGAGGGCGACGTCACCGGTCCCCGGCGGCAGGTCCAATACAACGGTGTCCGGGTTCGACCAGGCCGTCTCCTCGTACAGTTCCGAGAGGGCGTCGTGAGCCATCGCCCCACGCCAGGCCAACGGGGCGCTCGAAGACAGCAGCCCGACGCTCATCACCTCGAGGCCGTCGGCATCGACCGGGATCGGATTGCCGTCCTCGTCGGAGTGGACCGGCCCGCTGACCGACAGCAACTCCGGGACGTTTGGGCCGTGAATGTCCGCGTCGAACAGGCCGACATCTTGGCCGTCCGCAGCGAGGGCACAGGCTAACGATGTCGCGACGGTCGTCTTGCCGACGCCGCCTTTCGCGCTGGCGACGGCGATCACCCGATCCGCGGCACCGAGGCCGATCGCTCGTCCCTCCATTTCCGGCCGCGACTGGACGTGCTCAACGTGGGCGCGTCTGACTCCGGGCACGTCCGAGACCGCTTGCATCAGCGTCGTCGTCACCGACTGTGCCTCTTGGGGCGGGAAGTCACTCAAGTCGGTCTCGACGACGAGATGGCCGTCGTGCGCCCGAATATCCTCGATCAGACCGGCTTCGAAGACGGTTACGTCAGCCTCTGGATCACGGACCTGCCGCAACGCGGCCTCGACTTCGTCCATATCAACCGACACGGTATCTTCGCTGTCCTGTCCGTCCGTTTCGTCGGCGCGCTGAGTGTCCTCTACCATGTTAGAGATCCGGTTGTCGGTTGAGTCGGCTTTCGCCAGGTAGGTCTGCGCTGTCGTTCTCCAAGCCGCCGGTGAACTGTCGCCGGAACTTGCCGACATCGATATTTAGCGACCGCGCCGCAGTGCTCCGGACGACCTTCGGTTCGTCCTCTGTGGCAGCGATCTCTTCCAGTCGCCCCTCTGCACGCTCATCGTCGACGCCGGCTAGCAGGTGGGCGGCCCACTCCCGTACTCTCTCACTGTCGTCGTATGAGAGGTCGAGCAATGTCTCCAGCAGGGCAGCACCGTGAATCTTGAACAGAGAGATGGCCGCGTTCCGTCGGACAGCGTGATGGTCATCCTCGAGTAACGCTTCGAGGTGTTGCTCGTAAGCGGTCCGGTCGATTCGATCCAGCGCTACTGTTGCTTCTGCACGGACCCAGGGGTCATCGTCGGTGAGGGCTCGTTGGGCAGCTTCACCCGAGCGCTCCCTCGTGTTCTCGGTAGCCCCATCACCGCCTACGTTGCCGAGTGATTCGACGGCAAACTGCCGGACGTCACTGTCGTCATCCGCCAGGCCGATCTCGATGAGTGCGTCTAAGACACCCTCTGTCGGTCGCTTCTCACCCAGCGCGAGCGCCGCTCGCCGCCGTTCGACGATATCGTCCGATGTCAGGTCTTCGATCAGGTCCACAGTAGAGTGGTCGGCGACCGGCCCCAGATCCGTCGCCTGGAGTTCCCGTGGCGTCGCCTCGCCCAGCGTCACGTCCCGGCTTACCTCGATATCTTCCAACCCCTCAGGTTCCTCACCGAAACCTGGGCTTTGTTCCGGGTGGACGCGAGGATCTGTCGGGCCGTCTGTTGCCTCCTCAGGGTCTCTCATTCTGAGACCTCCTTGGTATCCCGATCATGTGAATCCTTGTCGACGAGCCGATCGGTCGAAGCGAGTGCCAGTATCGCACCTAGTAACACTGCCATCGCCCGTGGCAGCGTCGCCGGGACGCCAGCGAACAGGAGGAGACCGGCACCGAACGCCAGGCTGTATTCACGGCGATGGAGACCGCCAACCGCCGCGGCCGTTCCGCCGCCGAGTGCAAGCGCAGCAAGCAAATGAGAGACGTCGACGACGGCGAACCCCACCAGCAGCCCGCTTCCGACGACGAACGGTCGTGTTACGCTCGCGTAGACGACGACGGCGAATGCCAGGACGCCGGCACCAAGTGCGGCCCAGTCGCCCTCCGCACGAATGCTGAGAGCCGCGAGACCCGCGAGCGCGAGGAAACCACCGGCCCCACGATAACTAGCCTCGAGTAGTCCGACAGTGCTCGAGAGCGAGATGGCAATGCCGGCAGTCACTAGAACCCCGACAGCGATCCGGCGCCCTTCGCGATAGGTCGCCGGCCGACCGAGACTCCCGAACAGCGCGATGGTGCCGCCACCGACCACGGCGGCGACTGCCGGGAGGGTTGCACTCTCACTGACCGCCGCCAGCAGACCGAACACACCGGCAAAGAGCAGCCCCACACGGACATCGTCTCGTCGTGTTGCCAGTGCGACCGCGACGAGTGTCGCTGCGACGACGGCGGGCGTTCCACCGACCATCAGCGAGCGGACGATCTCCGGAACGACGAGCGGTCGGTAAGGAAGGTTCCGAACGATGCCGATCGTCGTCGTGAGTGCGACCAACACCAGCGCGATGGCACCGGCTGCGAGGAGGATCCGGTCACGACCACCGGCGAAACGCGTCCGATTCCAGTTGAGGCGGAACATCGGATTGGTTTCCCCGGTCCCTCCCGTCTTCTCCCCCGTAGCTGATCGCTCGGTTGAAGATTCATTGTTCACGTTCTGTCGCCCTCCCGATCGTCCTTTCGAGCGGCTAGATCGTCCACGTCGGCGGACGTGAACCCATTCAGAAAGCCACCGAGGCGGCCGTAGAGGCCGGTGCCTGGCTCCGTCCCGAGTGCCTCAGCCAGTCCCTCGGCGAACACTCGGAGGTGCCGGTCGTGAAAGTCTAGGCGTGCGGCCGCCACGTCGGAATCGACGGCAGCCTCGCGGCGACAGAGATACCCCATGAACTCCAGTTCGAGTCGCAGGTGGTCGTGGTTGCGACGCACCTCTCGGTCGACCTCGCAGCCGAAGTATTCGTACGCTCGCGCCAAATCGAGGTTGACGTCGTTCCAAGAGACATTCGGCCGGTAGTCGGTCTCGTACAGCGATACCGGAGGGCCCTCGTTGTAGACGGTTCCGTCCGTCTTGTCGACGACCTCCGAGTAGCCGACAACGAACAGGTCGTTGTACCTCGCCGAGAGGTCCTCTCGGTCCTCCGTAACAGTGAGGTTCGGTGGCTCGACGTCGAGGCTGGTCTGGTCGAGGAGCGCGTCGAATTCGGTAGTGACCTCACCAGCGGACAGCGCGGCATACAGCTCCTCGTCAGCTTCAGTGAACAGCCGCGCCAGCAGCGCGTAGATCGCACCGCGAGCGCCAGCATCGACATCAAGCTCGTCGGCAAAATCGTTCGTTCCGACGACAGACTCGATCCGATCGTCATCGTCGTTGGTCGCCACGGTCACTCACCCCTCGTACGGCGGACACCCTCGATGGTCACCAGCGTCGTGAAGACGATCCCGAGACCGGCGACCAGCCAGAGAATCGTCTCATAGGGCGGGCCCTGCGGCCCTGGGCCGAGCGCGAGGTAGTGCCACTCGCTAGTGGCTTTCGCGCCAGAGCGCTCCATACTCGACCCATTCCAAACCGCGACGGCGACATCGACGTCCTGCTCTGCGGAGAAGGACGTGCGGTTGTCGCTCACGTCGTCCAGTGGTCGCGACAGCACCACGTGCCAACGACCGTCCTGGTACGTCGCGTTGCTTTCCAAGTTACTGTCACTGAGGACTGTGGTCGTTCCTGGGCCCCCAGCCAGGAGTTCCTGGCTGACGTTCAGTCCATTCCAGTACCAGACATTGACCCGATTGTCGGTGCTACCCATGGCGATCGGCGGCCTCGCGCTCTCGTTGACGGGCACCTGAACTGCGACCGCGTCGGCGAACTGGCGGACGTCGTCTGCGCTGGTATCCCGTGTCGGGTCTGCCCAGGACAAGCGGATATACAGCCGCTCATCGGTTCGTGCGCTGGCGACACGTACTTCGTCGATCGTACTCTCGTCACCGCCGGGAACGGCCGCACCGGAACTGCTGAGGGATACGCCAGCGGATGGGGCTTCGTCCCACCCCTCACCGTCGACTGTGTCCAGCGTGGTACTGTTGTCCACGTTCGCAACAGGGATTTCGTAGGCCGGCCGGGCTGACACCAGCGCCGGTACGACGAGTGTCGTCACTACAAGACCGATAGCAAGTAGTGCCGCCAAGAGCGTCGGTTTACGGTCCATTTTCCCTCCACCAGTTAGGTTCCATCACCAGCAGGCATACCTGCCGAGTGCTATACGTCATCAGTCGAACACCTCCAGCCGGTACTGATCCGCGGTGTCGGTCGTCGTCAGCATCTCCATCACCTCGCTCTCCTCACCGCGTTCGACTTTCGCACGCTCTCGTTCGATTGTATTCAGGGCCTCGTGGACGTCGGGCCCGAACAACTCCTCGAGATAGCTCCGCGGGATGCGCTCGGCCTCGATGGACTCGCCGCTCTCGGAATGCTGTGGCGGCGCGAACGGGGGAATGTAGTAGACGTTTGGCTCCGTGCGGTATTCGGGGTGAAGGCGTACGGCAACTCCGTGTTCGTTGACGAGTTTGTGGATCGGTCCTTCCTCGTCGTCGAGGTACCCGACGAGCCGGAGCTGGGGTGGGCAGTCCTCCGCACAGGACGGCGGCAGGACCTCCCCTTCCGGTCCCTCACCCTCGATGCGTGGATAGCAGAAGATACACTTCTCGGAGGTCTTCTTCATCGCGTTGTAGTAGACCTTCTTGTAGGGACACCCCTCGACGCAGTAGCGATAGCCACGACAGCGGTCCTGATCGACGAGGACGATGCCATCCTCCTCGCGCTTGTATAATGCTGAGCGTGGACAGGCCTCGACACAGGAGGGGTGAGTACAGTGGTTGCAGATCCTGGGGAGATAGAAGTAGTAGGAGTTGGGATACTCGCCGGCACCTTCGTCCTCGTCGAAGTTCGGCCCCCAGTCCGGCTGTTCCATCGGCCGCAAGGGCTCGTCGCTGCCCTCGTACATCACCTGCTCGTGATTGAACTCCCAGGCACGGCCGTACTCTTCCTTGCTCTGTAACTCGCCAGGCGTGCGTTCCTCGCCGTCCTCGTCCCAGCCACCGCCCATCTCCTCCCAGTCGCGCGGGTAGCCCGACCCGGGCTTGGTCTCGACGTTGTTCCAGTACATGTACTCACGGCCGCCGCCGTCAGTCCAGTTGGTCTTACAGGCGATAGTGCAGGTCTGACAACCGATACACTTGTTCAGGTCCATCACCATCGCCACCTGGTGGTCGATTCCATCGGCGAGGCGGACATCGGTACCGTCGTCGGTCTGGCTCATTGGCTGTTTCCTCCTTCTTGTCCGCCGATTTCATCGATCAAGCTGCTCGACCCGTCGGCGGTCGAGTCGTTGCCGCTGGGTTCGTCCTCGGACCCGTCGTCGCTGGTGGCGGCCGGTCGTTCGGACTCCTCGTCGGCGTCCGCGTCGGCGCTCTCTTCGATCCGTTCGACCTCGACGCGGACGTCGCTGTTGACGCCGGTCGGGCCCCAGTAGTTCGGACGGAACGAGAGGTGTTCGCCGGTGTCTTCGGGGTACTGGACGAGCTGGGTGGGTTTCATGTACATGGATACGAGCGAGTTGAAGTTGTTGCGGTCGGGAAACTGGAACCGCTCCCAGGCGAAGTACATCCGGGCCGTCCCGGGTTCACCGCTCGGGTAGCGCTTGGCCTGTATCTCCAGTTCGCCGAGGTCGTTGTACAGGCGGACAGTGTCGCCGTCCTGGATGTTCCGGTCGTCCATGTCCTCAGGGTTGAGGTAGACGACGGGTTCGCCACGCTGGAGCCGGAGCATCTTCGTCGAGTCCCGCCAGGTCGAGTGGATCGACCACCGGCCGTGGGGCGTGTTGTACCGGAGGGGGTAGTCCTCGCGGTCCTGCAGCGTCGGCGACTCCTTGTGGGTCGGTAACTGCTCGCCGAGGTCGAGAAACCAGTCGTGGTCGACGTAGTACTGCTGACGGCCGGTGAACGTCGGCCACGGTTGTTTCTCCTGGACGTACCGCTGCCAGGCGGTGAACGGCTCTCCCTTCTCTAGGTCCGAGGTCCAGTGGTCGCCGACCGAGAGGAAGCGTTGGGGCTGCTCATCGATATCCTCGAAGGTGATCTGCTCGTCAGATCCCTCGGGGTTGGTCTCCTCGGAGTGTTCGAGGATGAACTCACAGGCGGCCCGGTCGTCGGCCAGCGGGCCTTCCTCGCCGGTCTCCCAGTCGCGAACGAAGTCGTCGTGGACGCTCTGCAGGTCGATGTTGCGGTTGTAGTCGCGATCCGCTATCGGGTCGGTCCCGCGCTCCTGGGCGACCTCCTGGATCTTCGCGGCCAACTCACGGAAGATTTGCCAGTCGGTCTTCGACTCCCCCAACGGCTCGACTGCCGGCGTGAACGGGTGGACGTAGCTGTGCATATCGGTCATCGAGAGGTCATACTTCTCGTAGTGGCTGGCCGTCGGCAGGACGATGTCGGAGTACAGCGCCGAGGAATCCATCCGGAAGTTGATGTCGACGATCAGGTCGAGCTTCGGCCACAGTTGCTCCTCGATGGCGACGTTCCCCTTCGACTGGTTGAAGTAGTTCCCTCGCCACATAAACAGGACGCTGGGATCGGGACGGGAACCGTCCTCCCGCTCTGCGGGATACACCGGCATCCAGTCGCGGTCGATCGACTCCTGGATCAACGCCGCCGTCTCCTCGTCGACGTTCTCGAGGATGTTACTGTGGAAATACGTCCACAGCGTGGTCGGGACGGCACGGACGTTGCCGGTCGGATACGAAAGCTTTCGCCAGCCCTCGTACGTCCAGATCTTCTCCTGGCCGACGTAGTGATCGAAGCCGGTCCCCTGCCGGCCGAGGTTCCCCGTCAGCGTCACGAGCAGCTGAATCGCCCGGTTACCCAGGTCGTTGTGGTACCAGTCGTTGACGCCCTTGCCGTGGATGATTTTGCCTCGCTCGACGCTCGCGAACTCGCGGGCGACCTCCTGGTGCGTCTCGCGACCGACACCGGTGACCTCGTTGACGTACTCGGGTGTGTACTGGGCGAGTTCCTCCCGGAGGTTCTCCCAGACCGAGCGAACGGACACCTGGCCGTCCCCCGTCGAGACCGACGTGTCGACCGAGAGCTGCGGGTCGAAGCCGAGTTCGATGCTCGCCGTGTCGTCGTGCTGGCCGTCCCGGTCGCCCAGTGAAGCAGGTGCGATCCGTAGATTGCCACCGTCGTCCAGCATCACGAAGACCTTCTCGGGGTCGTTGACTCCCGCACCGAGGCCGTCCACCTCGGCGGCCCGCAGGAACTTGCCGGTGTCCTCTCTGACCAGCAGCGGCATGTCGCTTTGCTCTTTCAGGTGGGCTTCGTCGTAGAGCCCCTCGTCGACGATCGTCCGGGCCATTCCCAGCGCCAGTGCGGGATCGCTGCCGGGGTCGGGGCTCAACCAGTCGTCGCAGTGGATCGCCGTCTGGGAGTAGTCGGTGAAGACACCGACGCGTTTCGTGTCGTTGTAGGCCGCCTCGAGGAAGTACTTCGCGTCGGGGATGCGCGTGACGTTAATGTTCGACCCCCAGGCGATGATGTAGTCGGCGTGGTACCAGTCAGCACTCTCTGCGTTGTCTGTCTGGGTCCCCCACGTGATGGGTTCGCCCGGTGGCAGGTCGGAGTACCAGTCGTAGAACGACATCGTCACGCCGCCCAGCAGGTCGAGCAGGCGACTCCCGGAGGCAAAGGAGATCGGACTCATCGCGGGAATTGGGGTGAAGCCGTTGATCGCGTCGTACTCCCCTGCCTGGACGGTCTCCACCACCTCCTCGGCGATCTCGGTCAGCGCCTCGTCCCAGGAAATCCGCTCCCACTTGCCTTCGCCACGCTCACCGGTGCGGCGCAGGGGGTGGAGCACGCGGTGGTCGGCGTTGACGTAGTCGGAGTAACAGGCGCCCTTCTGACAGCCGCGGGGGTTGGGGTCCGGCGCGTCCTCGTCGAACTGTGGGTAGTCGCCGGCCTGAGATTCTCGCCAGACCTGGCCGTTGCGAACGTAGACCTCCCACGAGCAGCTGCCGGTGCAGTTAACGCTGTGTGTCGATCGGGCCGTCGAGTCCCAGTCCCACTGCTCACGGTAGAGATCCTCCCAGTCGCGGTACGGGTAGTCGCCGATGGGGTCGTCGACGACCTGGAGCGTATCCATCCCCTCTTGCTGGTTGGCGAGACTCACGCCGGTGACCCCTAGTGCCGCGCCGAGGCCGATCCCTTTCAGGAAGTCACGGCGTGCCGTGTCGATGTCTCTCGTGACCGATTCCGAGTCGTCGTGGAAGTCGTTTCTGTCACTCATTCTCGATTGATAATTACTGTCAGCAGTCCGACGACGACGCCAAGCGCCGCGACGGCGATGCCGGTCGCCGTCCCGCCGCCAACGTGGAGCCCGGTGCCGATCAAGGCGACGCCGAGTAGTTTGGTCACTCGATCCACCCAGTGGTACTGGCGTTCGGACAGCGTTCGTTTCCTGTTCTCGTAGTGATTACTCATCGGTGTCCTCCGGTCTGCTGCCGTCCTCGACGGCGGCCGGTTTCGACTCGCTCGTCCGGTCGACGCTATCGGGTTCGAGACGGTCCCGTTCACTGCCGCCATCGCCGATGGCCGGACCGCCGTCACGCCCGCCATCGCCGAAGCCGCCGAGGACGGCGTACGTCGTGAGACCGGCGAGGATCGGTCCGACGATCAACATCGCAGTCAGGTACGGCCTGATCACAGCCGTCGTTGACCCGACGAGGTCGGCGACGATGACGTCCATGCCGGCAATCGAGGCCAGCATCACGAAGACCACCCCGGCGATGCCGACCGCGGTCGGGAACGGTCGCACTAGGGGGTCGGCTCCGAAGTGGATTGGCTCCGACTCGTAATCGATGAACGGCCAGACGGCGACGGCGACGAACACCAGGCTTGGCAACAAGAGCCCACCGACGAACTCGGAACTGACGTGGATCCCGAACAGGTCGAAGCTCATCCAGGCAGGCGTCAGCTTCAGGAAGCCATATCCCCACATCAGGAACCAGTCGGGCATGACGAGGGAGGGTGTACTCGCCGGATCGCTAGGTCCGTAGTGAGCGACGTTGTGGACGGGAAGTAACCCTGCTAGCAACGACAGGACCCCCAACGTCAGGAAGAAGACGACGGCACTGACCGCGGCCTGGTTGGGCACCATCGGAAGGCCGACCACGACGCTACCGTCGTTCCGGTCGACGTGTTCCCGCCCGGTTACGTCCCCGTCGCGCGGAGCCTCGGTGTGCTTCTGGCGTATCAGTATAAGGAAGTGCAATCCGAGCAACCCGGCGATCAGCAAGGGTATCACGAGGACGTGCAGAAAGAAGAGTCTGGGAACCGTCGCACTCGAAGGGAAATCGCCCCCGAAGACGATCTGGCCGATGGCGTCACCGAGCAACGGTATCGACGTGGCGATGTTGTAGCCGATGCCCGCCGCAGTGCTGGCGAACTCGTCGAAGGGCAGCGCGTAGCCGGTGTAGGCCGCACCCATCGCGAGACCGGCGAGGCCGGTCCCAACGAGCCAGTTGATCTCGCGGGGATTGCGATACGCTCCGGTGAAGAACACTCGTAACATATGCAGTCCGATTGAGGCGATGAACAGGTGGGCCGCCCAGTGATGGAGCCGCCGAATGAACATCCCGAAGGGGACGTCGTAGGTGATGTTGAGGACGCTGACGAACGCCTCGGGCATCTCCTCGCCCTGGTACTCGGCGACGCTGCCTTCGTACTCAACGTCCGAGGTGCTCGGCTCGAAAAAGAAGCCGAGGAAGATGCCCGTCAACACCAGCAGCAGGAAACAGAAGGCGGCGACTTCCCCGAGCAGGTATGAGTCTTCCGCAGGGAACGCCTTCCCGAGGAACGTCTGCGCCGAGCCGAGTCCGAGTCGATCGTCGAACCAACCGTAGAGGCGATCGAGTCGTCCCACTTCACTCACCCCCTCCGGCCCCAACGGGGGCTTCGAAGTCCCCAACGGCGATCAGCTCCCCTCCATCTGAGATAGTGATCGGAAGCTGTGGGAGCGGCCGTGGCGGCGGGCCACCGGTTACGTCGGCACCTGAGAGCGGATCGAACCGGCCCGAGTGACACGGACAGACCAGCGTATCGCCGTCACGGTCGGCGACCATACAGCCGGCGTGCGTACAGACCTTCGAGTAGGCGGCATAGCCGCCGGCGGTGAACTCGAGTCTGGTCGTACCGCCGTAGGCGTCTTCCGGAAACCGTACGAGTAGGGTCGGGGCCTGATCGATGCCCGGTCGTGGCTCCGGGAAGACGGTCATGTGTTCGCCCTCGGCCAGTCGGCTTTCTTCAACTCGTACGCCCTCGCCGTCGACGAGGGCGATGCCGTCAGAGTAGACCGGCCCGGTGTAGGACCGCTCGAAGACCTGGGTCAGTCCTGCAAGCGGTGCAGCGAGGCTGCCGACGGCGGTCAGCCCACCGACTGTCGCAAGTACCTTCGCGTAGTCTCGTCGTGCCATCTTCGCGCGCTCGTCACGCCGAAATTCTTTGTAGATGCTCGGCGTTTCGGTCGTTCCCGACCTGGAACAGGGACAGTTGCCTGTGGTGGCCTGCGACTCGTCGCTCCGGTCAGTCTTCGGGCTTTCGTCGGCGTCGGCCGTCGGATACGATTGCGAGATGATCTCGTGCTGTGTACGTTCGTCCATTAGTGATCCCTCCGTTCGGCCACCTCGACATGTGGCATAAACCAGGCATAGTAGGAGACGGTCAGGCCAGCCAGCGACATGAACATGCCAAAGGCGTAGATGCCGAAGTACTGGGTTCGGGCCAAGGTGAGGTACTCGCCGGTGAACAGTGCCGCGAAGGTAATGGTCAGGACCGTGAGCCCGCCCATGGCGATGAGACCCTCGAGAGCATCACTCGAAGGATGATACGCGACAATCCAGCGGTCCTCGGTTTCGATCCAGGGCGCGGTGCGACCACTCCCGTCAGTGAGGGTCTCGCCGCCACTAGTGTCAGACCTCGCCGCCTTGTCCATAAATCGGTGGAAGAACGCTGTCACGCCGACGAGACCGAGAAGTGCAATCCAAACGATCACCCCCACTTGGCTCGGGGAGAGTTTGTTGGGAGTATCGACGAATCCGCTTAGCGGTCGAATCTCACTGACGCTGTGATCGATTTCGATTTCCTCGGACGGCGGCTCACCTTGTAGCCCGACGAACCACATCGGAAGCAGGACGGCGAGAAGGATGCCGACGATGATGAGAGTGCGACGGTGCATGATTGGTGGGAAAGTGTTGATTGTTTTTATCGAATATCTTGCGGGGATCGTCCGACTGTATACTCCCAACATCGTGACAAGGTGAGGGGGTAGTGTTAAATGTTAGCACCATCCCTGATTAATTCGTCTGTCGTCCTGTATATCCTGATCCACCAATTGGATCGATCTACCTTCTAGTAGGATTCGGCGGGGTGTGAGGTTACGCGATCCACAGAGCGTGGAGGCGACAATCGGCTCACTAATGGTTGGGGGTGGGTAGTTCCGTATCCACCGCTTCAGACTTCCTGAATCCAATTTTCCGTGACTATACATCACCGAGACGGGGACCCCATTTCTTTTGACAGTAGCGGACCTACAGCCAGTTATGGCAACAGACCCACACGATCACGATCACGGCCACGGCGAGACGGAACCCGTCACTGACCGTACTCACGACAACTCGTGGTCGGCGAATCTCGAGAAACCACAATACGCCGACGATCGCTCTCTGCTCGAACGACACGCGATCGAGGCCATCGAACACACGACCAGCGGCCACCACGTCAATCTCGTCACCCACGAAGCGCATGGCCATCCCGAGACGTATCTCTACGACGCTCTCACCGACCGATTCGAGGAGGAGGACGTCCGCTGGGAGTATGTCGAACAGTGCGGCTGTGGGGGCCACGTCGTCCGCGCTCACATCGAATAACGTCACGAACGCAGCGAACGGCGGCGGCAGGCTGTGAATCCGTCCACTCACCGATCCGAACACTATGGTCCACATCAAATCGCTCCCGGAACTCGAAGGGGAACCACACGCGAACGCCTTTCCCAGCGAGGAACCGAAGACGATCCGATTAACCCTCTCCGAGGGGGAGCATGTCGAGCCGCATGCGCATCCGGATCGAGACATCGTGCTCTACCTCATCTCTGGCAGCCTCGAACTCAGACTCGATGGGGAGCCGTACCACGTGACTCAGGGTGATGTCGTTCACTTCGATGGGGCACAGGACATCTCTCCGGTTGCAAAGGCGGACAGTACCGCGTTGCTCGTTCTCGCTGCGAAACGAGAGGGTCCTAGCTCTTCAGAAGGGGACCTATGAGCTCCCAACAGCCATCTGCTTCGACGAAGCCCGCATCTGACGACGAAGACACACCGCAGCAGCGACGGCTTGAGCGGAAACGAGAGCGGGCAATGGCTGTTCAGTCACAGGCCGAAGGCGAACGGGCTGCCGACGCCGACCCTGACACGATCCAGCTCGAAGTGTTTCGGTATGACCCCGATGTCGAGGCCAAACAGGAACCCCGATTCGACGAATTCACCGTCCCCTACGAACGGGGAATGACCGTCCTCGATGCGCTCATCTACGCGCGAGATCAGTACGATTCCTCACTCACGTTCCGCCATTCCTGTCGCATGGCCGTCTGTGGCAGTGACGGCTTCTTCATCAACGGACGGCAGCGACTGGGCTGTCAGACGCAGGTTTCGGGACTCGACGAACCCATTCGGGCTGAGCCGCTGCCTCACCAGTCGGTCATCAAGGACCTCGTCGTCGACATGGACCACTTCTACGAACGGATGGAGGCCGTCGAACCGTATTTCCAGCCTGATGATCTCCCCCTCGGCGAGCTAGAAGAGCAGCGGCAGTCGCCCGAGAACCGTGAGCAGATCAAAATGGCCTCCCGGTGTATCCAGTGTGGTTGCTGTACGTCGTCGTGTAATCCGGCCCAGACCGACGACGAGTACATCGGGCCGGCGGCGATCGTCAAGGGCTATCGGTTCTACATGGACGAACGCGAAGGGCCCGATGCCCAGGAACGCCGGCTGGACCTCCTCGACAAAGAACACGGCGTCTGGCAGTGCCACACACAGTTCTCGTGTACCACGGTCTGTCCGAAAGATATCCCGATCACCGAAGAGATCCAGGTGATGAAACGCGAGGCCATCAAGCGAAACCTCAAGTTCTGGTAACCGGAACGGTGGGGCTACGGCTTCTCTGTTCCATTCAATTTTCACAATCTATTCGCTGTGACCGCATCAAGTGACCGAGTTAGGGAACCAGCTGTTCGCCCTCGTCGTCATAGACCGTGATCGCGTCCACAGGGCAGACACGAGCTGCCATTTCCGCATCGAACTCCTCACCCTCGGGGACGTCCCGAACATAGCGGTCCTTCTCGAGTTCGTCACTTCCAACGAGTGGTGACGGGGAAACGTTTAGCGGGTGACACTCCAATTGTGGTGGCATATGAGTGCAGCGCGCGTCTCACAGGGGGCTCGGCGGCACGTAGCCGTCGGCGCACTCTTCTTGGTCGCGTGGCAGATCACCGCGCTCGTCGATGCGCCCCACCGCTCGGGCGTCGTCCTCGGACTCTACGGGTTCGTCCTCCACACCGTCGCTGGAAAGGGGTACGCGCTCGTCCCCTCCTACTTTGATCGGAGGCTTTCGCATCCTGGGGCGCCAGCCATGAGTCTCCCGCTGCTATCACTCGGTACCGTCGGCCTCGCCGTGGCGCCCTTCGATGACGTACCCTCCGTCGTCGGTATCGTGGGCGCCGTTTGCTGGGCGCTCGGCGCGCTCGTCTTCGTCGGCGCAGTCGGCTGGACGGTCCGGGACAACCTCACGGGACGTGAGACGGGCACCGGAGAGGTCAACGTCGACCGCCAGTGGGTCGACCGCGCCGCCAACGCGTTCGTCCCGGTCGTTCTCGCCTACCTCGTTGCTGGTGCCTACGAAACGGTCGCCGTCTCGGCGGCTCTTCCGACGCTCACCGGACGCGGGATGGCCGGCGCGAGCCACCTGCTCGCAGCCGGTGTCGGTGCGTTGCTGGTGTTCACGGTCGGCTTCCGCCTCCTTCCGCGATTCCTCGTGAGTTCGCCCCCGGTGATGCTCGTCGCCGTGGTCCTCACCGCGGGTGCGGTCGGCCCCGCGCTCGTCGCCGGGAACCTCTGGGGAGGGACGTGGTTTCGGGTTGGCGCCGTCGCTGAATCCATCGCCGTTGGCGGATTCGCCGTCGCGTACGTAGTACTCTTTGTTCGCTCCGAGCGTCGCCGTGTCGGTCTCTACGGGCCGCTGGTTGGAGTCGTCATGGGCGTTGTGGGAGTTGCATTGGGTGCCCACTTCGCGTTCGCTGGTGGGTCGCCCGGCTGGTCGATTGCTCACTACCGGCTGAACCTGTTGGGCTTCCTCGGACTCACGATTGTCGGCGTCGCCTTTCAGTTCTACCCGCCAGCGGTCGGCACGTTCCCGGGCGCCAACGACCGAACGGCGCTTGCCTCGATGGGGTGTCTCGCAGCTGGCCTCGGCGTGGAGGTGTACGGGTCGCTCGCCGGGGTTGACGTCGCCATGGCGATCGGGCGATTTCTCGCCGTTCTCGGTGCTAGTTTGTACGCGTACCTGCTATTGGGTCTCTTCCGGGAGCGGTATGGAGAGTGACGACCCCCACGACTGAACCGTTGTGGGAGTAGTCACGAAGGCGCCGAACTCGTTTCGCCACTCTCAGCAGTCTCTACGATTTCGGGACGCAGTTCCTCGACCGTCTCGAGAACCAGTTCACGGTCTTCGTCGGAGACCCCGTTCTCAGCGAGTGCAGTATCCAAGTGGTCTGCCACGACATTGAACTCGGTGTCGGTGATGCCCATACCTCTGTGAGCGTCGCGCATATCGTCCCCAGAGTACTCGACTGGACCGCCGGTTACCGCAGAGATGAATTGGACCTGATGAGCCCGGAGTTCCGTCGTGTTGCTGTCCTCGAAGTGATGAATGACGCGCTCATCGTTTAGCACACGGTCGTAGAAATCGTTCACGACGCTCTCGACTGCCTCGTGACCGCCAAGGCGGTCGAACACTGTTTCGTCCTCGCTCATTACGTGACTGGCATCTAGCGAGGCGACCAAGGGTGTTGTGAAATCGAGGGGAGAGAAGGATTCGGACGTGAGGTAGCCGCTGGTTTTCCTCGATACCAATCGTCGTCTTCGGCCATCCCCCGGTCGGGAATTGTCCCCCAACCTGGAGAATCACGTGGTAGCGAGACCGACCGCAACGTGAACCGCTTGGCGACCATGTCGTAGAGGAAGACGAGCGTCCCGAGGATGATCATCGTGTCACCGGGGAGCCGCGCCCAGAAGAGGAACAGGACGAGGTCGCTGTTGTAGAACGCTAGACTCCGTGCGGCGGCGTAGCTCTGGGTGAACGCCGTCTCCAATTGGAGGAACCCGACCGGGAGTACGGACACGAACACCATGACGGCGATGCCGACGTTCCAGAGCCAGAACGCCCACCGGAGTCGACGCTCCGGGCTGAATCCACGCCGACGACCCCATTCTGTCCACAGACGCATACGCTCACGATCGGTACCTTCCGTGCGTGGAATGGCCTGTCGGACCGCCACGACTACGATCTCGTCCGTGTTCGAGCTGCTCGGATGCATCACCAGAGCGATGCGATTAACGACCAGCTCGAAAACCTAGAGGACGACTTTCTCTCGACCGGGTCCGTCACGCATGTCCCCGACGGTGACGTCGGGTCTACTCTCATGGAACGTGCCAGGCAGAACGAGCGGCCGAGTCGTGGTGACCCAGACGCTCCTTTCTGAGAGATCGTCTCTCAAATATTGTCTATCACCCGCAAACGGTCCAGACCGAGGCTGTTTCTTCCCTATGGACGCGATTACTCGGATCTGTCCGCTTTCGGGGCGAACACGACGACGGCCGTGCTCGGTTCGAGTGCATGCGGTGAGATTTCGCACTCGCCACTGCATCGAACGAGCTGTCCTGGTTTCACATCGTAGGTCCCGCCGTCCAAAGACAGTTCCAGATGTCCAGACACCAGGTGAAGCACGATGTTTGTCCCATGGTGGGTGTGCGGGGGAACACGATCACCCGCATCCAGCTGGAGGTGAACCGCCCGAGAGTGTCGTTCTTCGAATATTTCCGCGTGTGGTGCCTTCGTGAGGTCATCAAGGGTCGTGATTTCTGGCATGAGTGCGAGTAGTGAAAGTAAGGTGCCCGAACATCTTCGGCTAGAAGATGGACGGTGGGTACATCGAAAGCCAACCGGGGGAATTCAGTCCTGCAGTTTCTTCGACATAGTGAATCTGGGATTCTAATTCGTTCCTCCGTTGGCGTAGTGTCCATCGGGAGCCCTCTCCGAGACGATTATACATCCGGTGTCTCTGCTAGATGACGTGATACGACGAATAGCTCGCAGCGCAATCCCGGTGGGAGCGGCAACGATATTCCTGAGCGGGATCGCCACCGCCCACGTCGATTACGTGGTCGACGCAGACCCAGAGACGATCGGTGAGGCGATCCAGTTCGTCATTACGACGATGTCGGACCCGCTGAATGCTGTCCTCTTAGCCGTAGGTGCGGTGGGACTCGTGGGACTGCTTGCCGGTTGGATCCTCGTCAGGCCGTTCCCCCGTGACATCGCGGAGTTCCGGGCAACGATGAAAGAGTACACTGACCTCGTTCCGTGGCTCTTGCGCATCGGTATTGGCTTCCCGCTGGTCGGTGCAGGCTTTGCAGGCTACTATTTCAGCCCAGCCGTACCCATCGAGGCAAGATTGCTCCAGATCGGTATCGGCTTCCTGTTGCTGTTTGGACTTGCAACGCGTGCAGTCGCCGCGATCGGGTTGGTTGCCTACGTCGTCGGCCTCGTGGTCGACCCGCGCATCCTGCTTGCCAACGAGTTCGTGGGCGGATTCTTGGCCATTATCCTGCTCGGCGCCGGACGGCCGTCAGCTGATGACGTCCTCCAGCGCGTCGCTGAAGCCGACAGCACAGTGTACGGGCGGATCGACCCTATCCATCGAATCGCCGTCTGGTTCCAACACCTCGTCGTCGATTATAAGGTGTACCTGCCAACGCTGCTCCGTGTGAGTCTCGGGTTGAATTTCGTCTATCTCGGATTTGTCCAGAAACTCATGTCCCCGCAGTCAGCCCTCGCGGTTGTCGACAAATATAACCTGACGGTGGTGGTACCAGCCCCACCGGAGCTGTGGGTAGTTGGCGCGGGAGTAACTGAAATCGCAGTCGGCATCGTCTTGCTGCTCGGGCTGTTCACTCGCGGGTTTTCACTGGTTGCGTTCCTGCTGTTTACGACGACGCTGTTCGGCCTGCCGGACGACCCCGTCCTGGCGCACCTGTCTCTGTACGGATTAGTATCTGTCCTGCTCATCACGGGGAGTGGACCACTGGCACTCGATAACCGACTTCAACCGACGGAGACGGACTCGCGGCGCCCCAGCATGGCCGACTAGCGCCTGTTACACTCGATTAGCCGTACGAGCGCGTTCACGTCACACGACACGTAACTACCAAACAAGAGAGACTGGTCACCATCGATTTTTGCACGGCACGCAGGTTCGTCATTCGATCGGATCGAACACCTCTGGATTCTCCGGTCCTTCGGCAGTGACGACTGCGAGCGCGCCCTTGCGTGCGACCCGCGAAAGTGCGTGGTCAACGAGTTTGAAGTCTCCCGGCACAGGGAACGACATCGTCGCGACGCAGGCACTCCCGGGGAGGACCGGCGTCGTCTGGACGTAGCGCATCGGTTCGCTGGCAAGCGCTCCCTGCTCCCAGACCTCGTCCCAGACGCTGCCGATGGCGTGGAAACTGCTGAACAGGTTTGGCCCACCCACTCCGTAGAAGATACGGGCGGTTTCGCCCGTCTTCACGTTCATCTCGGCGTAGTTGTCCGGCGTGATGGCGTACTTCTCCCCGTTCATCAGGACGTACGTCGGGTCTTCCATCCCCATTCGCGCGAAATCGAACTCGTGGTGGCCCTTCTGGCCCGTGTTTCCGTTCGTGTAGAGTTCGTGCTGACCGAGGTAAAACTCGTGATCCACCTCGGGGAGTCCATCCTCGGGTTCGACGAGGATAATGCCGAACATCCCACTAGAGATGTGGTAATCGACGTTCGCTACCGCACAGTGGTAGATGAACGCGCCCGGGTAGGTGACCTTGAATCTGAGTCGTTTCGTCTCGCCTGGGTTGACCAGCGTCGCCTCGGCACCCCCGCCGGGACCACGGCACGCGTGGAAGTCGACGTTGTGTGGCATCGAGTTGTTCTCGTGGTTCCGGATAGTGACGTCGACCGTGTCACCCACGCGAGTGCGGATGAACGGGCCGGGAACCCGCCCATTGAACGTCATGTAGCTGAACGTCACACCCGGTTCGACCTCGGCGACCAGTTCCAGCGTCTCGAGTTCGACTTCGACCGTGGCAGGCCCCGAGCGCTCGATTGGGGCGGGAATATCACGCGGATCGGCAGCAATTCGTTCGACGTCAACCGGTTTCGCGGCACCGAGGGACGCGGGCTGGTCGGTGTCCAGGGACATCGGTCGAGTCTGGACATCGTTCATGGGGTTGCCGACGACGCAACCTGCGAGCGCCATCGTCCCACCGAGACCGACTCCCTGCAGGACGCGACGACGAGTAGTGGTGTAGGACATGCGTGGTTGACCTCTGAATAGATATAACTCAGAAAACAGTATATATCTGATATATGGCTCTCGGACCTTGAGAATTGGCGTTCTGACCTATGTCCGTCGCACCTGTACAATGAGTATGAACAGTACCTGTACCACTCCCGAGACAGTACCGGCGACGGGCCACTCGCTGCCTCGCCGACGCTTCCTGCAGTCGGCGACCCTGCTGGCTGCCTCCGGTATGTTCGTGGGCGGTGCGAGCGGGCGCGCGACCGCGACCGAGACGCCGGACTTGGAGGCTTGGTTTTCGAACGTCTCGAACTACTCCGGCGTCGTCGATGAGCGCGGCCGAAGCCTCGTGCTGGTCCGGGTCGGTGCAGACGGCAATGGCGGGGCATTCGCCTTTGAGCCCGCCTGCCTCCGCGTCGATCCCGGTACGACCGTCCGCTGGGAATGGACCGGTGAGGGTGGTGTGCACGACGTCACCGCAGCGGACGGCAGCTACGCCAGCGAGCTGGTCGACACGTCTGGGCACCAGTTCGAGCACACTTTCGATGCCGAGAAAGTCACCACGTACGCGTGCAGCCCACACGAGGTGATGGGGATGAAAGGCGCCGTCGTCGTTGGCGATGCGGACGTTGGTCTGGAGAACGCCGATTTCCCGGCGGGCGAATCCGGTGACGCAGAGGAGATCACCTACCTCGCGCGGGAACCCCACTACGGTGGCTGGTTCTCGCATACCGATAACTACGGGCGGACCGTCGACATGCGCGGTCGCTCGCTCGTCCGTATCCAGGTCGGCACCGCGGGTAACGGCGGTGGCTTCGCTATCTCGCCAGCCGCAGTAGCGATCGATCCAGGTACGGAAGTCCTCTGGGAGTGGGTGGGTGAGGACGGCCCGCACAAGTTCACAGCTGAAAACGACAGCTACGAGAGTCCCGAGCAGTCCAAGGGTGACTTCGGAATGGTGTTCGACGGTGTTGGTGTTAGCAAGTACTCCTGTGACCCTCATCACGCGGAAGGGATGCGTGGGGCTATCGTCGTCGGCGACCCCTACGAGGGCCTCCCCCGCGTTACCGACGACGAATTCGCCGCCCTCGGTGGCGTCGGACTGGCCGGCGCCCTATTCGCCCTCTTTGTTGCGATGTCCCGTGAGCGTGATGAGGATTAGCTAGGGGATTCGACGTTTTTGAAGGTACACTAACTGCTCCTCTGGCTTACGCTATTCGTGCACGGAATCGTCTATCCCCAAGCCGTCGGAACACTACTGGGTGCGTCGGATCGGACTGCACGCACCTCGACCACTAGTATTGGAGCTGAGTTGCTCATTTAGATTATCGGGCTCACCGAACGGGTTCCTGTAATAGTGACACTCGGAGAATTGGTGGCACTTGCTGGAGTACCGCTTTGCACATCTCTACTCGTCGCAATATTCAAACCGCGGTGATCTCCGAGTTCGGGAGCTTCCCCCATACTTTCGGAATAATTCGATATGCGGCCGGAGGGGCAGGTCTAACCTCCATGTAGATCTCTGCTGTGTGACGAGATGCGGGTGGTTCTCAGCGGACTCATTGGTCATTCGCTCACAACGGCCCAAATGAGACTTTGGAGCGTCTTTCCGACGAAAAGTCCCATAACGGCTCCGAGCGCGACGCCTTCAATACTACCGAGCAGAATGCCGGTCAGCGCTCCGACAGCTGTGAGGGGGTGCTCTGGATGGGAGCAAACATGCCCGAATCCAGTGGAATATGGCTCAGACAACGGTATAGATTGCTTGCCATCGAGAACCGATAGATCGCGAGTCGGTTGAATCAAGAACACAGGGTCCAGATTGGTCTTGGAGCATACGTCGAAAGCCGGGCGATAGATCCAGACATCTTATGCCGAAGATGTCCGTCTCGGTCGAGCCTCTGGAATTTCTTCGGCACCTCTTCGAGATCGTTTCGAACGGGGACTCGAACTCGTCCTTTCGGTGAGTGAATTCGACGGACTGTGGTGATCAGCCGAGAAAGTAGATAGGATAACAATTTGCTTATCTATTCACTATTGAGGTTCAGGATGAGATTGTTTGATTGCTTCGTGAACCGCATCACGTCTGCCAACAAAGGTAAGATGGTCACCGTACTCAAGAATAAGGTCCGGTTCTGGGATCTGCGACTCTCCATCGCGACTGACGAGTGCAATGAGAACTCCGTCCGGGAGATACTCGTCTAATTCCTTGATGGATTTCCCTACTAGCTTTTCTGCTGTTACTTCTATTTCCTGCACGTCGCCAGTTCGGCCGAGTTCGGTCATCCACTCCGAAAGTGCAGGTCGCTCGATCGCATTGTCCATCTCGTGAGCAATCGCATCGTTCGCTGAGATGGCCCGAACCCCTAGTTCCTCGAACGCCTCGACGTTCCGAGGGGTGTTTACACGCGCGATTACCGTCTCGACATCGAATTTCGAGTTCGTGAGCTGGGCGATGAGGAGATTCACATCGTCGTCTGCAGTCGCAGCAGCGACGATCTTCGCGTTCTCAATCCCGGCCGATTGAAGCACGTCGATATCGGTGCCATCGCCGTGTCGGGCACTAAACCCAGCATTTCGAGCAGTTTCGATCGTTGCTTGGTCATTATCGATGATGACGACGTTTTCACCTCTATCCTCCAGTCGTTCGGCGAGGCCGCGACCGACGCGACCACCGCCAACTATGAGTACACGCATGGGAAGTACGTTGAGCGCTTGTGCGATGTGACGGGCGAAACCAGCTTCAAACACGACGGTCGTGAGAATGACCAGAAACACAGTGCCTACCAGAATAGCCGCCCCGTCCGGATTCGTCGGGCGCAGTTCGAGTGCAAACAGCGTCGCAACGCTGGCTGGAATGATACCACGAGGTCCAATGGCGCTCATGAAGAGCCGCTCACGGACAGTCAATCGCTCACCGTACGTACACAGTAACACCGAGACTGGGCGAATCAACCCGACAACCGCGACAACGACGAGAATTCCTCCAAGTCCGAGTGTTACGAGGTCAGCGAACGAAAGCAGCGTCGCCAGCGAGATGAATACAAACGAGAGAACAATCAGGGTGATATCGCCCTTGAACGCCTCGATCTCCTCTTCATAAGGGACATCTGCATTTCCGAGTAAGATCCCAGCCGTCGCGACGGCAGCGATGCCTGCCTCCGGCGCTAAACCCTCTGCGAGACCGTAAGTCACAATCGCGCCGATAAGAACGACAAGTCGAGCGTTCTGGACGGCATTCGTCGGCGAAAGGTCGACGTGCTTGAGGAGATACCACATCGTAGCGGCGGTGAACACGCCGACCAGCACTCCGATACCCAATCGAGACGTGAATCCTTCGACCAAGAGTGGCAGCCGAGTGCCTCCGACGACTGCCACATCAAAGATCACGACCGCTAGGATCGCTGCCGTCACGTCATTGACGATTCCCTCCGTTTCGAGGGCGGCCCCAACACGATCTCGAACAGGGACGACTTTGAGAATGGGAGTGATCACCGTCGGTCCAGTTGCTATGAGGAGAGCGCCGACGAGAAACGACAGTTCCCACGAAGTATTTAGAGCGAACCGGACGGCAACGGCTGTCGCGATGAAGCTGACGAGTGCCCCCACCGTGATTAGCCGCAACGACTCGCGTGGCGCCTGTTGGAGTTTCTCGATCTTCAGGTGGAACGCACCCTCGAAAATGATGATCGCCACCGAGAGGCCGACGATTGCTGACAGAGGTTCTGGACCACCGAACGAATCCAAGCCGACAATATCGAGACCCTCCGGTCCGACGGCAATGCCTGCGAGGATGAGAAAAAGGACGCTCGGGATTTGCAGCCGATCGGCTAATATCTGGGCTACGACACCCAGTCCGAGGATCGTCACGACGAGAGGAATGATCCCACTCCCAGTACTCATGACCGTGGCACCTGTATTGGATAACTCTGGTACTCTATATTAATACGGCGGACCACTGCCAGCCGTTCGATTTGCCGGTTACAGATGGTGGCGTCGATTCGAGAGTCACTCAAGAGAGATGTGAATGAAGAAACCCATGAAGACGAGAAGGAGGCCAAAGTATCCGACCGCTGCCGAGATGTCATTGAAGGTGGGATTCAGCTGTGCGGCGGGCCGAACCACTATGCTACCGAGAATGCAAAGGAGCCCACAGAACATGATATCTCCGGGCCATCGTGGGGGGTCCTCCGCCGGTTGAGAGTCTCGTACAGACATACCCGGTAGCTGTTCTATCAGCACGCGGGCCGTGTTGCTGAACGCGGGTATTAATCTGGTTCGGCCCCCAATCAAGTTATACTACCCGTCTTTCTATATCAGATAGCAATCGTATGTCACAGGAGACAAACGCCGCGTGTTGCAAGGTCGGACGGGCAATTGACTCGTATGACCTCTTCGAGTTCGATGCCGAACTCCGCACTCGCCGACAGCGAGGGAGTAGTCTCCGCGACCTCGCGACGTTTACGAACACTCGCATCCTCGAGCGAACTCTTGCGACTGCAGAGGCCGATGTGGTTGGCGACCCCGAAACACTGTATCAGATTCTGACAGATGATGAGATCCGACAGAGCAGACGAACAGAGGTGGAATCCAAACTGGAGAACCGAGAGATTGATCTCGACCGTCTTCGGCGTGACTTCGTCTCACACACAACGATGCGACACCATCTACAGGACTGTCTCGATATCGACACCAGTCGAGACCAGCACGTAGACCCAGCTGCCGAACGGGGCACGATCGAGTGGGCACGGGCGCGGAGTGAGCAAGTTATCGAAGAATCCCTCTCCCGTCTCCAAAGCGCAGGTGATCTCGAAACCGGGCCGCTAGAGGTCACCCATTCAGTCCGAGTTACCTGTGATGCCTGCGGAGAATCGTACCGGCTCCATGAACTGCTTGACACGGGGCGCTGTGCCTGCACGTATGAACGAGACTGACCTGTGCAACATACAGAGACCGGGCAAATCAAGTGGAGAGCGTGCCAACGGGTCACAAACGAAGTTGCCGGACGTGTGATCCCCAACACAACCTGATCAAAAAGCAATGTCACAGCAAACTAGCTGCGAGCCAGCAACAGTCACGGTGGAGAATATTGGCGGGATAGAAGCGTGTGAACTCACGCTCAATCCCGGCGTGACAATACTGACAGGACAGAACGCTACAGGCCGGACCTCGCTGTTGACAGCGCTCGCAGGCGCACTGGGGGGGTCTGGAGCGACATTGAAAAGCGACGCCGAAGAAGGATTCGTCAAGCTATCGATCGACGAAAAAACCTATTCTCGCCGGTTCGTCCGATCAAATGGTGACGTTACCAGAACCGGAGCGCCCTACTCCGAGAATTCCGAGCTGGTGGATCTCTTTGCGTGCCTACTCGAGGACAACGCGGCACGTCAGGCAATCCAGAACGGACAAAGCCTCAGGGAGATCATCATGCGACCGGTGGATACGGATGCCATTCAGGAGACGATCCACCAATTGGAGGACGAGCGCACGGAATTGAACACCCGGATCAACGAAATCCGTTCGAAGTGTGAGCAGCTTCCAGAACTCGAAGAGCGTGAAGAAGACCTCCAGGACCGTCTGCAGGCGATAGCAGAAGCGCTAGAGTCGGTCAGGGAGACCGTCGATGAGCACGAAGCCGACCCCGAAGAAGCTGGTGCCGCCCAGGAGGCATTCGACGAACTCGAACGACTGCGCCAACAGCTCAATCGCAAGCAGTCTCAAGTGGAGACGCACCGCGAGACTCTCCGTGCACTCCGGAACGAACGAGCGGAGCTCGAGTGTGAGATGGACTCGCTGTCGATGGAAGAAGACGAGCTTTCCGAGATTGAGTCCGAGCTGACCACCCTTCAGGAACGTGAGCGTCGATTGTCGAATCTAGTGACGGAACTCTCTGCTATTGTCGACTTCAACGAAGACCTCCTATCGAACGAAGGGCCTGACCTCGACCTCTGGTCGTCGACCGGGCAAGAGGTAACGGCTCGACTCGATCCAGCGACCGAACTCGTCGAATGCTGGACGTGCGGTAGTGAAGTCGAACAACGTGAAATCAGTGATCGCCTCGACGAACTCCGGAATGTCATCGCCGAGAAACGGAACGAGTTGCATGAGCTCGAAGACACCGTCGAAACGCTCCGTACGCAGCGGGCGAACTTTCAACAGACCAAAACGCGGAAGGCAGAACTGGAATCCCAACTCGAAGAAGTTCGGTCAGATATAAAACGACGGCAGCGTCAGGTAGAGACGGTCGAACGCGAGATTGACGAACTCCGGGACGAAATCGAAACTCAGGAACACCGGGTTCGTGAGACCGAGGAACTTCGAGACACCGAACTCCTCGATGCCTACGAGCGCCTCAGCGAACTCCAGTACGAGCGGGGTCAACTCGAACAGGAACTTTCCGACGTCGAGGACGACCTCGTGGAGATTCACCAACTGGATAACGAACTGGAGCAGCTCGAGGCGCAACGAGAAGAGGTTCAGGAGGAACTCAAATCCCAGCGCACCCGGATCGAAGACCTCGAACGAGAAGCCATCGAGGCATTCAACACACGGATGGAGGACATCCTTGACATCCTCGAATACAGAAACATCGAACGCGTCTGGATTGAGCGGAAAGAAGGAACGAAGTTCGACTCTCGACGTGGTGGGTATCGGGGTGGATCCGTGTCTACATTCGAACTGCACGTCGTCAGATCCAATGAAGACGGCGCGGTCTACGAAGACACGATCGACACGTTGAGCGAAAGCGAGCGCGAGGTTATTGGGCTCGTAGTAGCACTATCCGGATACCTCGTCCACCAGGTGTATGAAGTGGTTCCGATGATGCTCCTCGATTCGCTAGAAGCAATCGATGCAACACGAATTGCCCGACTCATCGAGTACTTCGCCGAACACGCCCCGTTCCTTGTCGTAGCGTTACTCCCCGAAGATGCGCAGGCTCTCGACGAGTCCTTCGACCGAATCCCAGCACAGATGATCGCAGCAGCCGAATGACCTCGGAGACTCAATTCGTTCTGTGAAAGCAGGTAGCCACCACTATCCACTTACAGCCCATGGGCGTATGTGGTTTACAAACTATAGTTCGTAAAGTTCGGGCGAATCACTCCTCGTCATCGGCACTCCGAAACGGCGAGATGACATCTTCGGAAACCCCGTTATCGGAAAAGATCGTCACACGATCGCCAGCGCGAATTTCTGTTGGCCCCCGAGGGACGATGATCTCACCATCCCGGTCAATCGCGACGGTAATCATATTCGGGGGGAGCAATCCAGCCATGTCTGCCTCTTCAAGCGACTGTCCAACGATTGCAGCTTCCTCAGCGACCGTGATTTCGAAGACTTCTGCGGTATCACCAACCCGCATGAAGTCCTTGATTCCGGGCCGACGAATCGTTCGATAGATGTATTCCGCGATGAGTCGCTGTGGATTCTCGACGACGTTCACACCAAGCGTCCGGAAGAGTTCGATATCCTCTTTGTTGTGAACCACGCTGATGAGCGACTCACAGCCCATCTCGCGAGAGAGCATCATGACCATCATATTAACGGGGTCCTGCTCGGTCGTCGCGATGACCACGTCGGCGTCCTCTGCACGCGCCGCCCAGAGCGCTTCGCGGTCAGTGGCGTCTTTGACGATCACAGAACAATCGTATCGCTCCTCGATATCGTGGGCAGTTGCTGGGTCCTTTTCAATGACTGTGACGTCATTATCCTCGAGAGTCGCCATTTCGATCAGGCTGGACCCAATGCTGCCCGCACCGACGACTACGATCTCCATACGCCAACGTCACACCAGGTGGTCATTAACTTCCCGACTCGGTGAGGGGCCAGCACCCCAAAGCAATGGTCGCTACAGTCGTCGTCGCATCCTTCGAACGTATACTCGGAACTGAGAGGCGTCGTGAAAACTTCAACATCACCGCAGTGAGGACACTCAGCAGTTCGTGTCGGCAGAGTCGTCCCGCATCGGGCACATTCGTGGATGACGTCGGGGTGTTCCGTCGACGAAAGACCCGCCTCACCGTCGTCCTCAAGCCCATGCTATCCTCTTTGGGACGTCGTCAATACAAAACGATGGGGGAACGCCTGGCAGTTCAAGGTTAGCGGGGCAATCGCTTCACTGAAGCCCGTTGTACAGGAGATACAGGGCGAACAGGATGAGATATACTCCCGCTAGACAGACGGTCACGAGAGTTCGCCCGAATATAGCAATTAGAATGAGGACGAACGGGCTAGAGAGTAGGAGTGCATCAAACACCGAGTCATCAGCACCGGATTCGATAACAGAACCGACGAGCGGCAAGCGTGTGAGTTTCACTGGTACAACCCTCCACGGTGGAACAATGCTCTGAGCGTAACCAGAACCGGAATGATTTCCAGACGGCCAATCCACATATTGAACAAGAACATGACCTTCCCGAAGGCCGGAAGCGACTCTGGACCAGTGATGCCAGCCGAGAGACCGACGTTCCCCTGCGCGCTCGCGACCTCGAAAATGATGTTCTCGAGGGTGTAGTCGCCTGCTGGGAGAATAGCTAATAGGACGAATACTCCTAAAGCAAGGAAGACAAACCACAGGAATGCGATTATCGCCGCCTCTTCGAATTCACGGTTTGCCTCCTCGTCAGATAGCCGGCGGCCATTGATCTCTAACCGTCGGACTGCCGTGTTCGGGTAGAAAACGTCCGTGATGCGGTATCGGATTCCTTTCAGCAGGGTTAGTGCCCGGATGAGTTTGATACCGCCGACTGTCGACCCGGCAGCTGCCCCAACGACCATCCCGAGAGAGACAGTGAGTTGGGCCTCGGCAGGCCAACGGCCGAGCGCGACGTTCGTCGCATCGACAGCCGTCTGGAATCCCGTACACGATGCTGCGGAGACGAACTGGAACAACCCATAACGAATGGCCGTGAACGGCGAGTCGTACGTACCACCGAAATAGACCATCGCACACAGAACGGCCGATCCAAGCCCGAAGGATCCGAACACCCACCGAGTCTGCAGATCTGTATAGAGGTTCTTGAGGTCTCCCTGGAGGATGAGGTAATGGACCGGAAAGGCGATACTGCCCAGAACCATCACGGGAAGGAGCGCAAAGTCGATGAGTGCGCTATCATAGGTGGCGATCGAGTTGTCCGTAATCGAGAACCCACCCGTCGCCAGCCCAGTCATGGCGTGATTGATGGCCCCCCACAGAGGCATACCAGCAAGCCATAGCAGGAAGGTGGAGACGAACGTGAACAGGATGAAGATCCACCAGATGGTTCGAACCGTCGAGACGATACTCGGATGAATCTTCTCGGATCGTGCCTCGGACTCATACAGGGTCAGCGAACCGCTCCCAGGGCGGGCAAGAATCGCCGTCGTGAGGACAATCACCCCGACCCCACCGATCCACTCGATGAACGAGCGCCACCACTGGAGTGTTCGCGGGAGGACTTCCTCGTTGTCGGTCATCGTCAATCCAGTACCGGTGAAGCCGCTCATGCTCTCGAAGAGAGCGTTTAGCGGCTCCGTGAACGCCGCAAGCGTCGTCGTCTGTGGTGGCGGTGAAAGTGGACCGATACCGAGAGATGATTCGACCGTCCAAGCAATCGTGAGAAACGGGAGTGAGCCGAAGATGGCAACTGAAAGCCATCCTGTCGCAGCGATCATCATCCCATGGAGCTTCCCCGGCACTTGGGCGTCCGCGAAGACCGTACTCAATGTACGTCCGATAGCGAGCGGGACGAAACCTGATACGAGCAGCGGCGGAATCGCATAGTATTCCCTCCAGATCAGCGGGATGAGAACTGAGATGAACATCATCCCAGAGAGCGCTTGCAGCATTCTCCCCAGATCCCGGGCGATAGTGGCTTTAGTCCCGTTCACAGGTTGCTCCATCGACTATCCCGGTGCAATTGCGTATCTATACCCGCTGCCGGAGGTGAGTTGAACATATTTGGAGCTGTCTTCGTTGTATTCGTTGCCGACCCAACTGCTATCAATCAGTCGCTGAGACCGAACGGCCCGCCTCCTTCTTCGGTGTGGTCCTCGTAGTGGCCGAAAATGTCCGTGAGTTCGGGGTCTGCCCCCCGTGCCGAATAGACGGTGAGCAAATCACCAGCTCTGATCTCAGTCTGCCCGCGAGGTGTGATGGGGGATTCAGTTCCTTCCCGCCCAATGGCAACAACGAGCGTGTCGTCGTCGATCAGTCCTGACTCCGCAGCCTCGATTAACGTCTTTCCAGCGACGGGCGCTTCTTCAGTTACCGTAATTTCGAACACCTCTGCCTCCTCGCCGATTCGCATATAGTCGACGATAGCGGGGCGGGCTACGGCCCGGTACAGATACTCCGCAATAAGCTGCTGCGGGTTCTCCATCGTGTTCACGCCGATTTGACGGAACAATCCCATATGCTCGGGGTTGTGGACGACGGATACCACACCTGGGATTTTGAGTTCTTGGGAGAGCAGACAGACCATAATATTGGTCGCGTCTTGGTCAGTCGTCGAAATGAGGGCATCGGCCTGATCTGCACCGGCATCAACGAGTGTCTCTTTGACTGTAGCGTCCGCGTTTAGCACGAGGCAGTCGTGCTCGCTGGCCACTCGATCTGCCTTTGCTTCGTCTCGTTCGATAACTACGACTTCGTTTCCTGAGCGAGTTGCGATATCGATGAGTGGCGTACCGATATCTCCCGCTCCCACGATGATGATGTACATCCGCTACTCCGGTGTTCTGTCGAGATCATTGAAAACGTGTCGTTCCATCCATCTCACCCTCGAAGGGGTTGCTATAGGTCGAACTCAGCTATGAGGTCGAGCGGTGACGCGAACACAGACCTATGGGGATAAGTTAAGTTAGCGGGCTATGAAGCAGGGTGTATGGGCGCGGACGAAGAGTCGCCCGTAGCGCCGAGTACACTTCCCGACGAGGTCCTCGAACACATCGATGACCTCGATGAGTCCCAGCTACGGGCAGTCATCGACTACGCACAGAAGCGAATGAGGTTCGTCCATCCGGACGTCACCGAACAGATCGAGAACCGCAACGGCGAAGAGATCGTCCGCATCGAGGAACGGACCGGATACACGGAAGTCGTCAAGCGCCAGCCATGTGCAGAAGGCTGTGCTGAATGTCCTCACGGACCCTTCCTTTACCACGTTTGTGAAGAACGGAGTCCTGATCGACCCACCAGTCTCCATTGGACGTATCTTGGACGGATCTTGGAGTGACTACTCGCAAACAAGGACCCGACGGGGGAGGGCCACCGCGTTCAAGACGGACACGCACGGCCGAATTCCTCGAGCGATGGCTACGGTGGGCCGCAATCTGGGGGACCCGTGGAATGCTCGTCAGTGCTGTGCCCGTTATTTGTACGTGGCTATCGGTTGGACTCTCACCATTACCGATAGCTCGTGGGCACCCTCCGATGTCTCGGACAGGCTCAACGCCATCCACCCAACTTTGTGACGCCGTACCGGAGTATCGCTGTCACAGGCGGGCTCATCTTCCTCTTCATCGTTGTCGGTGACGTGAAGACGCTCGCCCAGGCAGGGAACGTCCTCCATCTCATCGTCTACGGACTGCTCAACATCGCGCTCATCGTGATGCGTCAAGCCGACGTCGACGAGTACGACCCCGAATTCACGGTCCCGCTCGATCCTGCCGTCCCGTTCTCGGAGCTGTTACCCCGTTCGGGCAGATTGCGTTCATGAACCCCATCGAGATCGCACTCGCATCGACATCGGTTGCTGCATCGAGGATCGTCGCCGCGATATCGGCCCATACAGCGTTCTCGTCTCGATGTCGGACTTGAGCTTCGAGAAGTCTGCTTCGACGGTTCTGAATATATCGTCCGCGAGAAATTCTCGCTGTTCGACGGAGGCTTTGTCGGGCACTCCACCGGTTTCTCGATTACGTGGACGACGAGACACCGGCCGCCGATCGATTCGAGATAGGGGGCCAGTGCTGTGGCTGTCGCGCGGGCGTCTTCCCGGTTGGCGACCGGAACGACGACCCGCTGGAAGAGTGATTCAGGCATTTGTAGTGGTTTGTCCATATACGCGAGGTATGCCTAGCCGTAGCTGGGGGCGCACCGTTCGTTCAACGACTTCCGACGGAGAGAATGGGAGTAATTGATTCGCCCTCAACCGAGGTGTTGGCCGGTTACGAGCGCTGATTCCGCAGCCAACGGGTTACTCGGGACGTGATCCCGAGGTCGCGCTTTGCCATAATAACCGTATTCCTCGCTCGTCGGCCGACCTCTTCGGGAATTGCGCCGAAAACCAGCTGCTGGAGCAGTCCTTCCCGAGAGGCACCGATAATAGTAATATCGTGATCGGCGGATCGTTCCACGATTGCCGACGCGATATCGTCCCCCTCTACGATTTCTGTCGTGGTCTCGACCCCTTCGATCGATGCTGCCGCCGAGTCGATGATCGATTGGGCCTCACCCCTTTCCTCAGAACGGGGGGACATGACGTAGATGACCTCAACACGGGCATCGGTCGCACGAGCAATCGCGTGGGCGATCTTCCCCGCGAGTTCAGCGTGCGGACCACCAGCTGTCGGGAGCAGTATCGAGTCGACATCGCCAGCAGGGCCCATCCGCTCGACGAGGACGTCACACCGTGCCTGGGTGACGACCTGGTCGACGTTACTCCCGAGGACGTAATCGGCGCGACGACCCCGGCCGCGCCACCCCATCAGAACGAGGTCGGCCTCGTCTTGGTCGAGAGTGTTCAGAATGGCCTTCGCTACGTCATGGCCGATTCGGATTTTGCCACTGACGGGAACATCGGGGTGTTCCTCCTCCGCGAACTCGATTGCACGGTCTATGACGGCTCGTTCTTCCTGGACAAATTTTCGCCCTTCAGAAAGTGGCGTCTGCTGCGGCACGGTCACGACACTCATGACCTCGACGTCGGCGTTCCGGTCTTCGGCGACGTCGAGAGCTGTCCGCATCAACTGCTCGACGCTTTCGGGGTTCGCAATCGGCACGAGAATCCGCTGGTCTGTCTCCGCACGTTCCGGTGCGGGGGCCTCCTCGGTAGCCACCGTCGGAGTCTCCTCTTCGAGTTTTTCCTCCTCTTTCGGCTCCGAGTAGCCGTAGTAAATGAGGATTCCGAACCCCATCCAAATCGCGGTGGTGACGAGCGCGATGAACCCGTGTGAATCGGGCCCGAAGCCGATCTGCATACCGAGGGCCGAAAGCAGGAACGGGGTGAGCAGGAACTGCAAGACGATACCGATGAGCGGTGGCCATGGCATATACGGAACCTCGAACGTCCGTGGGAGATCGGGGTGAGTCTTGCGCATCTTGATGACGGTCCAGTTGACCTGGACGAACAGCAGAATGAACATGATGTCCGCCGAGGCAGCAACGGCCTCAATTGGGAGTGTAACCGCCATCAGTGCAATGAGGATCGCCGATAGGAAGATCGCCCAGTGAGGGGTCCGCTTCTCCGAGTGGACCTTACTGAAGAAACCTGGGAGTGCTCGATCACGGCCCATCGCGAACGATACCCGAGATGAGGAGTAGACGGTCGCGTTGAGAGCACTCATCGTTGCCGTCAGACCGGCGATGAGGAGTAACGGAACGCCGTAGGGGACGAACTGACCAGCCGCCTCGATGATCCCGAGCTCGCCGAGATCACCGAGCGCGTTCCACGTCGGGAGACTCGGATCCGCACTGTTCGGTATCCCACCGGGTTGGG
This sequence comes from Halomarina litorea, assembly GCF_024227715.1. Lineage (NCBI taxonomy): Archaea > Methanobacteriati > Methanobacteriota > Halobacteria > Halobacteriales > Natronomonadaceae > Halomarina > Halomarina litorea. The sequence continues at coordinate 1,877,448 of NZ_CP100448.1, read as the reverse complement.
CGATGAGTTCAGCTGTCACTTCGATGCCGCCGATAGCAGCGAACGCGACGAGAATATAGATGGGAACGACGATCAGGAGCGAGTAGAAGACTGCCTTCGGAATGTTCTTGCCGGGATTGACGACCTCCTCTCCAGACTGGACAATAATCTCGTAGCCCTCAAACGCGATGTATGTGAACCCCATCGCTCCGATAATGCCGACAATCCCGTTTGGAGCGAAGCTGGGACTATTAAGGAATTTCTGGGGCCAGTCGGGTGTGTTGATTGTCGCTAGGATACCGAAGGCGACGAAGACAGCAAGAATGATGACCTTGATCGCGGTGACGACGACGCCTGCTTTCCCCGTTTCTTCAGCCCCTCGGTAGTTGATATACGCAAACAGGGAAACCATCAGGACAGCCAATATCTTATCGAGAAGATGACGCCCGATGAATCCGAGCAACTCGAACTCTGGTGCCAGAACACCACCAAAAACCAAGAACTCGGTGAGGAAGACACCAAACGTAACCGCGTATAACGAACAGGCAACTGCGTGGGCGAACCAGCTCATCCAGCCCGCGTAGAAGCCGTTCGGGTCAACGAGTGCCTCCTTTACCCAAAGATATCCCCCGCCGGCTTCGGGGAATGCTGCTCCGAGTTCGGCATACGAAACAGCGGTAAAGAGCGCAACGAAGCCATTGAGTAGGAACGCGAGTGTGAGCGCGGGTCCAGCAAGGCCGGCCGCGAACCCGGTGAGCGCGAACACACCGGCGCCGATCATCGCCCCGACACCGATGAACGTGATGTCGAAGAGACTCATATCCCGCGAGAGTTCCGTCTCTACCTCGGCTGACTCTCCTTCTGCGGACCTTGAAGTAGTCGATTCGTCCGCAGGTGAATCATCACTCATACGTGGCTACCGACTCCCGGACTGGTGAAAAAACATGTGGCGCCTCGAAATCAGTACATCGTCCCCGACAGCATACTCGGAGTAGATCGTCCACAGTCCTTTACAGCATCTAGTTTGGAAAGTATAGAACCAGATCGAAATTCATGATGTTTGACGGAAGAGGCGCTCCTCAGTCGCTGGATACTGTGTAAGTCAGCCCTGAGAGAGACTGTTCTCTGGAGTTATTACGGGCAGACAACACAGCTGTACGGGCATCTGAGCGGATGGATCGGTTCGTCGAGCTATAGATGAAACGTCGAAGCCTACCTTTTGTCGGAGCACCAACGACCGTCAGGGCGTAATATCATGACTGTTCGATGATCGCATCGGCACATTCGTCGGCTTCAAGCACCCACGTCGTAGTGATTTCCGGGCGTGCAATACGCTGGTACGCCGCGTCCACATACTCATCGGCCCGTTCGCGCTGTCGCTCCGATGCGTCGTTCTCAGCGGCTCAACGTCGTCACCCAGGAGACGCGATTCGCGCTCCTCCAGGACATCCTCGGTCACCCGTCGGAACTGCCGACGCTGAAGGAACTCGACTACGTCAACCCCAGCAAGAGCCAGACGACGATTCGCCAGCACCTCCAGCAGCTCGTCGACGCTGGCATCGTCGAGGAAGTCCTCCTGCCCGAGGACCGCCGGAAGAACGATCTCCCGTACAAGTTCTACGGAATCAGTGAGAGTGGTCGGCAGTTCCTCGATGAGCACAAGCTCCTCCGGGCACAAGACACGCTTCGCGAGATCTACGATCGAGTGGAGAAGACCGACGACATCGAACGGTACGAG